>NZ_CP095491.1:1202097-1502622 GCF_023028105.1 Halosolutus gelatinilyticus
CGGGGTTCTCGAGGTACTCCATGATTGTGTTCGTGAACTCCGCCCCGACCGCACCGTCGATCAGTCGGTGGTCGAACGACAGCGAGAGCGTGAGCACGGATCGCGGCTCGATCGACTCCTCGCCGTCTCGCTCGACCACGCGCGGTTTGCGCTTGATCTCGCCAATCGCGAGGATCCCCGACTCGGGATAGTTCAAAATCGGCGTGGCGTACTCGCCGCCGATGCCGCCGACGTTCGTGATCGTGAACGTCGAGCCCTGGAGTTCGCCGGGGCTGATCGATCGCTCGCGGGCCTTCTGCACTAACTCGTTCATCTCCGAGGACAGCTGGAGGAGTCCCTTGCCGTCGACGTTCTCGACGACCGGCACCATCAGCCCGACGTCGGTCGCGGTGGCGACCCCGACGTTGTAGTAGTCGCGGTAGACGATCTCCTCGTTCGCGTCGTCGATGACCGCGTTCATCTCGGGGAACTCCTTCAACGCGGCCGTGACCGCCTTCATGATGAAGGGCATGTAGGTCAGCCGGATGCCCTGCTCCTCGGCGCGGGGTTTGAGCCGCTGGCGGGCCTCGACCAGGTCGGTGACGTCGACCTCGTCGTGGTGGGTGACGTGGGGTGCGGTGTACTTCGACTCGACCATCGCCTCGGCGATCCGCTTGCGGACGCCGCGAAACGGTTCGCGCCGCTCGCGCTCGCCGGGCGCGAACTCGGCGCCTTTCTGACTGACCGGTTCGCCGGCCTCGATCGCCTCGCGGTCGGCCTCCTGGGCCTGGCGCTGCGCCTCGGCGTACTCCCGGACGGCCTCGGGCGTGACGAACGCCTCGCCGTCGCGCTCCTCGTCCGTCGGGACGGCGTCGATGTCGACGCCCTCCTCCTGGGCGATCCGGCGGGTCGCGGGCGCGGCCAGCGTCCGATCGCGATCGGCCGATTCGACCTGCGCGGGCCGCGCCTGCCGGGCCCGCTGTCCGCCGGCTCCCGTCGCGGCGCCCGCTGCGGCGTCGGATCCCGTATCGGACGGCGTCGCGTCGGCGTCGGGCTCGATCGCATCCGCCGCCGATTCGGCGCCCGGTTCCGGGGCGCCGGCCGTCTCGTCGGCGCTGGCCGCCTCGATTTCGCCGCCGCCAGCGGCGGCCTGTACGTCTGCAGCCGTGATCCGACCGCCGGGACCGCTGCCCTCGATCCGCGAGAGGTCGATCCCCTCCTCGCGGGCCATTCGTCGCACGCGCGGAGGCGCGAAGATCCGATCGTCCGGCGTCTCGATTTCGGCGGTCTCGGCGCCGGGATCGCCGGCGAGTTCGCCCTCGCCCCCTTCGGGGGACCGTGCTTCCTCCGGCGAATCGACGTCCGCCGAGTGACTGGTGACGTCGGCCTCGGATTCCGTTTCCGATTCGGCTTCGCTCGGCGTCTCTTCGCCCTCCACGTCGAACGTCACGAACACCTCGCCGACGGGGATCACGTCCCCCTCTTCGTAGCGCAGTTCGCGAACGGTCCCGTTGACCGGCGCGGGTACCTCGACCAGCGCCTTGTCGGTCTCGACCTCCGCGACCGGTTGATCCTCGCTGACCTCGTCGCCTTCCGCGACCAGCCACGAGACCAGTTCGCCCTCGGCGACCCCCTCGCCGACGTCGGGGAGTTTGAACTCGCGAACCATGTTAGAACTCCGCGGCGTTCCGGATACCGTCCTCGATGCGGGCGGCCTCCGGCAGGTAGTAGTCTTCGAGCGCGTACAGCGGGAACGGCGTGTCGAAGCCGGTGATGCGCTCGATCGGCGCCTCCTGGTACACGAGGGCCTGCTCCTGGATCGTCGCCGTGATCTCGCCGGCCAGTCCGCCGGTTTTGGGCGCCTCGTGGACGACCGCGGCGCGGCCGGTCTTCTTGAACGACTCGACGATCGCGTCCTCGTCCAGCGGCGAGAGGGTGCGCAGGTCGACGACCTCGACGTCGATCTCGCCCTCGAGGTTCTCCGCGGCCTCCATCGTCGGCCGGGTCATCGCGCCCCAGGTGAAAACCGAGATGTCGGAGCCTTCCCGGCGGACTGCGGCCTCGCCGATCGGCACCTCGTACGACTCGTTCGGAACTTCCTCGCGGAACGCCCGGTAGATGAGTTTGGGTTCGAGGAAGACCACCGGATCCGGCGAGCGGATCGCACTCGCCAAAAGCCCCTTCGTGTCGTAGGGGGTCGACGGCATGACGACCTTGAGTCCGGGCTGGTGGACGAACATCGCCTCCGTCGACTCGGAGTGGTGTTCGGGCGCGCGGATGCCGCCGCCGTAGGGCGCCCGGACGACCAGCGGACACGTATAGCGGCCGCGCGATCGCGTCCGCAGGCGCGCGGCGTGGGAGACGATCTGGTCGAACGCGGGGTAGATGAATCCCATGAACTGCATCTCGGGCACGGGCCGCATCCCGTAGGCCGCCATCCCGATCGCCGTCCCGACGATCCCCGACTCCGCCAGCGGCGTGTCGATCACCCGATCGCCGCCGAACTCGTCGTACAAGCCTTCGGTGGCGCGGAAGACGCCGCCGTTCTCGCCGACGTCCTCGCCCATGACGACGACGTCCTCGTCGCGTTCCATTTCCGTGTGCAATCCGTCCCGTACCGCCTGTACCAGCGTGAGATTTTCCGATTCTGCAGCCATGTTATCCCTCCAATAGCGCGTCGTCGCCGTGGCGTTCGCGTACCGATTCGAACCACTCGAGCTGGCGCTGTAATCGTTTGGGCATGCCCTCGTAGACGTGGGCGAAGATCTCCTCGGGATCGGGACGCTCGACCGACTCCGCCGCGTCGATCGCCTCGGCGATCTCGTCTTTGATCCGCGACTCGATCGCGTCGGCTTCTTCGTCGTCCAGCAGGCCGTGGTTCCGCAGGAACGTCTCCATCCGCGGGATCGGGTCCTTCTGGCGCCAGCGCTCGACTTCTGCCTCCTCGCGGTAGACGGACGGATCGTCGGCGGTCGTGTGCGCCCCGAAGCGGTACTGGACCGCCTCGATGAGCGTGGGCCGGGTCGCGCTCCCGGCCGCCCCGTCGTCGAACGCGGCCGGGTTCTTCGCCTTCTCGACGGCGTCGCGGGTGACCTTGTACACCGCGAGCGGATCCATGCCGTCGACCTGGACGCCTTCGAATCCGTAGGCCTCGGCCTTCTGGGCTAACGTGGCGCTCGCCGTCTGGCGATCGCGGGGCACCGAGATCGCCCACTGGTTGTTGTTACAGAAGAAAACGTTCGGCGTGTCGAAGACGCCGGCGAAGTTCAGTCCCTCGTGGAAATCGCCCTCCGAGGT
Source organism: Halosolutus gelatinilyticus (assembly GCF_023028105.1). Classification (NCBI taxonomy): domain Archaea; kingdom Methanobacteriati; phylum Methanobacteriota; class Halobacteria; order Halobacteriales; family Natrialbaceae; genus Halosolutus; species Halosolutus gelatinilyticus. The sequence goes on from NZ_CP095491.1 coordinate 1,205,374, forward strand.
GGCACCGTCGCCGAAGTAGCAGATGAAGGCCTTCTCCTCGCCGCGGAGCTTCGAGGCCCACGCGGCGCCCGTCGCGTGCGGAATCTGAGTCGCGATCGGGACGGCGACGGTGAAGATGTTGGCGTCGTCGGGGATCCGGTTGCCCTGCTCGTGGCCCATCCAGTACAGCAGGGTGCGCTTGAGCGACATCCCGCGGACCAGCGAGACGCCGTGTTCGCGGTAACTAGGGAAGACCCAATCCTCCTGATCGAGCGCGTGCGCGCTGCCGATCTGGGACCCTTCCTGGCCAGACAGCGGCGGGTACGTCCCCATCCGCCCTTGGCGCTGGAGGCTCACCGCTCGCTCGTCGAAGTGCCGTGCCAGCCGCATCTGCTCGTACATTTCGACGAGTTCGTCGTCGGAAAGCTCCGGCACGGAGGCCCCCTCGAGGACCCGACCGGTGTCGTCGAGGACCTGTACTCGTTCTCGGGGGTCGCGCTGTATCGTGCTCACGGGTAAACCCACCTGCACATACCCTAATGAATTATCGCTCTCGTTAAAGGATTTTCGTAAATAGTTTACTATCGGTGATATTCTTGCCCCGCAGGCTCAAGAATACTGCACTCAAGGCGACACGTCTGGACAGTGTTGCTCAGAACAGGATATTTTTAGCCGTTCATCGGATTCTGACCCCGAAGGAAGCGGAAGACTGGACGAAACCCGAGTTCAGACGAGTGCGGTGCGTTGGCAACGGGCAGGAGCGCGGACGGGCTCGTCGTCTTCGAGGCGGCGTGACGTGGGTCCACAGTCCGAGGCCCTACGACTCCGTCGTCTGCGGCCGCGCTTCGCGCCGCGCCTCCTCGACGCTCTTCCCCTCCCGGAGGACGGCATCGACGAACAGCTCGCCCGCCTTGTACGACGATCGGACCATCGGCCCGCTGGCGCAGTAGAGGAAGCCGAGTTCCTCCTCGGCGACCCGGCGCCACGTCTCGTACTTATCCGGGTGGTCGTACCGCTTCACCTCGAGGTGGCTCCGCGACGGGCGCAGGTACTGTCCCAGCGTCACGACGTCGACGCCGCGTTCGCGGCAGTCGGCCAGGGTCTGGTAGACCTCGTGGTCGTACTCGCCGTGACCGAGCATGATCGAGGTTTTCGTGTAGATGTCCGATTCCCGATCGACCTGCTCGAGCACCGACAGCGACTGCTCGTAGCCCGCGCGCCGATCGCGGACGGGAAACTGCAGACGCTCGACGGTTTCGACGTTGTGTGCGATCACGTCGGGATCGGCGTCGACGATCTTCCGAACGAGCCGTTCTTCGCCCCGAAAGTCGGGGATGAGCACTTCGACGAGGATGCCCGGGTGACGGTCCTTGATCTCCCGGATCGTCTCGGCGAAGTGACCCGCGCCCTGGTCGGGCAGGTCATCCCGATCGACGCTCGTCAGGACCACGTAGTCGAGGCCGATTTCGGCGACGGCCGCGGCGACGTTTTCGGGTTCGTCGGGATCGAGCGGCTCCATGCCGCCGGTCTCGACGTCGCAGAAGTTACAGGCGCGCGAGCAGCGATCACCCATCAGCATGAACGTGGCCGTCCCGCCCTCGCCGCCGGTGTTCGCCCCTCCCGACCAGCATTCGCCCAGGTTGGGACAGTTAGCCTCCTCGCAGACGGTGTGGAGGTTCCGTTCCCGGAGCGTCTCCCGGATGTCGGTGAACTCCCGGCCCGACGGCGGTCGCATCTTCAGCCAGTCGGGCTTGCGAGCGGTGCTCATACCGGAACGTGGCCGCCGAGGGTGAAAAACCATTGTGATCGGCGGGCCCGCACGATCAGTTCGCATTGAATAAATATTTATTTTATTGACCACTCATCAGGTCCAAGAGAATGTTCGATCTGGATCGCGACGAGATCACGAGCGGCCCTATCGCGAAGACGCTCGTGATCCTGGCCGGCCCGTTGCTCGTGCAGAACCTCGTCCAGGTTCTGCAGCAGGTAATCGATACGCTCTGGCTCGGTCGCCACAGCCTGGAGGGAGTCGCCGCGGTCGGGGTGACGTTTCCGATCATCGGACTGCTGGCCGCCGTCGCGGTCGGCGCCGGCGTCGGCACCCAGGTGCTCGTCTCCCAGCGCGTCGGCGCCGACGAATCCGCGAGCGGCCGCCGCGCCGCTGTCAACGGCATCGGCGTCGGCCTGATCGCCGGATCGATCGTCGGCCTCGTCGTCTGGGCGCTCGCGGGCCGGATCGTCGGCATCTTCGGCGCGAGCGAGGTCGTCACCCGATACGCCGCCGCGTACCTCGCGACGTTCGCGCTCGCGGTTCCGCTGACGAGCGCGAGCGAAGCTATCGAGTCGAGTTTTATCGGCTGGGGCGACACCCGGGCGGCCCTGTACATCAACGCCCTGTCGGTCGCGGTGAACCTCGTGCTCGATCCGTTCCTGATCTTCGGCTGGTGGGTGTTTCCCGGACTCGGGGTCGCGGGGGCCGCGCTGGCGACGGCGATCGGCTACGGCTTCGGTCTCGCGCTCGGAATCGGCATGGCGGTGCGCGGCCGCGACGGGTTCGTCATCACGCGAGCGGACTGCGAACTCGCGCTCGACGACTGTCGGGAGATCGTCGACATCGGCTGGCCGACAGCCGGACAGTACGTTACGAGCCAGTCCGCGCGCGTCGGGATGGTCTGGCTCGTCGCCCTCGTCGGGGGTGCGACGGGGCTGGCGGCGTACACGATCGGCGCCCGCGTGGCGACCATCTCGTTCGTCCCGGCGATCGGGCTCCAGCAGGCCGCCCAGAGCATGATCGGCCAGAACCTCGGGGCGGAACTGCCCGACCGAGCGCGGCGAACGACGTGGATCGGCGTCGTCATGGCCAGCGTCGGGCTGACGGTCATCGGCGCGGTCCAGTGGGCGATCCCCGGCATCCTGTCGGCGCTGTTCGTTCCCGACGCGACGACGGCGGAACTCGCGGCCGCGACGGAGTACCTGCGGATTCTCGCGTACGGCTACTGGGCGATCGGCGCGATGTACCTCCTGCAGGCCGGGTTCAACGGCGCGCGGCGAACCCGGACGAGCCTGATCGCCACGCTGTTGCAGTACTGGATCGTCCGCATCCCGATCGCGGCGGCCGGCGCGTTCGTCCTGAACATGGGCGTCACCGGCGTCTTCTGGGGCGTCACCCTTTCGAACGTCGCCGCCGCGATCGGCCTCGGGTGCTACTACCGGCTCGAGACGAGCGGCGGAATGAACGAACGCGCCGCGAAGACCGCCGCCGCGGAGGCCGCGGACTGATGCCCGCGCCCGATCGGGACTCCCAAACTGGACTCGCTCGCCTCCGGCCGATCATCGTCGATCGCCGATCGACGCGCCCGGTCGGCCCCGTCGGCGGCTGAAGGACCGCGATAGTTTTACGGCCCGAAGCGGAATAGGATGGGTCTATGCCCCCGGCGACGGCCGACTGGCTGCACCTCTCCGACGACGAGGCGATCGTCTGGGACCGGCGTCCCCACCCGATCGCGATGGGCGCCGGCCTGCCGATCGGCGTCGGACTGCTGTTCGTCGGCCTCGTGCTCGCCGGCTGGAGCCTCGCGAACGGCGTCGACTACCTTCCCGCGGTCGGCACCGTCATCGCACTCGGCGGACTGGCGATCGTCGGCGCGCGCTGGCTCGTCTGGACGAACACGCGGTACGTGATCACCTCCGACGAACTGTACAAGAAACGCGGCGTCGTCTCGCGCGACGTCACGCAGTTTCGCCTCGATCGCGTCCAGAACACCAGCCTTCAGCAGTCCGCGCTCGGCCGCCTGCTGGGCTACGGCGACCTGACCGTCTACACCGCCGGCTCCGGCGAACCGGAGTTGACGTTCGAACTCGTTCCGAACCCCGGCCGGGCCGCGAACGTGCTCGACGACCAACTCGGCGCGACGACCGGAAATCCACCGGTCTGAGTCCGCGATCCGTCCCGATCGACCACAAGGCATAGTAGGTCGAACGGCCTCCGGAACCGACACGATGACACGACAGTCAGTTCGGACGGCTAGTCGATCGCGATCGAGCGCGCTAAGCGCCACGGACGCCGCGGCGAGCGCGGGCGCCGGAATCCTCGCCGCCGCGGTCGGCTATCTCGTCACGTACGCGCTGGTTGCGAGCGACGTTCGCGCGGAGTTCGGCGGCAACGTCGCCGAGTGGAAGGGAGTGGCCTGGTACTCCTACAGCGCTCACCTGGTCGACGTCGAGGTCAGCGGCGTGCTCGGCGGGACGGAGTCCGTCAACTTCATCGCCCAATACGGCAGTTCGAGCGCGACGGCGCTGTACGTCGTCCCGCCGCTCGTGCTCGCGATCGCCGGTGCCGCGCTCGCCTACCGGTGGGACGTCCGGACCATCGGCGAGGCCGTTCTCACCGGGGCGCCGGTGACGATCGGTTACGGCCTGGTAGCCGGTCTCGGAGCGGTCGTCGCCGAGACGAGCGCCTCGTGGACGATCTTCGGAATCGAAGCGCGCGGCTCGATCGCTCCCGAACTCCTCCCCGCGATCGTTCTCGCCGGCGTCCTCTACCCGCTCGTGTTCGCGACCGCGGGGGCGATCGTCGTCGCCGTCGTCGGGTTGCGGTGATCGGAACCGCCCGACGGGCCGATCGAGGCCGACTCCGACGAGGAGCGAACGCCGAACCGAATCGCGCGGCGGGTCGCGAGGGAAACGCCTTTGACCCGGCGCTGCCCGTGTCAGCATGATGGAGGTCGCCGAGGTTCTCCCCGAATTCGCTGACGCCTTCGCCTTCGAGGAGTTCAACCGGATGCAACGAGAGGCGCTGCCGGCGCTGCTCGAGCGCGAGGAGAACGTGGTCGCGAGCGCGCCGACGGCGTCGGGCAAGACGGCGCTCGCGGAACTGGCGATCTGCAAGGCGCTCGCCGACGGCGGCACCGCGCTGTTTATCGCGCCGCTGCGAGCCCTGACAAACGAGAAAGAAGACGACTGGGACCGCTTCGAGGACCTGGACTACTCGGTGTACGTCGTCACCGGCGAGCGGGACCTGAACCCGCGGCGCGCGCGGCACGCGGACATCCTGGTGATGACCCCCGAGAAACTCGACTCGGCGACGCGCAAGCACGACTCGCGCCGGTACGACTTCGTCACCGACGTCGACGTCTGCGTCATCGACGAGGTCCACCTGCTGGACGCCGATCGGCGCGGCTCCGTGCTCGAAGTGACGATCTCGCGGCTGCGGCGGCTCTGCGATCCCCGGATCGTCGCCCTCTCGGCGACGATGCCGAACGTCGACGACGTGGCCGCGTGGCTCGACGCTCCCGCGGAGACAACCTTCGAGTTCGGCGAGGAGTACCGCCCGGTCGACCTGAACGCCGGGGTCAAGACCTACACCCACGGCGAGAACTCCTTTGCGGACAAGTACCGGCGGCTGTACCGGGCGCTCGACCTCGCCGAGCCGCACCTCCGGGACGACGGCCAGGCGCTCGTGTTCGTCTCCTCGCGACAGGACACCGTGCAGGCGGCCAAGAAGGCCAGAGACGAGATCGCCGAGCGCGACCTGCAGATCGGTCCGCGGGGCGACTACGACTTCCACGCCGAGTCGAAGGAGGCGCTGGAGAACGACACGCTCCGCAAGTCGGTGCTTGACGGGGTCGCCTTCCACCACGCGGGGCTCTCGAAGAACGATCGCGACCTCGTCGAGGAGTGGTTCAAGGAGGGACGGATCGAACTCCTGTTCTCGACGTCGACGCTCGCCTGGGGGGTCAACCTCCCGGCCCGCTGCGTGATCATCCGCGATACGAAGCTCCACGACCCGCTCGAGGGCGAGGTCGATATGAGCCCGCTCGACGTGCTGCAGATGCTCGGGCGGGCGGGCCGACCCGGCTACGACGACGTCGGCTACGGCTGGGTCGTCTGCGACGCCGCGGAGGCCGACAAGTACCGCCGCCTGCTCCGGGACGGCAAGGAGATCGAGTCGCGGCTGGCCGAGAGCCTCGAAACCCACCTCAACGCCGAGATCGCGATGGGAACGATCACCGATCTGGACGACGTGATGGACTGGCTCGAGACGACCTTCTACTACGTTCGAGGCCAGTCGAGGCCGGAGGAGTACGACTTCCCGAACCTCCGGAGCCGCGTGCGAGACTGTCTCGAAGAACTGGTCGATCGGGGCTTCGTCGAGATGGGCGAGGACCTGTCGATCGAGGCGACGCCGCGGGGGATGCTAGCCTCGAAGTACTACCTGCGACTCGCGACGGCGGCCCGCTTTGCGGAACTGTGCGATCGGGTTGCGAGCGAGACGCCACGCGCTTCGAAGACCGAGCGACGAAGCCGCAAGGAGGGAATGCCGCTCCGAACGGCCGACATCCTCGAAGCCGTCGCGACCGCCCAGGAGTTCGACTCCGTCTCGGCGCGACAGTCCGAGCGCGACGCGATCAGCGCGGTGCTCGTCGGCCAGGAGACGGGCGACCTCGACGCGGGCGAGCGGAAGGTGCTCGCGATCCTCAGGAGCGGCTCGAACGGCTCGATCCCGCCGGATCTGCGCAGCGACGCCTGGGTGATCCAGCAGAACGCGACGCGACTCGTCTCGGCGCTGGGCGCGTTCCTCGATCGATTCGCGGGCCCGCACGCGGCGAACCTCGCTCGTCGGGTCGAAGCCCGGATCGAAAACGGCGTGGCCGCGGACGCGGTCGGACTCACGGCGATCGACGGGGTCGCGGCGGGTCGGGCGAGCAAACTCTCGAAAGAGGGACTCTCGGCGCCCGGCGATGTCGTCGACGCCGGGATCGACGGACTGGTCGCGGCCGGGCTCTCCGAGGGGGTCGCCGAACGCGTCTACGAGAGCGCCCAATCGCTCCCGTCGGTCGAGATCGACTGGGGCGCGTTTCCCGACTCGATCGGCCACGGAGAGAACGAAGTTCGCGAGGTGACGGTCCGGAACGTCGGCGAACCCTCGCGGGCCGGCATCCGCGTCACCGTGAACGGGGTCGAGATGACCGGGACGAACACCTACCTGCGGGACGCGGACACCGTTCCGGTCGGCGTCTTCGGCGCCGACGCGGACGAACTCGAGTTCGCGGTGAGCGTCGCCTTCCCCGAGGAGCCGCTGGTGCCGATCGAGGAGACCCGGACGGTCCGGGTGACCGGCCGCTAGTCGTCCGCTGTTACGCCGTCAGTTCGAGCACCGTCCGTCGCAGTTCGTCGGCGGAGTCGACCACCTCGTCGGCCGGCGAGAGATCGATGTCGCCGTGGGCGTCGATCCGGTAGGCGACGACGATCGTTCCCGCTCGCGCGGCCGCCTCGATCCCGTTCTCCGAATCCTCGACCGCGATGCACTCCTCGGCGGGAAGCCCGACGCGATCGGCGGCGTACTCGTAGACGTCCGGCGCCGGCTTGCTCGCGGCGTCGATCTCGTCGGCGCTGATCACCTCGTCGAACTCGCCTTCCAGGTCGAATCGATCGCGAACCATGTCGATCCAACTGTGCGGCGACGAGGAGACGATCGCCACCCGGACGTCTCGCTCCCGGAGGTCGGCGAGCAACTGGTGGAACTCGTCGAGGAGGTCGACCCGCTCGGTATAGATCTCCGCCGCTGCGACTTCGAACCGATCGATCCACTCCTCCCGATCGATCGCCGTCTCGTACTCCGAATCGAGGTAGTCGTAGATCTCGCGGAAGTTCATCCCGGTCACCTCCGCGACGTCGACGTCCGCGTCCGGTACCGCCGCCGGCAGCAACTCTTCGCGCTCGAGTTCGACCCAGTAGTCCTCGCTGTTGACGATCACGCCGTCCATATCGAACAACACGGCAGTCATATGACGGAGGCTATTCGCCCCGATCGGATAGCCATTTGGCTAGCAGAAGTAGCGGTCGGATCGACGCACGATCGTTCAAAGTAGAATAATACCACCACGAAGGCCCCGCCCGTATCGGCTGGCCGGAACGCCACCGAAGGGTGGGACTGAAAGGGGCTGACGCTATCCGGGAAGACGGGCGTAGCAAGCACTGACCGAACGAAGTGAGGGGAGCGCGCAGCAAGTCCCTCGACCGGATAGTGTCAGGGGCTTTCGTGGTATTCTCAATGGCTATGGATGCCAATATCGGGTCAAAGCTGATCGAACCATCTACCCGAACACACCACCACGGCGTTCGTATTCCATCTCTTCCTCGACGGCGCTCGAAATCTCGTCGCCGAACTCGCGTTCGAGCAGCCACAGCGCCAGATCGAGCCCGGCGGTGACGCCGCCCGCGGTGAGCACGTCGCCGTCGTCCGCGTGCCCGCTGGCACGCTCTGGACTGGCGGCGGTAGCCGCCCCGTCGACGACGCGTTCCTCGACCACGTTCGCCGCGTGGGCCTCGAGGTCGTCGATCGCGACCCGGTGCGTCGTCGCCGGGCGCCCCTGCAGCAGACCGGCCTCCGCGAGGACCATCGCCCCCGTACAGACTGAGGCGACCGTCGCGCCGTCGGCGTACCGATCGTCGACGGCCTCCGGGAGGACGCCGTCCTCGACGGCGGCCCGAACCCCGGCGTTGGCGGTCGTCCAGCCACCGCCCGGCACGAGCAGCAGGTCCGGCTCGCCGAGGGTGCCGTCCGGTTCCACCCGAAGCCCGTGGCTCGCCGTCACGAGGTCAACTGCCTCGAGCGTGACCAGCCGCGTCTCGATCGACGCGCCTGCCTGCGCGCCGTTCTCCAGGACCTCGTAGGGGCCGATCGCGTCGAGTTCGTCGAAGCCGTCGAACAGGACGATTTCCGCGGTGATGTCCGGCATAGGTATCCGTCTGTATCGAGCGGGACAAGGATATTGTGCCTGCTGGAACCGGCCGATTTCGGGCCGAACACACCGGTGGTGCCGGACCGAGCGCGCCGAGCGGATTTCCGATCGACGGCCGGCACGGTGACGAGCGAAACCGCACGACTGTGCCGCGAATTTGCAACTGATTTGCGATCGAATCCGAACGAATCTCCGGAGAGTTACAACGGATCTTGGGGACAGTTGCCCCAGATCTCGAAAAATCTCCTTTAGGCGGGCGAGTGTCGAGCCGGGTGAGGTATGATTCGACCACAGATTCACGCTGGTATCGCGTTCGCACTGGCACTGCTCGTCCTGTCCGCCGGCGCCGGAACGGCGGCGGCAGTCGCGACGAGCGGGCCGGCCGAGACCGGCGTCTCGACCGTCGGCGCCGTACAACAAGACAACGCGAGCGACGACGAGATGGGCGACGGCGACGGGATGAACGGTGATGGCGAGATGAACGGCAGTGATGACGGCGAGATGAGCGACGGTGACGGGATGGGCGGCGACGAGATGGACGGAAACGATGAGATGAATGACGACCGGATGAACGACAGCGATGGAATGGACGGCGAAGAGATGAGCAACGACGAGATGAACGAAGACGACGGGCTGTTCGGAAGCATCGGGTTCGCCATCGTTGGACTGGTCGTCGTCGCCGGATTGGCCGGCGTACTCGCCGTGAGACGGTTCAACTAACACCACGCCACCGATGACACCAAGACTGTCTCGACTCGCGACCGCACACGGGACGTGGCGAGCCGTCACGGCGACGATCGCCGCCGTCGCCGCCGTCGCCGGGTCGTACGCGTACGCCGGCCGTACGCCGGCGTTCGTCGGCGCTCCGGCGTCGGCGTTCGTCGTCGAGACCATGCCCGCCGTGATCGTCAATACGACCCTGGAACTGCTCGGACCGCTGGCCCAGCCGGCGAGTTTGGTGCTCGCACTCGGACTCGCGACGGGGCTGCTGGCCGCGGCGATCCTGACCTGCCTCGAGATCGAGGTCCTCGCGGACCTGCGGTATCTCGGGGCTGCGCTGTCGATCGGAATCGTCTGGCTCGTCACCGCGGCGCTGACGGATGCGACCGCGGCTGCCCTCGCCGCCGCGGCGCCCGCCGGGGTCGTGGTCGGCGTCGTCGAGTACGCCGCGGCTCACGATCCGCTGAGCGTTCGTCGGGACCGGAACGTCGATCGAACGAAGCGGGCGACCCTCCAGGCCGGCTTCGGCGTGCTCTCGTTCGCCGGCCTCGCCGCGGTCCTGGGGCGACGGCGGACGCCCGATTCGAGCGTCCCCTTCCTCGGCGGCGGCAGCCAGCCGCCGATCGGCGAGCGCGCGTTGCTCGAACGGGCCCGACGGGCCGCTTTCGGCCTGCCCGACGCCCCGGGCCTGGTAAGCGAGATCGGCGCGTTCTACACCGTCGACATCAACACGATCGACCCGATCGTCGAGCGCGACGGGTGGCAGCTCTCGATCACCGGCGACGTCGACGCGGAGTTGACGATCGGCTACGACGACCTCCGGGAGCGCGAGGCGGAGCAGTTTTACAGCACGCTGCGCTGCGTCGGCGAAGACCTCAACGACCGCGAGATGGACACTGCCGTCTGGACCGGAGTTCCGGTCGCCGACCTCCTCGAAGAAGCCGGATCGAACGCCGAGTACGCCGTCGCGCGCGCTGACGATGGGTTCTGGAACACCATCAGGCGCGAGGAACTCGAGCGATCGTATCTCGTCTACGGGATGAACGGCCGCGTGCTCCCCAGGGAGCACGGTCACCCCGTACGACTGCTCGTCCCCGGCAACTGGGGCGAGGTGAACGTCAAGTGGCTCACCGAGATCGAACTCACCGACGAGGACGTCGACGGCTACTGGGAGGAACGAGACTGGGACGGCACCGGCGAGGTCGAAACCGTGGCCAAACTCTGGTCGGTCGACCGCGGCGACGACGGTCGGGTCACCGTCGGCGGCCACGCCTACGCCGGCCTGGCCGGCGTCGATCGCGTCGAGGTGTCGATCGACGGCGGCGACAGCTGGACCGACGCGGAGCTCTCGCCCGAGCTCGAGGCGGACGACGCGTGGCGCCAGTGGCGACACGCGTTCGAGCCGACGGCCGACAGCCACGAGGTCGTCGTCCGGGCGATCGACGGCGACGGAACCGTACAGACCGACGAGCCGAGCGGCCCGAAACCCGACGGCGCGACTGGCTGGGTGTCCCGCACGATCGAAGCCTGAGCGCCGAGTGGGCGCTTCGGCTGCTCGATCCCGTCGCGCCCGGGAGCCGAGTGCAGCAGAACACGACCGATGACAGATCCAACGCTACTCGCGGTCGCCGCGGCGGGAGGCAACCTGTTGTTACTCGGCGTGCTCTCGGCGGTCTGGATCAGGAACTACTGGACGTTCCGAAACAGGCAGGTGTTCGCCCTGTGCTGTTTCGCCGCCCTGCTGGCGGGTGAGAACGTCGCCGCGATCGCGTTCCACCTCCGGATGGGGATGCTGTACGCCGAGTCGGGCGGCGCGGTGCTCGTCGCGGCGGCGCTCCGGGTGCTCCAGTTCGTCGCGCTGTGCTTTCTCGTCTGGGCGACCGTTCGGTGAGTGACCGGGTGACGGGGAACCAAGGGGCGAGCGACCGACAACGACCACGACGAGAACGAAACGATGGACGACAATTCGACCGGAACGATACCCGAATCGACGATCGACCCCGACGCGCCGCGACCGACAAGTGACCCGAATACACCCCACCCAAGGATCGACGCGACGGCCAGCGAATCGGCGACCGACGCCGATCGATCGATCACCCTGCTGGCGCGAGGGAGCCGGACCCGCGCGCTCTGCAAGGCGCTGTGTTACCGCGTGCTGATGCTGCTGACGACGGTCGGAATCGCGCTCGGCGTGACCGGCGATCCGAGCGTCGCGATCGACATCGGCCTCGCGACGACGATCATCAAGACGGCGACGTACTACGGCTACGAGCGGCTCTGGAACGCGGTGTAGGGGGACGAGGGTCGGAAAACCAGACGACTGACGGCCGACGGTCGGTCACTTGAGCGTGACGTAGGCGAGAAACGCCAGGGCGACGAACTGGAGCGCGCGGAGGAGCGCGACGACCTGCTGGACGGTCGGATCCGAGGCGTAGAACATCCCGGTGCTGAAAAAGAAGTAGATCGCCACCGCGTTCTCGAGGGCGAGAACGGCGCTGAACGCCAGCAGGCCGGCGACCAGCGGCGTCCCGAACCGTCGGTAGTTCTGCACCCAGACGTAGCCGAGCGCCGCGAGCAGTACGAGGTTCCCGCCCGAAAGGACCGCCGCCGCCGTGATTTCCGTGGACATTGACATGGTATCACTCCAGTTTCTCCGTGATCGTCTCGAACTCGTCCCAGTGATGCATGAACTGGTCGGTGAGGAAGTACAGCTCGCCGTAGGTCCGCCCGCCACGCTCGACGACGTCGTGGTCCTCGAGCATCTCGAGGTGGTGGCGAACGGTGTTGTAGCCGACGTCGAGTTCCTCGGCGAGCTGGTTGGCGTTGCGGGGTTGGTCCTCGAGCACCCGGATGATCCGCGCCCTGTTCTCACCGCCGCGCGTGCCGGCGATGAGATACCACAACGCCTTCTCCATCGGTTCGCCCTGAGATTCCCGCGAAGTGATGAAAAGGATGTGGATTTGCCGACAGCGGGACGGCTCGGCGATATTTCCCGATCGACCCGCCGTTCACCGCTAACCGATCTTCGCCCTACCGCCGATCGGGACGGCATCTACCGATACGAGGGGGGCGACCGCCCTCCGCGGGTTTATATACTAATCCGCGGCCAACGACGGCATGATCGACGACGCGATTCGCGTGCTCGCGGGCGACTGCACCGTCATCACGGACGGCAAGGATCGCGAGGAGTATCGCGGACGAGTGACGACGATCGTCAAGCCCGACAACACCGTTCTGGTCCACGATATCGACGGCTACCAGCCCGTCGCGTGGCTCACGCGCGCCGACGCCGTCTCGAGCGACCGGATCGACGGCTTCTCGCTCGTCGCGACGAAGGGCACGCAGACGCTCCGGATCGCCACCCACGACCAGGACGGGTTCGCCCACTACCCGAGTTCGGCCGCCGGCACACCCGTCGGCACCTGTCTGGACTGTGGCGGCGCGCTCGTCCGATCGTCCGGCGTCCACTGCGTCGGCTGCGGCGATCGCTACGGCGTCCCGACGGACGCGACGATCCGAGACGAGCAGTGCGACTGCGGACTGCCTCGGATGCGCGTCGAACGTGGCCTCGCGTTCAACGTCTGCCTCGATCGGGCCTGCGAGTCGCTGGACGACGCCGTCCGCGAGGCCTTCGATCGCGAGTGGGACTGCCCCGAATCGGGGTGCGACGGCGACCTCCGGATCCTCCGTCGCGGCGGCCTCATCGCGGGCTGCGAGCGCTATCCTGACTGCGAGACCGGCTTCGCGATCCCCGCCGGGGTCGTCGACGGCGCGTGCGCCTGCAGCCTCCCGACGTTCGAGACCGCGACCGGAACGCGCTGTCTCGACGCCACTTGCGAACGGCAGATCGAGGAGACGATCGGGGCCGCGGGTGACGACTGACAGCAGCCCGAGAGACCACCGGGGCTAAAGCAGCCCGATCATCCGCTTCGGGCGGGAATGAAAGGGGCTGGCGTTGAGCGGAAGCTTTGCTTCCGCGATGCTCGGGAGAGCTTCGCTCTCCCGTCGCCATCGATGAACCCCGGCGAAGTCCTCGCGAACGAAGTGAGCGAGGGGTCAGCGAGACGTGAAGCGTCTCGCAGAGTAAGGGCCGCAGGAGCGAAGCGACGAGGACCACAGCGAGCCGCGGGACCCGATCGCGTCAGGGGCTTTCGAGGCGGTGGTGTCCAATATCGGCACACTCGCACCGGACTCTGATAAAAATCGATCCGCAGCCACTTTACGCACGACAACCAACGCCCGTCCATGGGACTCGAGGGGCGATTCGACGAGGAGGAGGGCGTCGTCCGCGTCGGCGGCGACGCGCGCCAGCGCTATCACGACTCGCGGGGCTACGGCTATCCACTCGAGGGCAACGAGATCGCCCTCGCACCCGTCGAGGCGGCCCATCTGCTGTTTCGCGGGGATCTGGAGGCCGTCGTCGCCGACGGCGATCGACTCGACTTCCGATCGTTCGTCGCCCGCGAACCCGGCGCGGGCTTCGGGGTGCAGTTTCTGGTCTACGCCGATCTGCGATCACGGGGATTCTACCTCTCACCGGCGGCGGAGCCGTGGGTCGCGGATCCGCCGACGACGGACTTCGCGGTCTTTCCCCGCGGGAAGGGGCCGGGTGACGGGGAGGTCGAGTACCCCCTGCGGGTCATCGGCGAGCGGACCGACGTGCCCGCGAGCACCCTGACGGAGAGCGTACTCGCCGTCGTCGACGAGGAGAGCGAGATCACCTATTTCGAGGTGACCGGTCGCGACCCTGACGGCACCTCCGCGTCGTCGCTGCCCGAGAATTGCGCGGCCGACCTGTTGGCCGATCGGGTCGTCGTCTGGGAACCGCCGCTCTCGCTGTACGAGGAGACATTCTACGGCCAGCCCCTGGAGGGACGGGAGTACGATCGGCCCACGTTACAGTGTTCGCTGCTCGAGGCCGCTTACCTCGCCGAACGGGGGGCGATCGATCTCGATCCGGACCGGGTTTGCGACCGCGGCCGCGACGTCGAGGGGGACCGATTCGAGCGCCGACTGCGCGTCTACACCGCGTTGCGGGATCGCGGCGTCGTCCCTAAGACGGGCTACAAGTTCGGCGCGGACTTCCGGACCTACGCGGACGTGGCGTCGGTCGAGGAACTCGGTCACTCGGAACTGCTAGTTCGCGTGCACCCGGCGGACTACGTGTTCGAACCTCGCGATCTGGCGCTCGACGTTCGGCTGGCTCACGGGGTCCGGAAGACGATGGTGTTCGCGCTCGTCGAGACGGACCGCGAATCGATCGAGTGGTGGTCGATCGAACGGCTGACGCCCTGACGAACGCGATATCGACCGCCTCTTTGAATGCCGTCAGGGCGTCAGTATCGCCTTGATACAGCCGTCTTCCTTGTCGTTGAATTTCTCGTACAGTTCCGGCCCCTCCTCCAGTCCGGCCTGGTGCGTGACGACGAACGAGGGGTCGATCTGTCCTTCCTCGATCATCCCGAGGAGCGAATCGAGGTAGCGCTGGACGTGCGTCTGGCCCGTCTTCACCGTCAGGCCCTTGTTCATCAGTGGCCCGATCGGGAGGTTCGCGCGGCCGACGTAGACGCCGGGGACCGAGATCGTGCCGCCCTTTCGGCAGCACTTGATCGCCTCGCGGAGCACGTACGGCCGATCGTCCTGCAGTCGCACCTCCTGTTTCACCCGATCGGAGGTGCCGGCGAACCCGGTGCCGTGGGCGTCCGTGCCGACGGCGTCGATACACCGATCGGGGCCGCGGCTGCCGGTGAGTTCCATCAGCCGATCGTAGACGTCTTCCTCCTCGTAGTCGATGACCTCCGCGTCGCCGTGGCTCCGGGCCATGTCCAGCCGTTCCGGGATGCGGTCGATCGCGATCACGCGCTCGGCGCCGAGCATCTGGGCGCTCTGGATCGCGAACTGGCCGACCGGACCGCAGCCCCAGACGGCGACCGTATCGTTCTCCTCGATGTCGGCGTTTTCGGCCGCCATGTACCCCGTCGGGAAGATGTCGGAGAGGAAGAGCACCTGTTCGTCGGGTAGGTTCGATTCGATCGTGATCGGCCCGACGTCGGCGTACGGAACCCGCAGGTACTCCGCCTGCGCGCCGGCGTAGCCGCCCATCATGTGGGAGTAGCCGTACAGGCCGGCCGGCGAGTGGCCCATGAGCTTCCGGGCCAGTTCGGCGTTCGGGTTCGAGTTATCGCAGAGCGAATACAGTCCCTGCTCGCAGAACCAGCACGAACCGCAGCTGATCGTGAAGGGCACGACGACGCGATCGCCGACCTCGAGGGTGTCGACCTCGTCGCCAACCTCGACCACTTCGCCCATCGGTTCGTGACCGATCACGTCACCCTCCCGCATCGACGGCACGCGGTCGTTGTAGAGGTGCAGATCGGAGCCGCAGATCGCCGTGGCCGTCACCTCGATGATCGCGTCGGTCGGATTGACGATCTCCGGCTCGGGGACCTCGTCGACGCGGACGTCCCGCTCGCCGTGCCAGCAGAGTGCCCTCATACCAGATCACCCGTCCCCCGAGCCGACGGATTGCCCGCGGTCGTCGTCGGGATCTCCCCCGTCTCGGCGAGGCTCTTGAAGCGGTCGAGTGCCTGGCTAACGATCGTCTCGGGGACGACGTCGAGTCGGTCCAGCACCTTCGTGCCGAGCTCGCCGCCCGGCGGGGTGAACCGGGTCCGCAGCGTTACTTTCGTCCCCCGATCGCCGGAGGCCGGATCGAACCGAAGCTCCAGGTCGTCGAGCAGCGCCGACCGGCCGATCGGTTCCCAGCGCAGCCGTTCATCGGACTCGTCGTCGACGAGGCGCGTCTCCCACGACAGTCGTCGATCGAGCGGTCCGCGGACGGTCCAGCGGTGGCGACCCGCTCCCAGCGAGGTGACGTCCGCGGCGCTCCCCGCGATGCGGTCGAGGGTCCCCGCGTCGCGTGCGAGCTCCGAGAGTTCGTCGGCGGGGGTCCCGATCGTGATGGACTGTTCGATCGTCGCCGATTCGGGGCGCGCGGACGCCGACCGATCCGTCGACGTCCCTGATCCGCTGGCGCCTCCGGCGATGGCCCGATACGACAGCCAGCCGCCGGCGGCCGCGATCGCCGCGCCGCCGAGCGACCGACGTCTGAGGCCGGCGATCACGAGCGCGCCGCCGAGCGCCGCGGCGCCCAGGCGTCGTCGCCGATCTCGATCGGTACCAGTCCCCGAAAAATCCGCGGGGGACGTCGCTTCCGACAGCCCGCCGGCCGTCGCGTCTACCGAGTGTTCAGGCATGGAGTCGGTGCATACTCGGGTGAAATCGCCTATTAGATGCCAGGGCTGAACATGAAGGCCGGGCCGAATCGATCGGCCGCCGGCGCGAACGAAAATCCGAGACGTGGGGTGGCCGACGATCAGCGGCGAGCGCAGCCGATCGACGAGTGGATCAACGGCGAATGCGGGCGACGCGAATAGCGAGCAGCGTTCCCAGACGCGGTCACCGCGTGCGACCCGGCTCCGGAATCGCGGCTCCCTCGTGGGCGAGCAGGGCTCGTTTCAGGCCCAGGCCGCCGCCGTACCCGGTGAGCGAATCCGCGCCGACCACGCGGTGGCAGGGGACGACGACGGGGATCGGATTCCGACCGCAGGCCTGACCGATCGCGATCGGCGCCGTCTCGAGGTCGGTCGCGAGGTCGCCGTAGGTACGGGTTTCGCCGCAGGGAATCCGGTCCATCGCGCGCATCACGGTTCCCGTGAAGTCGTCGGGATAGTCGACGGCGAGGTCGAACGTCGATCGCTGCCCGGCCTCGTACTCCCGCAGTTGCTCGCGGATCGTCGCCTCGTCCTCGTCGATCCGCGACTCGTCGATCTCCAGTTCGCGGTCGAATAGCCGAACGTGCATCGACGAGACGTTCGCGCCGCTCCCTCTTGATGCTGCCGTATGGCCGAGTGAGCCCGGCGACGAGAGCGAACGCGAAGGCGAAGGCTTTTGCGCACCGGCGCGCCAAAACGGACGTAATGACCGGAGACGATCGGCTCGAGGAGTCCGAGTCAGCGGAACCGCGATTCAGGGAACCGGTGACTGATGGCGGTGAGCGATCCTCGTCGGATCGAAGATCCGGCGGCGGGGCTGCAGGCGCCGACGGCGAGGGATCGGAGATTCCTCGAGCAGACGGCGGAGCCGTCGACGACGTCGCGCTCGATCCGTGGGGTTCCTCTAGCGTCTCCGACTACCGCAAACTGTTCGAGGAGTTCGGCATCGAGGAGTTCGAAGACATCCTCCCCGAGGTGCCGACCCCTCACTACCTGATGCGCCGCGGGGTCATCTTCGGCCACCGCGACTACGACCCGATCGCCCGGGCCTTGCAGAACGGCGACCCCGCGGCCGTCCTCTCCGGATTTATGCCCACCGGCGACCCGCACATCGGGCACAAACTCGTCTTCGACGAGATCATTTGGCACCAGCGGCGGGGTGCCGACGCCTACGCGCTGATCGCCGACCTCGAAGCGCACTCCGCCCGCGGGCTGTCCTGGGCGGAGATCGACGAGCACGCGCGCAACTATCTGCTCTCGCTGCTCGCGCTCGGCTTCGATCCCGAAGACGGGGAACTCTACCGACAGTCAACCAACCGCGAGGTACAGGATCTGGCGTTCGAACTGGGGATCGAAGCGAACTTCTCCGAGCTAGGGGCGATCTACGGCTTCGACGGCGAGACCGACGTCTCGCACATGCAGTCGGTCGTCACCCAGATGGCCGACATCCTCTACCCCCAACTCGACGAGCCGAAGCCGACCGTCATCCCCGTCGGCCCGGACCAGGACCCCCACGTTCGGCTGGCGCGGGACCTCGCCGAACGGATGCGCTTTTTCAAAGTGAGCGAGGCCTACGCCAGCTTCGAACTCGACGACGAGGAGCGCGCGCTCGTCGCGGACTTCCACGATCGGCTCGATCCCGCCGATTTCGACGACGACGATCTGCGCTGCGTCCACGTCGCGGAGGCGATCGAGGGGACGCCCCTCGAAGACCTCGGCGTCGGCGCGGACGCGCTCGGATCGCTCCTGACGAAACTCGAGGAGGCCGGCATGGAGCCGGTTCGACCCCGAACCCGCTTTTTCGATCGCCGAGCGACCGACGAGGCGTTCGACGCGCTTATAGCGGCGATCGACGGCGAGAAGCGCGTCTACGAGAGTCACGTCGACGCCTTCGACCTCGACCTCGACGAGGCCGCGGAGCTCGCCCGGGAGATCGAGGTCGAAAACGGCGGCTACGGCTTCCTGCCGCCGTCATCGATTTACCACCGCTTCATGACCGGCCTGACAGGCGGCAAGATGTCCTCGTCGATCCCCGCCAGCCACATCTCCTTGCTCGACGATCCCGAGGACGGCTACGACAAGGTGAAGGCGGCGACGACCGGCGGCCGCGAGACCGCCGAGGAGCAACGCGAACTCGGCGGCCGCGCCGACGAGTGTCCCGTCTACGAACTGTACGCCTACCTCTTGGCCGGCGACGACGACGAGTTCGCAAAGCGGGTCTACGACGAATGCGTCGGCGGCGAACGCCTCTGTGGCGACTGCAAGGAACAGGCCGCCCAGCTCATGAAAGAGTTCCTCGCGGAGCACCAGGAGAAACGCGAGGAGGTCGCCGATCTGCTGGAAGAAGCCGACATCGAACTCGAATCGCCGCGCGCGAGGTAGCAGGCGGGAACGGGGAACAGTGCGGACGGAGCGAGTCAGTACCGACCGATCTCGTCGCCGAGTTCGTCGTTGAGGTACGACCCGATCGCGCCGCCGCCAGTCGCGAACACGACGACGTAGAGCGGGCCGAACAGCACGGATTCGGGGAAGAATTCGGGAACGAGTCCGTTAGTGAGGAACAGGCCGACCGCTACCACAGCGGCCGCGATCGCACCGGCGAACGCGCCGACAACTGCGCCCTCCGTGAGATCGTCCCCTTCGAGATAGCCCGAAACGAGCCCGCCGAACAGCGGCGCGAAGGAGACGAGCGAGAACAGAAACAGCGCGAGGAGGCCACCGAGCAGCCCGTTGACGGCCGTCGGCCGCCGATCGGAGTCGGTCCGGTCGACGGACCGATCGGTAGTGCGGTCATCGGTGTGATCGTCACTGACGTCGGATTCGTCGTCCGGATCGGTGTTGACCA
Source organism: Halosolutus gelatinilyticus (assembly GCF_023028105.1). Lineage (NCBI taxonomy): Archaea > Methanobacteriati > Methanobacteriota > Halobacteria > Halobacteriales > Natrialbaceae > Halosolutus > Halosolutus gelatinilyticus. Next base: position 1,224,936 of record NZ_CP095491.1, read on the forward strand.
TACGCGTCTCCTCTCACGTCAGCAGGAGAAACCTTCCGGTTCGAGAGTACGTGACGGCGCGACGACGCGATCGGCCGTGGACCACCGCAACGCTTTTGCTTCGGCCCGAACAGGACTCGCGTATGGCATCCGAACCCGACGTTCGTGCCGGCGTCGCCCGCCCACCGCAGCGTCCGCGCCCAGGGTTCGGCTTCTTCTTCGCCCGGTAACGCCGGGCCGGTGGATCCGCGGGCGCTCACACCGGGTGCGCGCGGCGAAACCGACCGTTCGCGCGAGCCGTCCGGGTCGTTCGGACGGTATCGGAACCGCTAACTGACCGACACGCAGCCATACGAACAAGCGAATGCAACTTCCAGCACAACAGGTCGCGGTCTTAGAGGCCGCGAGCGCGGACGAGGCAACGTCCGTCGACGCCCTCGCCGAGGCGACCGACCTTCCCCCGGAGACCGTCACCGGGGCCGCCTTCGAACTCGAGGCGGAGGGGCTGGTCGCGGTCGACGAGCGGGTCGACGAAACGATCGCCCTGACCGACGAGGGGCGCGACTACGCGGCGGACGGGCTTCCAGAGGTGCGACTCCACGAGGCCGCCCTCGACGCCGGCGCCGACGCCGACCCCGTCTCCATGGGGCGGGTCATCGGCGCGTCCGGACTCGACGGGCCGCAGGTCGACATCGCGTTGTCGAACTACGCCCGGAAGGGCTACGGCGCGATCGACAGCGGCGAGATCACGGCCGATCCCGACGCCGATCCCGCGGCGGACGCGGAGGCCAACGCGCTCGGCGTGCTCGCCGAGAAGGAGGAGGCGCCGATCGACGCGATCGAGATCGACGACGAGACGCTCGACCAGTTGGAGCGACGCGGCCTGCTCGAGCGATCGGAGACGACGGTCCGCGAGGTGACCCTGACCGAGCGCGCCGTCACCGAATTGATGGCGGGCATCGAGACCACCGAAACCGTCGGCCAGGTCACACCCGGACTGCTCACGAGCGGCGACTGGCGCGACGTCGAGTTCGCCGAGTACAACGTCGAGGCCGACGCCGAGCGCGTCGAGGGCGGCCGGGTCCACATCCTGCGCCAGACCGCCGAGCGCGTGAAGGACGTTCTCGTCGGCATGGGCTTCCGAGAGATGGAGGGGCCACACGTCGACGCGGACTTCTGGATCAACGACTGCCTGTTCATGCCCCAGGACCACCCCGCTCGCACGCACTGGGACCGGTTCGCCCTGGAGCAGCCGACGCACATCGACGATCTGCCCGAGGACCTCGTCGATCGCGTCGAGCGAGCCCACAAAGAGGGCGTCGGCGAGGACGGCGAGGGCTACCACTCGCCGTGGGACGAGGACTTCGCGCGTGCGCTCGCGCTTCGCGGGCACACGACCTCGCTGTCGACGCGCTACCTCTCCGGCGAGCAGATCGGCGAGATCGAACCGCCCGCGCGCTTCTTCAGCGTCGAAAAGGTCTACCGTAACGACACGCTCGATCCGACGCACCTGCTCGAGTTCTTCCAGATCGAGGGCTGGGTGATGGCCGAGGACCTCTCCGTACGCGATCTGATGGGTACCTTCGAGGAGTTCTACGCTCAGTTCGGCATCACGGACATCGAGTTCAAGCCCCACTACAACCCCTACACCGAGCCGTCGTTCGAGCTGTTCGGCACGCACCCGACGACGGGCGAACTCGTCGAGATCGGGAACTCTGGCATCTTCCGCGAGGAGATGCTCGAACCGCTCGGCGTCGACTGCGACGTGATGGCGTGGGGGCTCGCCTTAGAGCGCCTCCTAATGTTGATGTACGGCTTCGAGGACATCCGCGACATCCACGGCACGCTCTGCGACCTGGACCTACTGCGGAACACGGAGGTGACCTACTGATGCCCACCGTCGACATCGACCCCGACGAACTGCGCGAGCTGACCGGCCGCGAGGAGAAAAGCGACGAACAACTCAAGACGGACCTGTTCGGCCTCGGCCTCGAGTTCGAGGGGCGCACCGAGGGCGGGGCGTTCGAACTCGAGTTCGCCCCCGATCGGCTCGATCGGCTCTCCGTCGAGGGCGTGGCGCGATCGATGCGCTACCACTACGGCGATTCGCGCGGCGTTCACGTGCCCTCGACGAATCGGGCGGAGTGGACGATCGTCGTCGACGACTCCGTGCCGGACGAGCGACCGTACGTCACCGGCGCGGTGATCCGCGACGTCGACCTCGACGAGGACGGCCTGGATTCGCTGATTCAACTGCAGGAAAAACTCCACGCGACGATGGGCCGCAAGCGCGCGAAGGGCGCGATCGGGATCCACGACCTGACGATGCTGAAAGGGTCCCCGGCCACCGAGGGGAATCCGACGATCGAATACGTCGGCGTCGAACCCGAAGGAGACACGTTCGTTCCGCTCGACGCCGATCGAGAGATGACCCCGGCGGACGTGCTCGAGGAGCACCAGACGGGCCGGACGTACGCCGATCTCGTCAGCGGCTACGAGCGTTACCCAGCGATCTACGACGATATCGGGCTGTTCTCGTTCCCGCCGGTGATCAACGGCCGCCGGACCGAGGTCTCGACGGACTCGCGGGACCTGTTCGTCGAGATGACGGGCACCGACCAGTGGACGATCGACAAGATGCTTTCCATCGTCTGCTACGCGCTCGCCGCCCGCGGCGCGACGATCGAGGACGTCGTCGTGGAGTATCCGGACCACGAGCTCGTCCGGCCCGACTTCTCCACGAAGACCAAAACTGTCGCGCACGATCGCATCGAGACCGTTCTCGGGATCGACCTCGATCCCGACGAGGTCGTCGACCTGGCGGAGCGATCGGGACTCGAAGCCGAGCGGGCGGAAAACCAGGACGGCGACCTCGTCTACGAGGTGACGATCCCGCCGTACCGCGTCGACGTACTCCACCCGCTGGACGTCATCGACGACCTGGGGCGCGCCTACGGCTTCAACGACCTCGAGCCGCGCTACCCCGACGTCGGCACCGTCGGCGGCCGCCACGAGCGATCGCGCCTCGAGAACGCCGCGCGCACGCAACTCGTCGGCCTCGGCTTCGAGGACCTGCTGAACTTCCACATGATCAGCGAGGCGGAGAACTACGATCGGCTCGAGATTTCGCCCGGCGAGGACGTCTACGGCGCCGGCGAGCCCGCGACGATCAAGGAACCCTATAGCGAGGACTACACGATGCTGCGGACGTGGGTACTCCCGTCGCTGCTGATGGTGCTCGAAAACAACACCCACCGCGCGTACCCGCAGGACCTCGCCGAGATCGGCTTCACGGCCGAGGTCGACGAGCGCGAAAACACGGGCGTCGACGAGGGGCGGTCCGTGGCGGCCGTCCTCGTGAGCCACGACGCCGGCTACGAGGACGCCAAAGCGCGACTCCAGGCGCTCGCCCGCGCGTTCGACGTCGACCTCGAGACGCCGCCGACGGACCACCCGACGTTCATCCCGGGTCGGACGGCGGGCGTCGTCGTCGACGGCGAGGCGGTCGGCGTGATCGGCGAGGTGCACCCGAAGGTGCTCGTCGAACACGACCTCGAAGTACCGGTGTCGGCGTTCGAGTTCGATCTCGACGCGCTACGGTAGACGGAACACCGGCGGGACCCTACCGGATCTCGCCGTAGGTGCGCACCAGTTCGCCGTCGACGTACCGCCGCTGCTCGAAGCCGAGCGCGTTACAGAGCAGCGTGTGACCCATGAACGAAACGGCGTAATCGGCCATCCCGAACGGGTGGAGGACCGTCTGCTGGGCCGGCGGCAAGATCGAGCCGAGGACGTTGATCTCGGCGTCCCCCGCCGTCAGCGTCCCGGCGCTGACGCGATCGTCGCCGCCGGTGGTTCCGGCGATGTCGCCGCCGGCCTCGACGAACGCGTCGCGATCGACGACGGTCGCCGGCTGGTCCACGCCCGTGGTGTAGCCGAGTTGCGATCCCTTCCACATCTCCTGTTGTCTCGGTCGGATGCCGTCGAGCAGCGGATGGTCGAAGTCCCGGTTATCGAGGTTCGCGAACTGAACCTCGATCGTCTCGACGTCCTCGGGATCGATCGCGGCGGCGTCGCCGACGTCGAGTTCACCCAGCAGGCGCACGCCCGCATCAGTTAGCACGAGGCCGCCGCCGGCCTTGACGAACAACTCGATCGCCGCGACGTACCACGGATTGTCGATCCCGCCGTCGTGCGAGACGACGAGCGTGTCGTACCGGCGTTTCCCGGAGTTTCCGCGGAGCAGCCGGCCGATGCGCGCGTCGTGAACCCGCAGGCCGTCCATCCGCCCGTCTTCGAGGAAGGGTTCGAGGTCGGCGAAGAACTGCATCGGGTTGACGGTGTACTCGCGCTGTTCGTAGCCGAGTACCTCCTCGGGGTTCGGATAGCCGGCGTCGCTGTCCAGGATCGTCACGTCGACCTCGATTTCGGCGTCGCTCTCGACCTCGATCTCCCACTCCCCCGCTTCCGGACGGTGGACGTACCACCCCTCGAAATCGTGCGGCCGTCCCGGAGCGTCGGGTACCGACCGTTCGGCGAGATCGAGCTCGTGGACGACGGTGCCGGCGGGATCCCTGACGCGGACGGCGCCGTCGGTCGCACCGGCGACGCCGGAGAGGTGGATCGACAGCGAACGGGACGCGGCGGTGGTCTGCGTCCCGACGCTCGATCGATCGCCGGGGCCGGGTTTGACGACGTCGTGACGGCGGCGAACCTCGGCGGCGCGGTCCCGGCCGGAACCGCGGCCCTTTCCGGGGTGCTCGTCGGAGTACGGGAGGTCGGCCGACGATCTGGTGAGGTCGCTGGACGTGACGTAGGCAGTGTCCTGGCCGCCGGTCGCGACGGTCGCGCTGGTGTCGGCGGCGGTCATCTCGGCGTACTCGCGCATCGAGATGCGGTAGGCCGTGACCAGGTGGCGCTCGGCGTACGGCTTCCACTCGATCCGGGCGTCGGGGAAGTGGTTCGCGAGGACGATCTCGGGCGCGACGGTGATGGCGCCGAGGCCGCCGAACTCCTCGGGCTGGCCCGCCCAGCCGAGGAACGCGCCGGTCACCTGGTAGGCAAGCGAGTCGTAGATCGTCCCCCAGTCGAAGAGACCGCCGAAGCTGTCGCCGTCCGGAACGACCGGGAACCCGTACTGCTCCTCGCCCGCAGCAGCGACGTCGTCTGCGATCGCGTCGATGCCTCCCCACTCGTCCTGCATTCCCTCACCGATGCGGATGTTGACCTCGTCCAAGTCGTGGGTGCCGGCGTGATCGAACGGCGCGTTCGTCTCGAGGTTGAACACCATGTGATCCGCGGTGTACATCCCGTGGTAGTCACAGAGGTACTCGACGTTCTCGTACCCGCGGAAGTGGTCGACGATCGCGAGTGCGTCCGGGACGACGTCCTCGTATCCCAGTCCTTCCTCTTCGTACCCGGGACGGACCTCGGGTGCGTCCTCGGGTTCGGCGGGCCAGAACGCCGGATCGACCCACCCCATCGTCGGATACTGTCGGTTGGTGTCGATCGGGCTTCCGTCGACGAAACTCGCGTTCCCGCGCCGGAAGTTCGTCTGCGTGTCGCCCCACGGGATCTCGAACTGCGGCTTGCGCGAAACCCAACCGTCGGGGTTCGTGAACACGAAGACGAACGCGATCTCGTCGAGCAGCCCCTCGAGGTCGTCCGCCTCGCCGCGGGCGAGGTCCTCGACGAGTCGACTGCCGGCTTCGACGCCCGCGCGCTCGTCGCCGTGGATCGAGAGGGAGTAGACCACTTTCTCCTTCTCGGCGAACGAGTCGGCGCCCCGGACGTCGTTCGCGACGTCGACGACGTAGATGTCCTGCGGATCGGGATCCTCCCCGGTGTACAGGTTGGGCCACCCCGGCGACGACTCGAGGGAGTGTACGCGCACGCGATCGGGGTGCGTTTCCTCGAGGTGTGCGAGTCCCTGCGCGGTCTCCCGGTACGAGACGAACTCTCGCGCCTCTTCGACCGGCGGGAAGACGCCGTCGGCATAGGGTTCCTCCTCGAGTGTCCACCACGGGTTCGCGCCGGGCGAGAAGTCCATCGTCTCGACGCCTTCCATCTCGAGCACGTCGGCGACCTCGTCGGCGGTGAGGTGGGCGTGCGCGGCCGGCGTCGGCGACTCGCGGGTGATCGCCTTCGGCGCCCGTGACAGCTCGGGATCGGGTTCCTCCTCGTACTCGTCCGCGAAGGCCTCGAGCGCATCCTGCGTCGCGAACTCGATGACGGTCGGTGCTTCGTACTCGTCGGGCGTGTGGTTGACGACGAACTGATACTCGTCGGTCAGCGGATCCCCGGAGACGTCGGCGGTCGCGGTACCGGGGAGCGCGAGCGCGGCGCCCGTCGCGGCCGAGAGCCGGAGGAACGTCCGTCGGTCGACGGGACTGTCCTCGAAGTCCGCGTCTCGGACGGCGGGGTCGTCGGTGGGGGCGGTACGATCGGTCGATCGGGGACGGCGTGGTTCCTGTGCCATGTGCGATCGTGGGACGAGCCCACACCGAGAATGCCACGATGATTTCGGCCATATATCGTGAGGAACGAGTGAATGTCACTGGAAAACGTATCTTTACGTGACCGTACGTGGTGGAAACTCGATTCGGCGGTCTCCGGGGCCCGGCTCACCAGATCGATTCATGTCCCCCCGCGTCCGGTTTCGAATACCGGTGCAGCCGCTCGAGGGTTCTTCAGTCCACATCGTGCGCCGAATACCGCCGGATCCGGGCGCTTCCGGACCCGCGGAGTACTGCGATCGGGTTCGAGTGCAACTACGGGCGTGTTGGCCGTGCTAACGGAGATTCCGATGACGGAGTCTCAGAATTCGTGTTCTACCTCGTCCTCGTCGGCCTTCTGGATGATGATCTTGCCGTCTCGGACGCGGACGAAGACTTCGTCGCCGATATCCATGCCCGCGACTGCGAGTTCATCCTCGTGGAGGTTCAGGTGCACGTTGTGATAGTTGCCGTCTTCGTCTTTCGCACCGCTTGGACTCAACTTCTTTTTCCGTACCATCGCGGGATTCTATGACGAACTTCGCCGTAGGATATACTTAAGTGTTTTCGACGGCCTGACGACTGCCGCGTGCGTATGCGTGTCACAGGTTCGTGTCTCCCGGCGGTGGAACAGTCTCGTGACAGTGGACCTCGCGCTCGACGCGGAGCCACTGCGGACATGTGGGGATACGGACACACTTAAAGATACCGGCGCTGTCGGTCGGTTTTGGGGGATATCTTTATGTCGGATCGTGTGCTGAATTGGCATGGAGGCGAAACCATGGTACGTGAAGACGGGAAACGGAACTTTGCACTGCGCGGATCGGACGGCGAAGAGTCGAGCGTCTTTTCGGGGAACACGCCACGGCAGGCCGCACTCAAGGCGGCCCGCCGGCTCGAACCCGGATCGAGCGAAAACCAGGCCGAGCGCGTCGAGCTTCGGCTACGAGAGAAAGGAACCGACAAAGTCCACATCTACGACGGCTGGGCATGGGAGGAGACCGCTCCCGACGACAAGCCGGACTGGATGCCAAACGAGATCACGGAGGCGAACGTCTCCAAGAAGGGGATCGAGCACCTCGAGGAGTGACGCAGGCGACGACCGAGTCTCGGGATTTTTCACAGCAGAACGGACGAGTAATGCAGGGTTCGCGATCGCTGGTTGCAGAACGCCCGCACGATGCGTAGCGGGTGGAGTGCTCCGCTCGGACGGTTAGTCGGTGATCGTCACGTCGCCGCTCGTCGTTTCGAACTGCAGTTGATGGGTTCCGTCGCCGACGGTCGCCTCGAGTTCGGTGTCGGTCCGCCTGACGGGATCCGCACGATCCGTGGTGAGCGCGATGTCGCCGCTGCTGGTCGCGACCGTCACGGTCGCGTCGGTAGTATCGCCGAGCGCGTAGGTGATCGCCCCGTTCGTCGACTCGAACGTGGCGTCGCCCTCGATCGCGTCCGCAGCGACCGCGACGTCGCCATTGGTCGTCTCGATCGTCGTGCCGTCGCCGAGCGTCTCGACGCCGACGTCGATCTCGCCCTTCGTGGTGCTCGCGGCGAGGGTGGACTCGAGAGCGCTCGCGTCGATGGCTCCGTTTACCGTCTCGAGGGCGGCGTGCTCGAGCTCGTGCGGGACGGTAAGCACGGTTTTGATGTCGGGTCGCGATTCGGCCGTCAGCCCGAGCCACTCCGCGGTGGTGTGATCGTATTCGACCGTTACGTCGAGGGCGTCGTTGCCCTCGTCGATCGATAGCGTGGTCCGGTCCAAAGAACCCTCCGTGCCGCGCTGTTCGACTACGAGTTCGACCGTCTCGCGATCGGTTCCGATAACCGAAACGGGGCCGACGTCGGTGGCGACCGAGATCTCGGCGACGTCGTAGGTTTCACTGAACGTTTCCGTCGTGCGCGTATCACTTCCTTCGTCTAGTACCCGACCCGTCGCGATACCGCCGAGCGCGAGTCCGCCGATCGAGACAACCGTACCCGCAAGGAAGACTCGTCGACGGGTGATCGTGGAATCCATGTGGAGCTCTCACCTTCGCAGGCTAACAGTATGCGACTCCGGACAAGTAACTTTCTAGTCCACCTATGAAATCACCGTGATAGTAAACGAAAGGAGTTCGGCAACTGTCCGTTGATTTCCGACGGGAACGGCGATCCGCGACCGGCTACAACACCGGATCTCGATCGGTCGTCGAAACTGATCGACATCCCGACGTTCTTTTGATGGCGACCCGACTAGAGGTTAGCAATGTCTGCAGTCACGCTTGGGCCGAAGGGCACGTACTCCCACCGGGCGGCGACCGCGATCGCCGACGGCGACGCGATCGAGTTCCGCCAGTCGGTGACGTCGATCGTCGACGCCGTCGCCAGCGAGGACCACGATCGCGGCGTCATCCCGATCGAAAATAGCATCGAGGGAAGCGTCACGGAGAGCTTAGACGCCCTCGCGGGGTACGACGTCGCGGTCGTCCGCGAGATCGTCACCCCGATCAGGCACGCCCTCCTCGCCCAGGGGCCGAAGTTCGACACGATCGCCAGCCACTCCCAGGCGCTAGCGCAGTGTCGCACCTACCTCGAGCGGGAGTACCCGAACGCCACGCTCGAGGCAGTCGCGAGCACGGCCCAGGGCGTCGAATACGCCCGCGACGATCCCTCCGTGGCGGGAATCGGCCATCCGGCGAACGCCGAGAACGGAACCACCCTCGACGTGCTGGCCGAGGACATCCAGGACCAAGACTCGAACGCGACCCGCTTCTTCGCGCTCGCGCCCGCCGAGGAGCGATCGAAAGGCGGCGGCAAGACCTCGCTGGTCGTCTACCCGAACGCCAACTATCCGGGCCTGCTGCTCGAACTCCTCGAACCGTTCGCCGATCGGGACATCAACCTGACCCGCGTCGAGTCGCGTCCCAGCGGCCGCCGGCTCGGGGACTACGTGTTCCACGTCGACATCGAGGCCGGTCTCTACGAGGCCCGGACGAACGAGGCGATCGCAGATCTCGAGGACCTGGCCGAGAAGGGCTGGGTCCGCAAACTCGGCTCGTACGACACCGAACACGTCGTCGAATAACGGAACCACAAACGGTTTTCAGCGCTCCTGCCTGAGAGTACGAGTATGCCACTCGAAGAGGGAGCAGACGCCCCGATCGTTACCGCACCGAACCAGGACGGCGAGGAGGTCGAACTCGACTTCGACGAGCCCACGGTGCTGTACTTCTACCCGGAAGACGACACGCCGGGCTGTACGATCGAGGCCAACCAGTTCCAGCGGGAACGCGAGACCTACGCGGACGCTGGCGTCGAGGTGTACGGCGTCTCGACGGACGACGTCGACTCCCACGAATCGTTCTGCGACTCCGAAGGGCTCGAGTTCGACCTACTGGCCGATCCCGATGCCGAAATCGCCGACGCGTTCGACGTCGAACTCCGGAACGGGGCGACCGCGCGGACGACGTTCTTTCTCGCCGACGGCGAGGTGAAGGCGGTCTACGAGAACGTCGATCCCGACGGTCACGCGCGCGACGTCCTGCTGGACGCGATCGACGAAGGCCGAGTTTCGCTGCCGGAGTAACCCGTCGAGCGCCCCGGTCGCGACGGATCGCCCGGGCCGATCGCGAGCGGCGACCGAGTCCTCCTTCTGTCGTTCGATCACGGGCAGAATTTATCCGGTTCGAGCGCGTACCGCGAGCCATGCGACGAAATCCGTTCGAAGAAATCGAGGATGTGCTCGAGCGCGTCAGCCGGCAGGTCGAAGAGGGAATGGGCGCCGGCGGGCTCCAGGTCCCCGGCTCGGTGCCGGTCGACGTGGCGGACACCGGCGAGGAGTACGTCGTCACGGCCGACCTTCCCGGCTACGACACCGACGACATCGACCTGACGCTCTCCGACGGGACGCTGCGGCTCGAAGCCACGCGGACGGACGAGGAGGAGTACGCCGAGGGCCGCTACCTCCGACGCGAGCGGACCCGGGCGTCGGCGAGCCGGCGGATCCGCCTGCCGGAACCGGTCGACGAGGACGCGATCTCGGCCGGCTACGAGGACGGCGTGCTGACGGTCCACCTCCCGAAGGTCGGTGGCGGCGAGGAGTCGAAGTCGATCGACATCGAGTGAGGCGACCGGGCCGCGGCGGCCCGCGTTTCGGGTACAATCCGAGCGAAGGCGACCGGCGATATCGACGGTGGGTGACACTCGCGAGTCGCCGCGATCGTCGGAGGTCGATCGGCGGCCGGTTCCGGATCGGCGCGTCGAGCCCGCTCATCCGTTCGATCCCCGAGGTGTAGTGCTTTTACCCCGTCCCGAACAATGAGCGGCTATGAGCTACGACCCGCAGGAACTGGAGGCCGAGTGGCGCGATCGCTGGGCCGAGTCGGGTCAGTACGAAGCTGATCCCGACCGGCGAGACGACGCGACGTTCGTGACGGTGCCGTACCCGTATCCGAGCGGCGGCATGCACATCGGACACGCCCGCACGTACACCGTCCCCGACGTGTACGCGCGGTACCGCCGCCAGCAGAGGGACAACGTCCTCTTCCCGATCGGGTGGCACGTCACGGGAACGCCGATTATCGGCGCCGTCGAACGGCTGAAGAAGGGCGAGGAGGAACAGCTGTCGGTTCTGCGAGACGCCTACAACGTCCCCGAAGACACCCTCGCGGATCTCGAGACGCCGATGGGATTCGCCCGGTACTTCATCGACGAGCACTACAAGCGGGGGATGAAGCAACTCGGGCTGTCGATCGACTGGCGCCGCGAGTTCACCACGAACGACGAGCGCTACTCGAAGTTCATCGCCTGGCAGTACGAGACGCTCAGGGAGCGCGGACTCCTCGAGAAGGGGCTGCACCCGGTCAACTACTGTACGAACGAGGGTCAACCGGTCACGACGCACGACCTGCTCGAGGGGGAAGACGCCGAGTACCAGGAGTACACACTCATCAAGTTCGCGGACGACGAGGGGACGATCTATCCGATGGCCACCCTGCGCCCCGAGACGGTTCGAGGGGTCACCAACGCCTACATCGACCCCGACGCGACCTATGCCCGCGCGATCGTCGGCCGCTCCGAACGGGGCTCGGACGGGTCCGCCGAGCCGTCCGCGTCTTCCGGCGACGAGGAGTGGATCGTCTCGGCGGAGGCGACCGAGAAGCTCGACCTGCAGGCCCGCGAGGTCACCGTCGAGGAGACCGTCGAGGGGGCCGAACTCGTCGGCGAGCGCGTCACGAATCCCGTCACCGGCGAAGAGGTACTCGTCATCCCCGCGGGCTTCATCGACACGGACAACGCGACCGGCGTCGTGATGTCCGTCCCGGCCCACTCGCCCGACGACTGGGTCGCCCTCGAAGCGGCGAAGGCGCGGGCCGACGAGCTGGCCGAGTACGGCGTCGACCCCGACGACGTGCGGGCGATCGAGCCCCGAGCGATCCTGACGATCGAGGGGTACGGCGAATTCCCCGCAAGAGACGCCGTCGAGGAACACGGCGTCGAGTCCTCGAGCGATCCGGCGCTCGAGGTAGCCACGCAGGAGCTGTACAACCGCGAGTTCCACCGAGGCGAACTCGCCGAGGAGTACGGCGAGTTCGCCGGCGAAGTCATCGAGGACGTCCGCGACGAACTCGAATCCCACTTCCGACAGGTGGGCGACTTCGACGCGATGTACGACTTCGCGGAGGAAGTGGTCTGTCGCTGCGGCGGGGACGTCGAGGTCTCCGAACAGGAGACGTGGTTCCTTCGGTACAACGACGATGATTGGCGGGAGAAGGCTCGCCGAGCCGTGGCGAACCTGGACGCGATCCCGGAGAACACCCGCGAGCAGTACGATCACACGATCGACTGGCTCGAGGAGTGGCCCTGCATCCGGAACTACGGGCTCGGCACGCGACTCCCGTGGGACGACGACTTCGTCATCGAGCCGCTGTCGGACTCGACGATATACATGGCGTACTATACGTTCGCCCACCGGCTCGAGGACGTTCCGCCCGAGGAGATGGACCGCGAGTTCTTCGACGCGCTGTTCTACGGCGAAGACGCCGTGGACGACCCTGACGAGCGGGCGCTGGAACTGCGCGAGGAGTGGGACTACTGGTACCCCGTCGACTACCGCTGTTCGGCCAACGACCTGATCTCGAACCACCTCACCTTCTTCCTCTACCACCACGCCGAGCTGTTCGAGGAGGAGAAGTGGCCCCGAGGAATCACCAGCATGGGGATAGGTCTGCTCGAGGGCCAGAAGATGAGCTCCTCGAAGGGCCACGTCGTTCTTCCCGACGAGGCCATCGAGGAGTACGGCGCCGACACCGTCCGGTTCTTCCTGCTGAACAGTTCCGAGCCGTGGCAGGACTTCGACTGGCGGGCCGACGAGGTCGGCTCGACGCGGAACCAGCTCGAGCGGTTCTGGAACCGGGCGATCGAGATCGTCGAGCTGCCGGACGGCGAGCGCGACCTCGAGCAGCCGGACCGCTGGCTGCTGGCGAAGCTCCAGGAGGTCGTCCGCGAGGTCACCGACTCGATGGAGCGCTTCGAGATCAGATCGGCGAGCCAGCACGCCTTCTACCGGTTCGAGGAACACCTCAAGTGGTACCGTCGCCGGACCGGCCTCGATCAACGGGGGGCGAGTTCGTCCCCCGAGCATCGCGCTCGCTCCGTGAGGGCTCAGCGGCCGGGAGCGCGATGGACGCTACGGACCGTCCTCGAGACGCGACTCCGACTGCTGGCGCCGTTCGTTCCGTTCATGGCGAACGAACTCCACGAACGGCTGACCGGCGAATCCGCCGAGGACGTCCCGTGGCCGGAACCGGTACCGGAGTTCGACGACCCGACCGTCGTCGCCGAGGAGGACCTGATCGAAGGCGTCTTCGAGGACGTTCGTGACATCGTCGGCGTGACCGACACCGATCCCGAGACGATCCGGCTCTACGTCGCCGCCGACTGGAAGCGAGACGTCCTCGATACCGTGGTCGAAAGCGCGGTGCAACGCACCGCGGACGAGGCGAGCGGCGATAGCCGCGAGCACGTCGGCCCGAACCAGGGACGGGTCATGGGCGAAGTGATGCGGGACGACGACCTTCGCAAGCGGGGCGACGCCGTCAATCGCCTCGTCGGCGACCTCGTCTCGTTCGTCCGCGAGCGCGACGAGGGGACCGTAGAGACGCTGACCGCGATCGACGAACGAACCGTCTACGAGGAGGCGTCCGACTTCCTCGCTTGCGAGTTCGACGCCGACGTCGAGGTCTACGCCGAAGACGGCGACCCCGTCGATCCCGAGGGGAAGGCGGACCAGGCTCAGCCGTTTCGGCCGGCGATCCACCTCGAGTAGCCGCGTCCCTGCGGCCCGGTTCGCTCGCCGATCGGACGGAGTTTTCGTCGCGAATGCGAAGGTATAGGATGCCGACGGGCACACCGATAGGTAGGAATGAGCGACGAGGGATACGACCACGCAACGATCGAACGGCGCTGGCAGGAGGCGTGGGACGAGTCGAACGTCTACCGGACGCCCGACGACGTCGAGGACCCGACGTACGTCCTCGGGATGTATCCGTACCCGTCGGGCAAGCTCCACATGGGCCACGTTCGCAACTACACGATCACGGACGCGTACGCCCGCTACCGGCGGATGCGCGGCGACGAGGTCCTCCACCCGATGGGGTGGGACGCGTTCGGACTCCCCGCCGAGAACGCGGCCAAGGAGCGCGATACTAACCCGCGGGACTGGACGTTCGACTGCATCGACACGATGCGCGGCCAGATGGAGGCGATGGGCTTTGGCTACGACTGGGAGCGAGAGATCGCCACCTGCACGCCCGAGTACTACCGGTGGAACCAGTGGCTCTTCTCCCGGTTCTACGACGAGGGGCTGGTCGAGCGCCGCGACGCCGAGGTCAACTGGTGTCCCCACTGCGAGACCGTCCTCGCCGACGAGCAGGTCGAGGGCGAGGCCGAACTCTGCTGGCGCTGCGACACGCCCGTCGAGCAGCGCGAACTGGAGCAGTGGTTCCTGCAGATCACCGAGTACGCCGACGAGTTGTTAGAGGCGATCGACGAGCTCGAGGGGTGGCCAAACTCGGTCCGACAGATGCAGCGCAACTGGATCGGCCGGCAGTACGGGACCGAGCTCGAATTTGATGTCGAAGGTTACGGCGGCGTCGAGGCGTTCACCACCCGCGTCGACACCATCTTCGGGGCGACCTTCTTCGCGATCGCGCCCGATCACCCGATCAGCGAGGAGCTGGCCGAGGAGAACGACGACATCCGGCACTTTATCGAGCACGAGGCCGACCCCGAAGGCGACGAACCGAACGGCGTCGCGACCGGCCTCACCGCCACCAACCCCGCCACCGGCGAGGAGATCCCGGTCTACGTCGCCGACTTCGTCCTCTCGGACGTCGGGACCGGCGCGCTGATGGCCGTCCCCGGCCACGACGATCGCGACCACGCGTTCGCGACGAAGCACGACCTGCCGATCGAACCGGTCGTCGCCCCCGAACCCGAGGGCTGGGACGGCGAGACGGTTCCCGACGCGCCGGACGTGAGCGAGGAGGCCTTCACGGAGGACGGGGTGTTGGTCAACTCCGGCGAGTATTCGGGACTGGACAGCGAGACGGCCCGCGATCGGTTGACCGAAGATATCGAGAGCGCCGAGAAAGCCACCCAGTACCAGCTTCGCGACTGGGGGATCTCGCGCCAGCGCTACTGGGGAACGCCGATCCCCGTCGTCCACTGCGACGACTGCGGCCCCGTGGTGGTACCCGAGGAGGACCTGCCCGTCGAACTCCCCGAGTTCATCAACACGACGGGCAACCCGCTGGACGCCGCCGAGGAGTGGAAGCGGACGACGTGTCCCGACTGCGGCGGCACAGCCGCCCGCGAGACGGACACGATGGACACCTTCGTCGACTCCTCGTGGTACTTCCTGCGGTACGTCTCGCCCGATCTCGACGACGCGCCGTTCGACCTGGAGCGGGCCAACGACTGGATGCCGGTCGACCAGTACGTCGGCGGGATCGAGCACGCCGTGATGCACCTCCTCTATGCGAGATTCTTCACGAAGGTGCTGGCCGACCACGAGGGGCTCGAGCACCGCGAGCCCTTCACGAACCTGCTGGCCCAGGGAATGGTCCAGCTCGAGGGCGAGAAGATGTCCAAGTCGAAGGGGAACGTCGTTTCGCCCCAGCGGATCGTCGAGGAGTACGGCGCGGACACCGCCCGGCTGTTCATGATGCAGGCGGCCCAGCCCGAGCGCGACTTCGACTGGAGCGAGGAGGGCGTCCGATCGACGAACGCCTTCCTCGGGCGGCTGAAGGGGATGGTCGACGACTTCGTGGGCGCGGCGCGTGGCGCCGCGGAAAGTGCGAGTAGTGCGGAACTTCGTTCCGCAAACAGTCGAGCGGCGGAGCCGCGAGACGACGGCGACGAGCCGCGAGCCGAGCGACCGGACGGCGCGGACGACGCCATCGCCAGCTACGTCGAAGCGGAGATCGACGCGACGATCGCGATCGCCGGCAACGAGTACGACGATCTGACGTTCAACAAGGCGCTGCGCGAAACGCTGGAGCTTGCTCGGACGCTGCGGAACTACGCGAGTCACACCGAACCCCACGCCGAAACCTTCGAGCGCGGGCTGTCGGCGGTCGTCCGCCTGCTGGCGCCCGTCGCGCCCCACCTCGCCGAGGAACTGTACGAGACGCTCGGCAACGACGAGTTCGTCGTCGAGGCCCCATGGCCGACCGCCCGGATCGATCGCGACTCCGTCGAGAAGCGCCGCAAGCTGGTCGAGAACACCCGCGAGGACGTCCGCCAGATCGTCGACGTCGCGGGCATCGAGGATCCGAAGCGAATCGACGTCGTCGTCGCTCCGGAGTGGAAATACGACGCCCTGGAGATCGCGATCGAGAGCGACGCCGACAACCTGATCGGCGAACTCATGGGAGAGTCGCACATCCGCGAGCACGGCGACGCCGCGGCCAGTTATGGCCAGGATCTCCAGGCCGAGCGCGAGGCACTCTCGATGACGCTCGGACCCGATGACGAGCACGCGGCCCTGGAGTCGGCGGCGTGGCTGCTCGAACGCGAGTTCGACGCGCCGGTCCGGGTCGTCCGCGCCGACGCGGTCGACGAGTCCGTGCTGAAAAACGCCGAACCCGGCCGACCGGCGATCGAGATCGAAGACTGAAACCCCGCCAAAGTTCTCCGGAACTGACACTCGCTTCCGCCGGGGAAATCGATCGGTCCGCGTCGACCCACGGAGTCGTCACGGAGCGAAGACCGTCACCGCGACCGACGGTCGTCACCGTTCTTTATTCCGCTGCCCGTGGTACGACGGAACTCAGTCGCCTGCGAGATGACCTCCACTCAACCCCGAACGGATCCGTTCCGATGGACGTTCGCCGATCGAGACGCGTCGCCGACAGCACCCCACGTCTTCTCGATGACGTGGCGCGACGGTCTGTTCCTCCACTGGCCCGTCGATCCAGATGACGTTCGACCGCACGTCCCCGAGGAGTTAACGCTCGAAACGTACGACGGCCGGGCGTGGCTCAGCGTCCTCCCGTTCGTCCTCACGAAGGCGGGGCTCCGCGGAGCCCCGCCGATCGCCCGGATCGCGTTCGCGGAACTCAACGTCCGAACGTACGTTCGGTGCCGGGGGGACCCGGGGCTGTTCTTCTTCAGCATCGACATCGGAAACCCCGCTGTTGCCGCGCTGACCGGACGAGGAACGCGCCTCCCCGTCCACTACGCCCAGATGCACGTGAGCGGCGGCGAGGATCGCGTTTCGTTCGCGAGCACCCGGGACGGGGCGACGCCCGCCGTCGGCGCGCCGACGGGTGACGACCCGCCGGCGCGATTCGCAGCGACCTACCGGCCGGCCGGCCCCGCCTTCACCGCCGACGAGGGGACGCTTGAGTACTGGCTCACCGAGCGCCGTCGCTTCTACGCGTCGAGTGGCGGCCGCGTGTTGTCGGCCGAGATCGCACACGATCGGTGGCCGATCCGATCGGCCGAGGTGACGATTCGCGAGAACACGATGTTCGAGGCCAACGGACTTCCGCAGCCGGCCGGCGACCCGATCGCGTACTTCTGCGGCGATCTCTCGATGACCGGGTCGATCCCCCGCCGCCTCCGCGAACGGCGATCGTAGTGCAGCGACGGCAGGAGGGTACGATTGCGATCCGCCGATCGATCCGTGTGGCGTGCGTCCGAATATATTCGTGTAGAACCCACAATAACTATTCAATTTTCGACAATAAGCTCCAAATGATACTCGAAGGGTCCTCTTATAGTGGTGAATTTCAGAATTACATCGATGGTTTGTTAACCGCGGTCGGAAACGGTCGTTCCACAGAATCTATGCTACCGGTTGGATGGAATTCCGACAGCCAGAACTCGTTCGTCTACGTCGTTGCGGCGCTGGCGGCGCTCAACGGCCTCCTGTTCGGGTTCGACACGGGCGTCATCTCCGGTGCGATGCTCTACATTCGAAATACCTTCGAGCTGACGGCGCTCTTCGGGTACGCGATCGAACCCGATCTGGTCGAGGGGATCGTCGTCAGCGGCGCCATGGTGGGCGCGATACTCGGCGCGGCCCTCGGCGGCCGCCTCGCCGATCGGCTCGGCCGGCGGCGCCTCATCCTGATCGGTGCCGTCGTGTTCTTCGTTGGGTCGCTCATCATGGCGATCGCACCGACGGTCGAGGTGCTGATCCTCGGGCGGATCATCGACGGGATCGGGATCGGGTTCGCCTCGGTCGTCGGTCCGCTGTACATCTCCGAGATCTCACCGCCGAAGATCCGCGGCTCGCTGGTCTCGCTGAACCAGCTGACGATTACGAGCGGGATCCTGATCGCGTACCTCGTGAACTTCGCGTTCTCCGACGGCGGGGAGTGGCGGTGGATGCTCGGGCTCGGGATGGTTCCGGCGGCGGTCCTGTTCCTCGGCATGGTGTTCATGCCGGAGAGTCCCCGATGGCTCTACGAACAGGGTCGAGAGTCGGCGGCTCGCGACGTGCTCTCCCGGACCCGGGCCGAGGCGAAGGTCGACGCGGAACTGCGCGAGATCAGGGAGACCATCCGGACCGAATCCGGTACGCTCCGCGACCTGCTCCGGCCCTGGGTCCGCCCGATGTTGATCGTCGGCGTCGGGCTGGCCGCCTTCCAGCAGGTGACGGGCATCAATACCGTCATCTACTACGCGCCGACGATCCTCGAGTCGACGGGCTTCGAGGACACCGCTTCGATCCTCGCGACCGTCGGCATCGGCGCGGTCAACGTCGTGATGACCGTCGTCGCGGTGGTGCTGATCGATCGGACCGGGCGCCGCCCGCTGTTGCTCTCGGGACTGGCCGGTATGACCGTGATGCTCGGCGTCCTCGGGATCGCGTTCGTCCTGCCCGGCCTCTCGGGGGTCGTCGGCTGGGCCGCGACCGCGAGCCTGATGCTGTACGTCGCGTTCTTCGCGATCGGCCTCGGTCCGGCGTTCTGGCTGCTGATCTCGGAGATCTATCCGATGGAAGTCCGGGGGACGGCGATGGGGGTCGCGACCGTCGTCAACTGGGCCGGCAACTTACTGGTCTCGCTGACGTTCCTCCGTCTGGTCAACCGCATCGGCGAGAGCGGAACGTTCTGGCTCTACGGGTTGCTCTCGCTCGCCGCGCTCGTCTTCTGTTACCAGCTCGTTCCGGAAACGAAGGGGCGTTCGCTCGAAGAGATCGAAGCCGACCTCCGCGAAACCGCGCTCGCGAGCGGTGCGGGGCGACGCGAAGGAACAGAATCGGAAGCGGACGACTGAACCGCCTTCGGGCTACTGCCGGCCGGGATCGATCATCCCGAACTCGTACCCAGCATCGTTCTTTCGAGCCTGTTCGTAGACGACGTGCGCGGCGGCGACGTCCTGGATCGCCAGACCGGTCGAATCGAACACCGTGACGCCCGTCTCGTCGGTCCGGCCCGCCAGATCGCCGACGACCAACTGGCCGATCTCGCCGTAGATGTCACCGTCGGTCAACACGCCCTCGGCGTAGGGGACGTTGACCTCCCCGGAGTGGGTACACTGCGCGTGGTCGTCGATGACGATCGTCGCCGCCACCAGGAGGTCGTCCGCGAGTTCGTGTTTCCCCGCGGCGTCGGCGCCGATCGCGTTGACGTGCGTGCGTTCACCGACGTCGTCGGGTCCGACGATCGGCTCCTCGACCGGGGTCACCGTCGAGAGGACGTCGCAGTGGCCGGCCTCCGAGATGGACCCGCTGCGGACGTCGAACCGATCGCCGAAGGCGTCGACGAACCGCTCGATGCGCTCCTCGTCGAGGTCCGAGACGACGACTTCCTCGATCGGACGGACCTCGCTGATCGCCTCCAGCTGCGTGTACGACTGAACGCCGGCGCCGACGATCCCGAGGCTGGTGGCGTCCTCGACGGCGAGGTAGTCGGTCGCGACTGCGGCCGCCGCGCCGGTGCGTTTCATGGTCAGCGTCGTCCCGTCCATGATCGCGAGCGGAAACGCCGTCTCGGGATCGGAGTAAATCATGGTTCCCAGCACCGTCGGCAGACCGTGGTCGGCGGGGTTGTCCGGGTGGACGTTGACCCACTTGACGCCCGCGGCGTCCCAGTCCCCGGCATCCAGATAGGAGGGCATCGAGCGGAAGTCCCCGTTGTACTGGGGCAGATCGATGTACGACTTGGGCGGCATCTGGGCGTTGCCGCGTTCGTAGGCCTCGAACGCGTCTTCGACCGCGCGGACGACGTCCGCCATGCGGGCGTTCTCGTCGACATCGCCGCTGTCCAGCAGTAGCGTCTCCATAGCGGCGAATATTGCGGGATCCCACTTAGTTCATGTGAAGTGGATCGACTCAGCGTGAGAGTCCGTCTCAGGCAGGTGTTGAAACGCAACGCGGTCCGATCGCGAAAGGAGAACGGGATTCGGGAGCGACGACGAAACGGCAGAAATGGAAATGGGCCGACTGAAAGCGGCTGTACGGTGGTTCGAGCGGCACTAGCTTTCTCCGCGGGGTCATGAGCCCGAGCGCGTCGCCGATCGATAGTAGACGGGTGAGGATCACCGAGTCCACTGCCAGCGAGCGAGCGCTTCGAAGAACCCGAGTGACGCTATTCTCCGAGCGCTTCGCGCTCGGGCCGATGACCGACCCAAAGGGGAGGGAGGAGGCTGTTATACTAAATTTTGCTTTGCGGGCCAGCGAAGCCGGCCCTCGGCAAAATTTAGGTTTAGCTCGCGGGTTACTGCGTTCCCCGCTCGCTTTTACGAGGTTCTCACTCGCGTTGCTCGTTCCGAACCTCGCCTACATCATGCCGCCCATACCGCCGCCCATGCCGCCCATGCCGCCGCCCATACCGCCGCCGGCGGGCATGTCTTCCTCGTCGTCGTCGTCGGAGACTGCGAGGTCGCCGGCGGCGATGACGTCGTCGATGCGCAGCAGCATGACCGCGGCTTCGGTGGCGGACTCGATCGCCTGGGTCTTGATGCGCAGCGGCTCGTAGACGCCTTCCTCGGCCATGTCGATCGTGTCGCCGGTGTAGGCGTCGAGTCCCGCGGCGGCGTTGCCGCCGTCGTGGTCGGCGCGGAGTTCGACGAGCGAGTCGATGGGGTCCAGCCCGGCGTTCTCGGCGAGGGTGCGCGGGATGACCTCGAGGGCGTCGGCGAAGGCCTCGACGGCGAGCTGCTCGCGGCCGCCGACGGAGTCGGCGTAGTCGCGCAGGGCCAGCGAGAGGTCGACTTCGGGCGCGCCGCCACCGGCGAGCACCTTCCCGTCCTCAAGGGTTGTGCGGACGACGCCGAGCGAGTCCTCGATCGCGCGGTCGACCTCGTCGATGACGTGCTCGGTGCCGCCGCGGAGGATGAGGGTGACGGCCTTGGCGTCCTCGACCTCCTCGACGAAGATGCGCTGGTCGCCGGCGATCTCCTTCTGGGCGACGCTGCCGGCGAAGCCAAGGTCGTCCTCGCTCAGGTCGTCGACGTTCGAGACGGGGCGGGCGCCGGTCGCGCGGGCCAACTGGGTCTGGTCGCTGGACTTGACGCGGCGGACGGCGATGACGCCCTCCTGGGCGAGGTAGTGCTGAGCCATGTCGTCGATGCCGCCGTCGACGAAGACGACGTCGGTGCCGGCGTCGACGATCTGGTCGACCATCTCGCGGAGCTGGCGCTCCTCCTGTTCTAAGAACTGCTCGAGCTGGTCGGGGTCGGTGACGTTGACCTCGGCGTCGATCTCGGTCTCCTTGATCTCGAGGTCGCCGTCGACGATCGCGACGGAGGCGTCCTCGGCGAAGTAGGGCATGTTCTCGGAGACGCGCTCCTTGTCGACGATGACGCCCTCGACGAGCTCGGAGTTCTCGATCGAGCCGCCGACGACCTTCTCGACTTTGATGTTGTCCGTGTCGACGCCGTCGTCGTCCGCGACGGCGCGAACGGCCTCGACGACGAGTTCGGCGAGCAGGTCCTTGGAGCTCTCCGCGCCCTTGCCGGTCATCGCGGTGGCGGCGATCTGCTCGAGGACCTCGGTGTCGTCCTCGTCGACGTCGATCGCGATCTCGTCCAGGGAGTCGATGGCCTCCTCGGCGGCCTGGCGGTACCCCTGGGCGAGGGTGGTCGCGTGGATGTCCTGCTCGAGGAGGTCCTCGGCCTGGCTCAGCAGTTCGCCGGAGACGACGACGGCGCTCGTCGTGCCGTCACCGACCTCGTCCTCCTGGGTCTCGGCGACTTCGACGATCATGTCGGCCGCCGGGTGGTCGATGTCCATCTCCGAGAGGAGCGTGACGCCGTCGTTCGTGACGACGACGTTGCCCGTCGAATCGACGAGCATCTTGTCCATCCCCTTGGGGCCGAGCGTCGTCCGTACGGACTCGGCGACGGCCTTCCCGGCCTGAATGTTCATCGACTGCGCGTCCTTGCCGGAGGTCCGCTGGCTGTCCTCCGAGAGAACGATGAGGGGCTGGTTGCCCATCTGTTGTGCCATGGTCAGCCGAAGGATTGATTGCTATTCTATATAAAAGTTTCGAGAAACGGCAAATCCGCTACCCAATAGCGTGTACCGTCGGTCGGTTTCTCGTCTATCGAGAGAACAGTATTTATATTACGAGAGACGGGAGGGCGGGGAACGCCAGCGCGGCGCCGGCGATCGCCGTTTCGGCGGGAGCCGGGTTCCGACGGATCGGGAGTGAGAGTCGAGACGGAGACGGAAACAAAGCGGACGAGACGGGTAAAAGCGAGTGAGAGACGGACGCGATCGGCGGCTCAGACCTCTTCCGATCCGGACCCGGGGAAGCGGTGGTACTGCAGCCCCTGGTGTTTCATCTCGTTGTGCTTCTCCTCTAAGAACGAGTAGACCGCCCCGTGGGGTGCCCCGTCGAGGAGCATCTCGGCGGCGCTGCGAGCGGCGTCGACCTGCGGCGGCGTGCCGATGATCCCGAGCGTCGAGCCGTAGATGACGACCGACGCGCCCGATAACTCCTCCATCAGTTCGCGGGTGCGGCCGCCCTCACCGATCAGTCGGCCTTTCTTCCGTTTCATGTCGTTTTTGTTGCGCGAGGCGGCGTCGATGTCGACGACGTCGAACAACATCATGTCGTCTTCGAGCAATCGAAGGGCGTCCTCGGGCGGGAATCCGCGGCCGATCGCGCGAACGATCTCGGGACCCTTGAGGCCGCGGACGGGATCGCCGACGGTCTCGACGGCGACCGACCCGTTCTCCGAGTCGATGTCGAGTCGCACTTCGGCTTCCGCCTCGATCTCGCGCATCGTCTCGCCGCCCTCCCCGATGAGAACGCCGATGCGGTCCTGCGGAATCTTCACGTGCTGCATACGCCACTGTACTGGCTCGGCGAGGTTAAGGGCTTGGTCCGCGAGCGGCGGACGGCGACGACGCGCGGCCGACTACTTCGCCGCGTTCGAGATCCGCGACGCTCGGGAACGAAACGGAGGGTCGGGAGGTGCGACCGAGCTATTCGAGTTCGTAGAACCGAGCGGACTCGGTTTCCGTGTCGACGATCGCGACCGATCGGTCGGTCTCGGACGACGGCAGGACGTGCGCGCCGGGGTTGAGCACTGTCGTCCGACCTCCTTCGGAGAGTTCGCGCTCGTGGTGGTGGCCGTAGCACACGAAGTCGTAGGTTTCGCCGGCGGCGATCGCGTCGACTTCCGCTTTGCTCTCGCCGTGGAGGACCGCAAAGGAGAGCCCGTCGAACTCAAGGCTGGCGAACCGGCCGTACAGCTCGCTTTCGCCGCCCAGCGCGTCGAACGCCGACTGGAGGTTCGCGACGTCACCGTCGTTATTCCCCACGACGCCGTGGAGCTCGAACCCGTCAAAATACGAAATCATGAGGGGCGCTACGAAGTCGCCGCAGTGGATGAGGACCTCGACGCCCTCCGTCGCGAAGAGAGTCGTGGCTTGCTCGATAGCTGCTACGTTATCGTGCGTGTCCGAGATGATCCCGATCCGCATCGTGCCGTCGGTTCGCCGCGAGCCATAATAATAGACGGGGCAACGACCGTTGGTGCAGCGGTTTCGGACCGGAATGTGGATTCCGATCGCCGCACTGACTGCGCGCTTAGTCCCTCGATAATCGGATGGAGGACAGGGCGTCGCGGTAACGACGCGGGTGTACCTGCGGATCTCGTCGCCCGAACGGCCGAATTAGAGAGCGTCCGTACGAATGACACGATCTTGACATCAATGACTTCTGAAAAAACGTCCGACGGACGCGTCGATATTTCGCCGCTCGTTGCCGGATTAATTACTGGAAACTATTTTCATTCGTAATAGCGCCTGTTTCGTGAGCGAGCCAACATATTAGGCTAGCCTAAAACCCGAAATATTAAAACTACGCGAGGACGTACCGGTAGTACGGCCGAGAAGCCGTCGTCGAAGAGAATCGGCTTGCCTCGTCGATCGGCGTAGAGCGGTGGAACGCCGTCAGATCGGCTTGCCAGGCCCAGGTGACGACGCGCTTCGATAGGCAGGTGACGCCTCATTTGGCGCCGATCGGCTTCTATTCCGGAAGCGCGGCCGACGTGTTTTAGGGCCACCTAAAATCAGTGGATTTACATAGTTTTAGGTTGGCCGAAATTACGTATGCAAGAGCGTTCAGATGACCGATACGGGATGTCGGGCGTCCCGTCGTACGGCGGTGATACCCCGTGAGCTACCTCGAGTACGGGAACGAACGGATCCTCGCGCGTCAAACGGAACGCGAGTCCAGCGCGCGAACGTACCCCCGCCACCTTCCGTTCGCGATCCGCGAAGCGCGCGGCGTTACCGTGACCGATATGGACGGAAACGAGTATTACGACTGTCTCGCGGGCGCGGGAACGCTCGCGCTCGGTCACAATCACCCTCGCGTCGCGGAGGCGATGGAACGCGTACTCGCGGCGGACCGACCGCTGCACACGCTCGACATCACCACACCCGCGAAGGAGCGCTTCGTCGATTCGCTGTTCGACAGCCTCCCGTCGGAGTTCGCTCGCTCCGCGAAGGTCCAGTTCTGTAGTCCCGCCGGAACGGACGCCGTCGAAGCGGCGTTGAAACTCGTCAAGACGGCCACGGGCAACCGGAGCGTGCTCGGATTCCGGGGCGCGTACCACGGGATGACGAACGGTACGCTCAGCCTGATGGGTAATACCGACGCCAAGGAGCCGATCGCCGGGCTGATGGCGGACGTCCACCACCTCCCGTACCCCTACGAGTACCGCTGTCCGTTCGGCGTCGGCGGCCAGGAGGGACACCGCATCGCCAGTCGATACCTCGAGAACCTCCTCGACGACGGCGAGAGCGGGATCACCGACCCCGCCGGCGTGATCCTCGAACCCGTCCAGGGAGAGGGTGGCGCCGTGCCGGCCCCCGACGCGTGGCTTCGGGAGGTTCGCCGGATCACGCGCGAGCGAGAGATCCCGCTGATTCTGGACGAGATTCAGACCGGCCTCGGGCGAACCGGAGAGACGTACGCCTTCGAGCACGCCGACGTCTCGCCCGACGTCCTCACCCTCTCGAAGGCCATCGGGGGCGGACTTCCCCTCGCCGTCGTGGTCTACGACGAGTCGCTCGACGTCTGGGAGCCGGGCGCCCACGCGGGAACCTTCCGCGGGAACCAGCTCGCGATGGCCGCCGGCGAGGCGACCATCGACTACGTGCTCGAACACGATCTCGCCGATCACGCCGCAGCGATGGGCAATCGCCTGCGCGATCGGCTCGAATCCACCGCCGAGAGAACCGATCGCATCGGCGACGTTCGAGGCCGCGGACTGATGCTCGGCGTCGAGTTCGTCGATCCCGACGCCGACTGGCGGGGAGCCGGGCCGCACGCGCCGGACGGCGACTTCGCGGCGGCCGTCCGAGCCGCCTGCTTCGACCGCGGACTCGTGATCGAACTCGGGGGACGGGAGGGTGCGACCGCCCGCTTCCTCCCGCCGCTGATCGTCTCGGCGACGCAGGTGGACGAGATCGCGACCATCTTCGACGAGGCCGTTACGGCCGCCCTGAACGGGCGCCCGGACGCGTCGGAGGTGGCCGCGTGAACGCCGACGACCTCTTCCTCGGCACCGAGTCGGGCAACGACGCCTACCGCGAGGCGATCGCTCGGGCGAGCGAGGCCGTGGTCGCCGCCTTCGCCGAGCGTGAGGATCCGTACTCGGGCGCGTCGCCCGAACGCCTCGCCGGGCAGTTCTCCGATCCCGTCGTCCCCGCCGCGGGCGAACCGCTCGAGACCGTCATCGACGACGTCGCCGAGCGCGTCCTCGCTCACTCCGTCGGCACCTCGAACCCTCGCTGTGCGGCCCACCTCCAGTGTCCGCCGATGATCCCCGGACTCGCCGCCGAGACGCTGCTCACGGCGACGAACCAGTCGCTCGACTCGTTCGATCAGGCGCCGGCCGCGACGGTGCTCGAACAACGCGTCGTCGCGGCGCTGTGCGAGCTGTTCGGGCTGTCGTCGGGCGCGGACGGCGTCTTCACCAGCGGCGGCACGCAGTCGAACTTTCAGGCGCTACTGCTCGCTCGCGATCGCCACTGCGCCCGGCGGTTCGATCGGGATACGCAGGCCGACGGGCTCCCTGCGGCGGCCGACTCGCTTCGGATTTGCTGCTCGGCGGACGCGCACTTCACCGCGAAGCAGGCCGCCCACCACCTCGGGCTGGGCGAGGACGCGGTCGTTACGGTTCCGACCGACGACGACCGACGGCTCGATCCGGACGCGCTCGACGCGACGCTCGACCGCCTCGACCGGGACGGCGCGGAGCCGTTCGCGCTCGTCGCCACGGCGGGAACGACCGACTTCGGCGCGATCGATCCGCTCGCCGACCTCGCCGACGCGGCCGACGCCCGCGACCTCTGGTTCCACGTCGACGCCGCCTACGGCGGCGCGCTCGCGGTGAGCGACGACCACGGGCACTTGCTCGACGGCATCGAGCGGGCCGACTCGATCGCCGTCGACTTCCACAAGCTGTTCTACCAGCCCATCAGCTGCGGCGCGTTGCTGTTGCGCGACGGCCGCGACTTCGAGTGGATGGCGCGCAACGCCGCCTACCTCAATCCCGAAGCCCACGACGAGGCCGGCGTGCCCAACCTCGTGGCGAAGTCGGTGCAGACGACGCGCCGGTTCGACGCCCTGAAACCGTACGTCGCGTGCCGCACGCTCGGCCGAGCCGGACTGGCGTCGCTCGTCGATCGGACGATCGACCTGGCCGACGACGCCGCCGCGCTCGTGGACGCGGCCGACGACTTCGAACTGGTCCGCGAACCCGCGCTGAACGCCGTCGTCTTCCGCTACCGCCCCGACGACGCCATGGACGATCGCACGGTGAGCCGGTTGAACGCCGCCGTCCGAAGCGAGCTCCTCCGCGACGGTCGCGCCGTCGTCGCCCGCACCGAGGTCGAGGGCGTGACCAGCCTGAAGTTCACCCTGTTGAATCCGACGGCGACGATCGACGACGTCGCCGCGATGCTGGACGCGATCCGCGACTGCGGAGCGACGGTCGCCGCCGACCGGGAGGTGGCCGCGTGAGCCTCGGCGCCGAGCGGCGCGAGCGCGACGGCGTCGATCCGGAGGCGCGGGCCGACGTCGCCACCGTTCGCGCGTTCCTCAACTGCTACCTCCGCGAGACCGGCGACTACGAGGTCCGCGACGAGGCGATCGCTGGCGTCGATCCCGGGCCCGACGGGCTGATTCTCGCGCGGTTACCCGCCCAGGGCGTCGACCTGCTGGCGCCGCTTTCGCATCGGTCGCCGACGGAGCGCCACCTGTTCGAGCCGCCGGTCCGGTACCGGCTCTCCGACGGGACGGGACACCCCGCCGACGCGACCACGCTCGCGGCGCTCGTGGTGAAAGACCTCGCCCTCTCGCGGGACGGCGTCGCCGTCCCGGACGACCTGGTGGAGCGCGTGCTCCGCAGCAAGCGGAACGTCGCGTCGTTCGTCGCCGCCCGCGCCGGCGACGACGATCGCCTCTACGCCGACCGGCTGTCGTTTCGCGACGCCGAACAGGCCCTCGTCTTCGGCCACCACCGTCACCCGACGCCGAAGAGCCGGCAGGGGATCGCCGATCGGAACCGGGAGCGGTACGCGCCGGAGCTCCGCGGCTCGTTTCCGCTGCACTACTTCCGCGCCGATCCAGAGCTCGTCGCGTCGGGCTCCGCGCTCGATCGGGGCGCGGCGGACTGGGTGAAAGATGCGCTCCGCGAGGATCCCGTGGTTTCCGACTCGTTCGTCGAGGAACACGTCGAAAGCGACGGCGTCCTGCTGCCGGTTCACCCGTGGCAGGCGGCGTACCTCCTCGACCAACCCCACGTCACCCGTCACTTGGGCGACGAGCTCGAACATCTCGGCCCGACCGGCCGGGAGTTTTATCCCACCACGTCCGTCCGGACCCTCTACGCCGAGGAGTCGCCGTTCATGGTGAAATCCTCGCTCAACGTGACGATCACCAACTCCGTCCGGGCGAACAAGCGGCCGGAACTCGAGCGCGGCGTCGCCGTCGCCGAACTCCTCGATACGGCTTTCGGCGACGAACTCGCCGACGCGTTCCCGACCTTCGAGATCGTCCGCGATCCGGCGTACCTCGCGCTCGACGTCGGCGACGAACGCGAGTCGGGGCTAGAGACCTCCCTCCGGGAGAACCCGTTCCGCGGCGACGCCGCGACGAACGCCACGCCGCTCGTCTCGCTCTGTCAGGACGCGATCGCCGGCCCGTCCCGACTCGGCCGACTCGTCGAGTCGATCGCCGATCGGGAGGGGCGCTCGACCGCGGCGGTGGGCGCGGACTGGTTCCGGCGCTACCTCCGGCTCTCGGTTCGGCCGATCCTCTGGCTCTACCTCGTTCAGGGGGTCGGCGTCGAAGCCCACCAGCAGAATTCGGTGCTCACGCTCGACGACGAGGGCTACCCCGCCGAGTTCCGGTACCGCGACAATCAGGGCTTTTACTTCCCCAAGTCCCGGTACGCGGCCGTCGACGAGTACCTGCCCGGCGTCGGCGAGCGCGCCGGCACGATCTGTTCGGACGCGATCGCCGACGAGCGGCTCCGGTACTACGTCGTCCTGAACAACGCCCTCGACGCGATCAACGCGTTCGGCTGCGCCGAACTCGTCTCGGAGCGTCGCCTCCTGGGGCTGCTCCGCGACGAACTCGAACGCGCCCGCGATCGCTACGATCGCCCCTCGTCGAACTTCCTCGAGCCGCTGCTCGAATCGTCGACCGTTCCCTGCAAGGCGAACCTGCTCACCCGCTTTCGCGGGCTCGACGAACTGGAGAACGACCTCGAAAACCAGTCCGTCTACGCGGACGTGAAGAATCCGCTCGTCACCGAACTCGACCCATGACAGGACCAGACGCGACTATCGCGATCGACTACGACTACCAGACCTACGATCGACGCGTCGAACGGACGATCTCACTCCGTCAGGCGACGCTGGAACGCGACCTCGGTCGGCTCCACGCGTGGCTCGGGAGCGAGCACGTGAAACCGTACTGGCAGCTCGACCTGCCGTTGCCGGCGTTTCGCGATCGCCTCGCGGCGAAGCTCGCGGACGACCACCTGACACCGTACGTGGGATGTCTCGACCACGTTCCGATGAGCTACTGGGAGTGCTACTGGGCGGCCGAAGACGACGTCGCGAACCACTACGACGCCGAGCCGACCGACCAGGGCGTCCACCTGCTCATCGGGCCCGAGGAGTACCTCGGACGCGGGTACGCGGTCCCGCTGCTGCGAGCGGTCGTCGCCATGCAGTTTCGCCACCCCGAAACCGATCGGGTGATCGCGGAACCGGACGCGCGAAACGACCGCGTTCTCCGCGTTTTCGAACGGTGCGGGTTCGAGTCCCGCGGGGAGTTCCGCTTCGATGAGGCGGAGAAGGACGCCCGCCTGCTCGTCTGCGAGCGCGATCGATTCGAGTCGGAGGTGTTCGCCGACGCTGCGGTTCAGAGCGCGACGACGGGCGCGGGGGTGGAGCGATGACCGGCGGGGATCGCGGCGGGACGACCGACGACGATCGGGTTCGCGACGTCGTCGGCGTCGGACTCGGCCCGTTCAACCTCGGGCTCGCGGCCCTGCTGGACGGCGTCGAGGAGGACGTCGACGCCGTCTTCCTCGAACGCGACGCCGAGTTCGCCTGGCACGAGGGCATGCTGCTCGAGGGCGTCACGCTGGAGGTGCCCTTCCTCGCGGACCTCGTGACGCTGGCCGACCCGACGAACCCCCACAGCTACCTCGCCTACCTGCGGGAGACGGACCGCATCTACGAGTTCTACTTCTACGAGACGTTTCAGGTCCCGCGGCGGGAGTACGACGACTACCTCCGCTGGGTCGCCGAGCGCCTCGATGAGTGCCGGTTCAGCCGCGAGGTGATCGACGTCCGCTGGGACGCCGATCGCGCACACTACGTCGTCACCGCTCGCCACCCCGACACCGGCGAGCGGTTCGAGTACCGCGGGGAACACCTCGCGCTCGGGATCGGCTCCCGACCGCGGATCCCTGATCACCTCCGCGGACACCCCGAAGACGACGTCTTCCACACCGCGCGGTACCGCTACAACCGGGATCGAGTGCTGGAGGCGGACTCGGTCACGGTCGTCGGATCGGGCCAGAGCGCGGCGGAGGTCTTCCAGGATCTGCTGGAGCGCCAGCCCGAGGCCGGCTACCGGCTCGACTGGCTGACGCGATCGGACGGCTTCTTCCCGATGGAGTACTCGAAGCTCGGCCTCCAACACTTCACGCCCGAGTACGATCGGTACGTCTACGACCTCCCGCAGGCTGTCAAGGACGAGCTCATCCCGAACCAGGAGCTGCTCTACAAGGGCGTCGATCCGGGAACGAGCGCCGAGATCTACGACCTGCTCTACCGACGGTCGATCGGCGACCGCGAGCCCGATGTGGGACTGTTCGCCATGACCGACGTTCGGGACATCGAATCCGTAAGAGACGCATACGCGCTCGACTGCCACCAGTGGCAGGCCGACGAGTCGTTCGTCCACGAGAGCGAGGTCGTGATCCTCGGGACGGGCTACGAGCGTCCGATGCCGGACTTTTTCGACCCGATCGCGGACGCGATCGAGTGGGACGAGCAGGGACGATTTGCGGTGACCCGGGACCACCGACTCGACGTCGACCTCCCGGGGGACGTCTTCCTCCAGAACGCCGAACTCCACACCCACGGGGTCGGCGTCCCGGACCTCGGACTCGGCGCGTACCGAAACACGCTGTTCGTCAACCGACTCGTCGATCGCGAGGCGTACCCCGAGGACGACGATACCGTCTACCAGGACTTCGCCGTCGAACAGTTCGTCGACCGCGTGCCAGGCGCCTCCCGACGCTCCGGGAGCGAACCGCTTTCGACACCGACACAGGACGACTAACGATGGACCCCAACGACACGACGCTACGGAACGCACTGGACGCAGAGATCTGGGAGACGGTCGAACGCCGCCTCCTGACGAAGATGTTAGAAGAGTTCACCTACGAGGAGATCGTCACCCCCCGGAAGACCGCGATCGACGACGATCGCGCCACCTACCGGTTCGAGCTCGGCGAGATCGCCTACCGCTTCGAGGCGGCCGAGCGGATGCTGGACAGCCTCCACGTCTACGGCGACACCGTCGAACGCCGCGACGGGGCTGTCGAACGCCGGGCCGACGGCGACGGCGAGCGCTCGGGGGACGGCTGGGAACCCATCGGGGACCCACTCTGCCTCCTGCGCGACCTCGGCGAGACGACGTCCCTCGACGGACTCACCGAGGGCAACCTCGTCCGCGAGTACAAGCGAACGCTGCTGGCCGATGCTCACATCGAGGCTCGTCGGCGGGGACGAGACGGGTTCGATCCCCTGGACCTCGACTACGCGCACCTGGAAGGCGAGATGGACGGTCATCCGTGGATCACCTACAACAAGGGTCGCCTCGGGTGGGGGTACGACGACTACCGGCGGTACGCCCCGGAACGAACAGAACCCGTAACGCTCTCGTGGGCCGCCGTCCGAAAGGAAAAGGCGACGTTCGTCGCCGTCGAGACCGTCGAGCACGACTCGCTCGTCGCGAGCGAACTCGGCGACCGCTACGACGAGTTCCGCGATCGGCTCGCCGATCGTGGACTCGACCCGGACGCGTACTACTTCCTCCCGGTGCACGACTGGCAGTGGGAGCACAGCGTCGTCCCGCTGTTTCCCGACGACATCGCCGACAACGACATCGTGGCGCTCGGCGAGGGCCCCGACGAGTACCTCCCCCAGCAATCCGTTCGCACCTTCGTCAACGTCGACGACGACGAGAGACACCACGTGAAGGTCCCGATGCGGATACTCAATACGCTCGTCTGGCGAGGGCTGCCCGGAGAGCGGACCGAACTCGCGCCGACGGTGACCGAGTACATCAAGGGGATCTACGATCGGGACGAGTTCCTCCAGGAGCAGGGGCTCGTGCTGCCCGGCGAGATCGCCGGCGTGAATTACGACCATTCGGATTTCGCAGCCATCGACGGCTCGCCGTACCAGTACCACGAACTTCTCGGCGCGATCTGGCGCGAGTCCATCTACACGTTCCTCGACGACGGCGAGCGCGCGATCACGCTCTCGTCCCTGATGCACGTCGACGGCGAGGGGGAGCCCTACGTCTCGCGTCTCGTCGATCGGTCCGGACTCTCGCTCGACGAGTGGCTCGAGGCGTTCTTCGACACCGTGCTCCCGCCGCTGTTGCACTTTCTCTACCGGTACGGGACGGTGTTCTCCCCGCACGGTCAGAACACCGTTCTCATCGTCGAGGACGGCGTCCCCGTCCGACTGGCCGTCAAGGACTTCGTGGACGACGTGAACGTGAGCGACCGGTCGCTCCCCGAACTGGAGGCCCTCCCGGACGAGATGCACCGCGTGCTCCGGAAAGAACCCCCGGAGGGCCTCTGCCAGTTCATCTTCTGCGGGTTGTTCGTCTGCGTTCTCCGGTACGTCGCGGATATCCTCGAAGAGCGCGAAGACTACCCCGAAGAACGGTTCTGGACGCACGCGAGGACGACGATCCTCGACTACCAGGCGCAGTTCCCCGAACTCGAGGATCGGTTCGAACTGTTCGATCTGCTCCAGCCGGAGTTCACGAAGCTCAGCCTCAACCGCAATCGCATCTTCGAATACGGGTACGACGACGCTCCCGGCCGTCCGCACGCGTCCGAACACGGGACGGTGACGAACGCGCTCCACGAGGTCGCGGATCGACGGTCCGACGCGACCCAGCCGAGCCCCGCCGACGACTGACTGAATAGGGGCCGCTCCTCGGGCGCACCGGCCGCGCGACGACGAACCGCGGGACGGAGGCCGATCGGTCTCGCGTTCCCGACGACAGCAAGCACTGCCGTTTTCGCCGAACTCCGGCTACCTCTCCTGGAGGGAGACATGAGCGATACACCGACCGATACGACAGATCCGAGCACCGAACGCGGAACCGACACCAGAACCGATCGGAACACGCTGAACACGGACGTCATGCAGTGGGTCAGCGCCCTCGCCGCGCTGATCGGACTGTACGTCGTCGCGTCGCCGTTCATCCTCGAATCGACGGAGGCGGCGATCTGGAACGACTCGCTCGTCGGAACGGCGATCTTCCTGCTCGCCGGCTACAACTTCGTCCGCCTGTCGCGCGATCGACTGGCGAGCGTGGGCGTCGCCTCGCTGAGCGTCCTGCTCGGCCTCTGGCTTCTCATCTCGCCCGCGGTGATCGAGATGGGGAGCAACGAACTCGCGACCGGAACGGCGATCTCCGGGCTGCTCATCGCCGCGCTGTCGGCGTACAACGCGTACGCCAACAGCAAGGCCGACGCGCCCGAGGACGCCGTCGCCCGAACCCGCGCGTAATCGACCACGGACGACGATTTTTCCGACGGGACGTTCGACCCGCATCCGGCGGACCGGGTGGTCGCCGTCGCTACGGCTCGACCACCGCCGGTACGCCGGCCCGATCGAGCGCCGATCGGCGCTCCGCGCCGGTCAATCGGTACGGCTCGATAGCGTCCTCGAGCGGCCCCAGTTCCGCGCGACGGCGCCGGTGACCGGCGAGGAAGTCCGCGATCCGTTCGATCGCGATCTCCTTCAGCTCGCCGCTGAGCAGGTCGCCCGCGCGGTAGTCGGCCGCGATGCGATCGAGTTCGTCGTCGTCTGCCTCGAAGAAGTACCGCAGGTACTGGAAGGGGACGTCGACGGTCGGATCGCCGCCGCGCTCGCGGTGTTCCGCGACCGTCGCCTGCCCGCCCGTGTACGCGTGCGTGCGTATCGTCTCCGCGACGGTCGCGGGATCGGCCGCGAGTTCGATCGACGGCGCGTCGTCGGAGGAACTCATCTTGCCCGGTCCGGCGAGACTCGGGAGGAATCGGCCGAGCAGCGCGCCCGGCTTCTCGACCGGAAGCGCCTCCTTCGCGGCGACGTCGCGACAGACCCGGACGTGCGGATCCTGATCCACCGCGATCGGGACGAGCGTCGGCTGGCGCCCCTCGACGAACTGGGGGAGCAGCAGGTGGGTCGCCTGCACGGCCGGGTAGAACTGCAACCCGACGGAGTCCTGCTCACCGTAGACGGCCTCGACGGTCGCCGGCGTGAGGTGTGCCGCGAGGCGGACGGCGATCGGGTAGATCACGTCCGCGTCGGCCGTGTCGACGACGATTCTCGTTTTACCTGGATCGAAGCCGACCGCGAGCACGTCTCGCAGGTTATCGCGCGCGTACTCGCCGATCTCGGCGAACGACCGATCCTTCGCGAGGAACTTCTCGTCGTCCGAGAGCGGGACGTAGACCGTGGCTCCCGTCGCCTCCTGAAAGCGCTTCGCGAGGTACAGCGGGAGGATGTGACCGAGGTGCATGGGCCCCGAGGGTCCCCTGCCGGTCACGATCGCGTGTGGCTCGCCCGCCTCGGCGGCGTCGAGGTAGCCGTCGACGTCTCGGCCCGCATAAAAGGTCCGCCGCCGGAGCAGCGGGTGGTCCGGAAAGCGCGCGATCTGGTCGTCGGTCAGCGGATCGGCTCCGAACCGATCGAGCAGTTTCTCGTAGTCGATCTCGCCGGCGACGGCGTAGGGCGTGACGACGAAGTCGTCTGCGTCACCGTCGTCCGTCGGCTGTTCGGAGTCGTCGGCGCGATCGATCGGCCGGCGTTCGGAGCGGGTCCGTGCGTCGTTCGTGTCGTCCATATCGATTGTGTACGTTGTAACTGGTCGGATGCGGTTGACTGGCAGGTCGGAACACGAGAGAACGAAGGGAGCGCGCGCCGCCACGGGCGCCGGGTTAGGCCGCACCGTCCGTCGCGACGACACTGTCCGCTCTCGATCGGGCGTGCCACCGCCACGCGAGAGCGGACGTCATCGATTCGACGTACCCGGGGAGCGACGAAAAGCCTTCCGGGCGGAACGGCGGGAGTCGGCGAGAGTCGGCGCGAGAGCGGGACCGTCAGTCCCGCGACGGATCGGGGTCCGGGCTCGTGACGAACTCGAGCAGTTCGTCCGCGTCGGCGTCGAGCCCCTGTCGCGCGAAGAAGTTCGCGACGTTGCGACAGTCGCGTTCGAGGAACCCCCGGCTGTTCGGGTGGTGGACGGTGACGGCCTGTCCGAGATCGATGACCACGAGCTGGCCATCGTCGAAGACGACGTTGTACTCGCTCAGATCGCCGTGGATCAGCCCGGCCGAGTACAGCCGGCGCATGTACTCGCGCATGACGTCGTAGGCGGTCTGGGGGTTCTCGATGTGGACCTCGCCGAGGCGCTTCGCGCGGCCGTCCTCGTTTCCGATGTACTCCATGACCAGCACGTTACGCTCGGCGGCGATCGGTTCGGGAACGCGGACGCCGGCGGTTTTCGCCCGCGACAGGTTGGCGAACTCCTTTTTGACCCACGCGAGGACGACGTCCTTCTTCTTGCCGCCCAGGCCCTCGAAGCGGGGATCGCCTTCGAGGTAGTCGCGCATCTGCCGGAAGTTCGAGGCGTTGATCCGGTAGACCTTCACCGCGACCTCGCGATCGTCGCCCAGCGCGTGGTAGACGTTGGCTTCCTTGCCCGTCGAGAGCGGCCCGCCGAACGCTTCGACGTAGCCGTCCTGGACCAGTTTGTACAGCGCCGCGAAAGTCGCGTCGTCGAATACCGACTGTTCGACCTTGAACTGGTCGGCGTCCTTGATCCGCTCCTGAAACTCGTTGAACTCCCGATCGCGTTTGCGGGCGATCCGATCGGCCTCGGTGTCCGAGACGTCGATCTCCTCCCACTCGTCGCCCGGCGTCTCGGCCTCGTCGAGGTCGACCAGCCCGTACTCCGTTCCCTGTCCCATCTACACGATGGTAGGGCCGCACACGGGTAAAGTACTGGGTATCGTTCACCGATCGGATTTGGAGGAGAGCGTGAGTTATCGTTCGTATCTAAGAACACTACGAAAGCCCCTGGCGCGCTCGACGTCGTCGGCACTACGCGCCGACTGCTCGAGGGACCTCCGATCCCTCGCTGGCTGCGACTTGCTGCGCGCTTCGCTCCCGCTGGTCGCTCTCGTTCGAAAGGCGCTTTGCGCCTTTCGTGATCACGAGAGAGCGAAGCTCTCTCGAACGACAGTGCTTGCAACGTCTCGCTCGTCGAGCGCGCCAGCCCCTTTTAGTCCCCCCCTCGGTGAAAGCCCGGACTGCTGAGACAGGTGGGGCTTTCGTAGTGTTCTCAGCCGTTTCTGTGATGAAAACACAGAGTTTGAACCGCATTCATTCGCCGGAAAATTCGCGTTTCGATCGCCCCGATACCCCGTGTTAGACTTATCTGCGGGTTCGTGGTAGGCCGACGTATGAGCGATGCTAGCAGCGGTAGTTCCGAAGCGGGACCGGACCACGAACACGAGCACCACGAGCACGAGGGGCCGGGCTACGCGACGCCGCAGGCCGCGATCGAGGAGGGCGATCGGGAGAACCTCGCGTACGTGATGAGCCTGTACGTCGGGACGGACGTCGACGCGTCGGACTTCGTGGCGGTCGTCGACCTCGATCCGGACTCCGAGACCTACTGCGAGATCGTCGATCGGATCGAAATGCCCGAGAAGGGCGACGAACTCCACCACTTCGGGTGGAACGCCTGTTCCTCGTCGTGCCACATGGAGGGACTCGAGCGCAGACACCTGATCGTCCCCGGCCAGCGCTCCTCGCGGATTCACGTGATCGACACGAAAGACCGGCGAAATCCGGAGCTGGTCGAGGTGATCGAGCCCGAGGAGGTCTTCGAGCACGACCTCTCGGCGCCGCACACGGTTCACTGCGTGCCGGACGGCGAGATCATGATCAGCATGCTCGGGGACGCCGACGGCGAGCTGCCGGGCGGCTTCCTCCAACTCAACGACGACTTCGAGATCGAGGGTCGGTGGGATCCGCCGGGCGAGATCGAGATGAACTACGACTACTGGTACCAGCCCCGCCAGAACGTGATGGTCTCGAGCGAGTGGGCCGCCCCCAAAACGTACTATCCCGGATTCGACCTCGACGACGTCGAGGCGGGCAACTACGGCCGGAAGCTCCACTTCTGGGACTGGGAGGCGGGCACCGTCGAGCAGACGATCGACCTCGGCGAGGAGGGACTCATTCCGCTCGAAGTACGGTTCCTCCACACGCCCGAATCGACTCACGGGTTCGTCGGCGCCGCGCTCTCGTCGAACGTATTCCACTTCTGGGAGGACGACGGCGAGTACCGCGCGGAGAAGGTGATCGACTTCGAGAGTCGCGAGCACCCCGACTGGGACATGCCCGTTCCCGCCCTGCCGACGGACATCCTGATCTCGATGGACGATCGATACCTGTTCGGCTCGAACTGGCTCCACGGCGATATCTGGATGTACGACGTCTCCGACCCGTCGAACCCGCGGCGGGCCGACTCGCTCTCGATCGGCGGCACCTTCGGCGAGATCCAGGAGGTGCAGGGCCGGGAACTCGCCGCCGGCCCGCAGATGATCCAGCTGAGCCTCGACGGCGAGCGCCTCTACTGGACCACTTCCTTGTTCTCCTCGTGGGACGACCAGTTCTACCCCGAGGAGGCCGAACGGGGATCGGTGATGCTGAAGGCCGACGTCGACCCGCGAAACGGGACGCTCGAACTCGACGAGGAGTTCCTCGTCGACTGGGGCGAGTTACCCGAGGGACCCGCCCGCGCCCACGAGATCCGCTGGCCCGACGGCGACTGCACGAGCGACGTCTGGCAGTAAGCCGATCGATGGCTCGCCACGAGGTCACGCTCGACTGGGTCGGCGGGCAGACGCGGATGATCGACGTCGACGAGGACGAGACGGTGCTCGCGGCGGCCCAGCGAGCCGGCGCGCCGTTACCCTTACCCTACGGCTGTCGCACGGGCGCGTGCGGGACGTGTGTGGGGCGGCTACTCTCTATCGAGGGGAGCGAGGCGGCGGGTGACGACGGACGCACTGCGGAATCGATCGACGTCGCGGACGCGTTCGCGTACCGGCGCGAGCCGCGGGCGCTAAAACCCCGCCACCGGGACGACGGTTACGTGCTCCTGTGTATCGCCAGACCGCGGGCGAACAGCCGGGTCGCCGTCGGCTCGCGGGTGCAGTCCGAACTGGTCGACAACCCCTGGAAGTAGCGACGAACGCCGGCGGAGAGACCAGCGATAGGCCTGGCCGGTTCGTCGAGCGGTACGGTCGTTCGTCGGTGGTCCGGACGGCGATCGATCGGGGACGCGAGCGGTCACTCGTCGCGGCGCGGGCGAATCGTAATGACCCCGGAATCCGTGATCGCGACTCTGTACTCGAGGTACGCGAACGTAACCGTGCAATCGGCGTCGGAGCGATCGGCGCA
This sequence comes from Halosolutus gelatinilyticus, assembly GCF_023028105.1. Lineage (NCBI taxonomy): Archaea > Methanobacteriati > Methanobacteriota > Halobacteria > Halobacteriales > Natrialbaceae > Halosolutus > Halosolutus gelatinilyticus. Next base: position 1,263,666 of record NZ_CP095491.1, read on the forward strand.
GATTCGATCGAGCGCTTCCGGATCGACGAATTCGTACAACGGGTCGAGCCGTATCGGTTCGACGTCTCGAACGTCGGCGATCGCCTCGATCACGGCTTCGCTCGGATCGATGGCTGCGCGATCGAACTGCGCTTCGAACACGTCGGTTACGGGGTCGTACACGACCGACACGCCCCGCGTAGACGATTCACCGGTCAAAATTCCCCTCCCCGCACGATATGCCGTCCGAAGTGGCTAAACGGCTGCGTGTACGTCTCCTTGATGATCTTCGTGTTGACCACTTCCATCCCGATCTCGCTCAGTTCGTCGGTGATGCGGGCGACGTCGTCGGATTCCGTACCGACGGCGTCGATCTGAACGTTTTCCTTTCCGTTGAGGACCTCTCGGACGGCGATGATGCCGTTTACGTCGCGGGCCTCGTCCACGAGGTGTTCTCGTTGCGGATTGGGTGCGCTACAGATGATCTCGACGTAGAGCTGGAGACCGGCCTTGTCGTAGTCGATGTCCGGATAATAGCCGCGGATGATGCTGGCGTCCTCCAATTTCTCGATGCGGTTACGGACCGTACTGGCCGAGACGCCGACTCGGTCTCCGATCTCTTCCGTGGTAACGCTTCGAGCGTCACGCTGAAGCAGGTATAAAATCCCTTTGTCGACATCGTCCAGTTCCATGGCAGTCCTCACGCACCATCACCCAATGAGTTTTTCGCAATAATCTATGGGTATAGTGTTAAAAGAACAATTGTCGGGATGTAATCTGCTAAATTAGCATCGTTCTCTCACTTTACCAATTAATTCCATCATCAAGTTTGCGAAAATCATACCGTGCTGTGTGGAACCAGGCACAATCGGGAGGAGAACTCCTGATCTCGAGCGGTCGCGACCGCCGATACGGCGCGTTCGAAGCGTGTCCCGTCGGCCAGTCAGTAACGTTAACCGAACCGAGCGGTTATCGTTGATCAATGTCTGTCGCCGACGAGGACGCCACCGACGGCAATCCCTACCTCCGCGATCCGCCGACCGACTTCGAGCCGATCGACGAGCTCTCCGAGGCGGCGGCCCACGAGCAGGTCGAACAGCTCCGCGAAGCCATCCGCGAGCACGATCGGCGCTACTACGTCGAGAACGATCCGATCATCGCCGATCGTACCTACGACGCGCTGTTCGCCCGCTTACGGGAGCTCGAGGACGCCTTCGGGCTCACCCATCCGGACAGTCCAACGCGGGCCGTCGGCGGCGAACCGATCGAAGAGTTCGAGACGGTCGAACACGTCGCGCCGATGCTGTCGATCGACCAGAGCGGCGAGGCGGCGGACGTGCGGGAGTTCGACGACCGCGTCCGACGCGAAGTCGGGGCCGTCGACTACGTCTGCGAACCCAAGTTCGATGGCGTCTCGATGGAGTTCGTCTACGAGGAGGGCAGCCTCGAACGCGCGGTCACCCGTGGGGACGGCCGCGAGGGGGACGACGTGACCCGGAACGCGCGGACGATCGGCTCCGTTCCGCAGCGGCTCCGCGACGATCGCCCCGACTTCCTCGCGGTGCGGGGCGAGGTCTACATGCCCAAAGACGCCTTCCAGGAGCACAACCGCGAGCGGATCGAGCGCGGCGAGGAACCGTTCGCCAACCCGCGCAACGCGGCCGCGGGAACGATCCGACAGCTCGATCCCTCGATCGTCGCCGAGCGGCCCCTCGACGTGTTCTTCTTCGACGTCCTCGAAGCGAGCGATCTCGAGGACAGCCACCGCGAGGAGCTCGAACGGTTCCCCGACTGGGGATTGCGAACGAACGGTCGGGTCGAAACCGCCGACTCGATCGAGGAGGCGATCGACTACCGCGAGCGCATGATGGACCGCCGCGACGACCTGAACTACGAGATCGACGGCGTCGTGATCAAAGTCGACGATCGAGAGGCCCGCGAGGAACTCGGCCGGACCGCCCGCCACGATCGGTGGGCGTACGCGTATAAGTTTCCGGCCCGCTCGGAGGTGACGCCGATCGTCGACGTCGCGGTCCAGATCGGGCGAACGGGACGCGTCACGCCGGTCGCCCTGCTCGAACCGGTGGACGTCGGCGGCGTGACGGTCTCGCGAGCGAGCCTCCACAACCCCGAGGAGATCGCGGCGAAGAACGTCGACGTCGGCGACACGGTCCGCGTCCAGCGGGCGGGCGACGTGATCCCCTACGTCGAGGCGGTCGTCGAGAAGAGCGGCGACGGCCACTACGAACTGCCCGACACCTGTCCCGTCTGCGACAGCGCGATCGAACGCGACGGCCCGATGGCCTTCTGCACTGGCGGCCTCGCCTGCGACGCCCAGCTGCGCCGATCGATCGAGTACTACGCGGGCGATACCGGCCTCGACATCGAAGGTTTCGGCGAGAAGAGCGTCCGCCAGCTGGTCGACTCTGGACTCGTCGGATCGATCGCGGACCTCTACGAACTCGATCGGGAGGAGCTGACGGACCTCGACGGATGGGGAGAGACGAGCGCCGAGAACGTGCTGTCGGAGATCGACGCGAGCCGCGAGCCCCCGCTGGCCGACTTCCTCTCGGCGCTGGGCGTCCCCCACGTCGGCCCGACGACGGCCCGCGAACTGGCCCGCGAGTTCGGCGCGTTCGAGGCCTTCCGCGAGGCCGCCGAAGCCGATCCAGAGCGACTCGAGGGCGTCGACGACGTCGGCGAAACCGTCGCCGAGCAGATCCACGAGTTCTTCGCGAGCGAGGCCAACGCCGAAGCGGTCGACGACATCCTCGAACACGTCTCACCGCAGAGGGCCGACGCCGAGGCGGGCGGCGACGAACTCGAAGGGCTGACGTTCGTCTTCACCGGGTCGCTGGAGGGCGTAACCCGGAGCGAAGCCCAAGAGCTCGTCGAAGCCCACGGCGCGAACGCGACGGGAAGCGTCTCCGGCAACACGGACTACCTCGTCGTCGGCGAGAACCCGGGCGCCGGGAAGCGGACCGACGCCGAGGCGAACGACGTCCCGGTCGTCGACGAGGACGAGTTCCGGAGCCTGCTCGCGGAACGCGGTATCGAACTCGCGTGAGCGGCGATCGAACCCGGCGGATCAGGCGAGTCGGCTGGCGGCCACGATGACGGCGATCGCCGCGACGACGGCGCCGATGATCGTGGGAACGAGTTGTCCGCTCCCCCACTCCCAGCCGAAGACCTGGGTTCCCACGACCGCGACGAGCGCGACGGCGACGCCGATCGCGGTGACGATCGATGACGAGTTTCGTCCGAACGAGAACGACATTGTAGAGATGACAATTCGTCAACTGATAACTCTTGGGGTCGCCGTCGGACGGAGGTCGGTTGCGCAGAGAGCGAGGTACCCAACCGAAAACGACGAACCGGACGACGAAACCGAGACGAACCGAGACGACCTACCTGACTCGGACGAGTCGTTCGCACCAACACTCCGGACAGCCGAAGTCGTTCGCCTCGACGGTACACCCGCAGTTCGCACACCTGTACATGGCCGCACCGGGAGATCGCTACCACCCGATCGGCGATCGGTACCGGTCTGACCGCTCCGTCACTCGGCAGGCAGTCGCCTGGCGATCCTCGCGACGGTTTCGCGTCTCTGGGCCTTCGTGGTGTCGCAATCAGTCCGGCCGTGCAAACGTAGTATCCAGATACTGTACAGGCCAGGAGATCACGTTACGATCGATCGTCCTATCGCGGCTACGAAAACGGAGTACCGACTTAGAGGTCGACCCGATCGAACCGGTAGAGAGCGATGGCGATCGGGACGACGATCCAGGCCAGCAGGATGATAAAGGAGAACCAGTCCTGAAGGTAGAACGGAACGCCGTCCGGGAAGTAGGCGTCCGGATAGACCGTCCCGAGTTGGCTCCCGCCGGCCGAACTGATGACCGTGATCGCGTTCTGGAACGCGTTGCCGGGATCGATCGTCTCGATGAACAGCGCCCAGTCCGGAATTCGCTCCGCCGACTGTTCCTGAACGGATCCGTCCAAGGTGGGCGCCTGGTACGTGTAGCTGACGCCCTGAATAATCTCCCGTTGTACCAACAGATCGAAGACGGTCCGGATCGCGTTCCAGACGACGTAGAACATGATGAACACGCCGAACATCGCGGCGCCGGCGATCGTCGTCGATCGCGTCACCGACGAGAGCGAGACGGCGATGCTCGTGTAGGCGACGCCGTAGATGATCGCCATCACGAGCAGGCCCGCGTAGTCGACGATATCGAAGCTCCCGAGCAGCGCCGCCACGACGACCGCGGCGAAGGCGAAGCCGAGCACCAGGGAGATCGAGAGCACGGCCGATCGGCCGACCAGTTTCCCGAGGAGGACGTCCTTCCGGGAGTGGGGCAGCGAGAGCAGGATCTTGATGCTGCCGGTTTCGCGCTCGCCGGCGATGGCCTTCCAGCCGAGCACCAGCGCGATCAGCGGGATGATCAACCGGGTGATCTGGCTGACGAAGAGGACGAGCGCCTCCGTGGTGGCGCCCGCCTGCGCGATGTCCTCGTTGAAGTACGCGATGGCGCCCGTCACGGTGACGAGCAGCGTGAAGAAGAAGATGCTCAGCCCCCAGAACGTCCAGGAGCGGACGGCGTCCTGGAAGTCCTTCTTCGCGACCGCGCGGACGCTCTCGAAGTTGACCGAACTCGAGGGAGCCGTGGTGCCCGATCCGGTTCCCGTTCCGGTTTCGGTGCTCATGCCTGTACCCCCGTGGTGTACGACTGGAAGACGTCGTCGAGCGACGCCTCGCTCGTCGAGAAGTCCTGGACCTCGATGCCGCGGTCTTCGAGCATCGAGAGGACGGCCGTCTTCGAGCCGTCGACCTGGACGACTACCGTCGGCGGCGTCTCCCCTTCGACCACGGCGTCGCGAACGTCGGGGAGCGATCGAACGGCCTGGAGGGCGCCGTCGTCGATCCGATCGACGGTGACGCGCAGCACCGTTCCGTCGCTGACCGAATCGCGCAGCCCCTTGACGGAATCGACGGCGACCATCTCGCCGTTTCGGAGGATGCCGACGCGATCGCAGACCGCTTCGACCTGCTCCATGATGTGACTCGAGAAGAAGACGGTCGCGCCGCGGGCGTTCTCCTCGCGGACGATCTCCCGCATCTCGCGGGCGCCGTTGGGGTCGAGTCCGGTGGAGGGCTCGTCCAGGATCAGCAGGTCGGGTTCGCCGACCAGCGCCATCGCGAGCATGAGCCGTTGGGCCATCCCCTTCGAGTAGCCGCCGGCCTTCTTGTCGATCGCGTCGGCCAAGTCGACCCGTTCGAGGAGGGCCCGGGGGTCGTCGTCGACGCCCTTCGATTTGATGGCGAACTCGAGGTGTTGGCGGGCGGTGAGCCGGTCGTAGGTTTCATAGCCCTCGGGGAGGACGCCCGTCCGCGAGCGGATCTCGCGGCTGTGCGCCTGCGCGTCGAGGCCGAGGACCGCGACCTGCCCGGCCGTGGGCCGGACGAAATCGAGCAAGATATTGATCGTCGTCGACTTCCCGGCGCCGTTGGGACCCAGAAAGCCGAACACCTCGCCCTCTTCGACCTCGAAGCTGAGGTCGTCGAGCGCGAGGGTCTGACCGTAGGATTTGGTCAGGCCGTCGACTGTGATAGCGGGCATAGTCGTCTGTGTGGACACGGCGTTTCCCGATAAGGTTTGTTACTTGCACTCACTAATCTACAGTTTCGTGGAGCGGGAATTAACGCCAGGGCCTCAGATCGGGTCGTCGGGGGCGTGCTGCTCGGCGATCCGTTCGGCCTCGTCGGCGTAGCGCTCGCGGGTCTCCTCGTCGGTCACGGGCTGGAGTTCCGACTCGGGGATCTCGGCGCCGGCGGTCACCGTCGGACCCGACCGCAGGGCCGTCGACGATCGCTCTCGCTGCTGGTAGCGCGAGCCGTCGGGGGTCGCGTAGACGAGCGTGACGAGGTTGCGCTGGTCGAACGATCGTTCGACGAGCCAACACTGTACGGTCGAGTTACTCATACGGGGAGGTTTCGGGCCGACTACCGAGAAAGTACCGCGTCGAATCGACGGCCGCGAGTAAGCCCCGCCCTACTTTACGACCGGCGGAAGAGCATCCGTCGATGGAGTGGACCGATCGGGTCGACCAGTTGCTGTACGACGGCGAGCGCGAACGCCACCGGGTCGATCTCGACGCGGCGACGATCGTCGTCACGACCCACCGCCTGCTCGCGTTCACGCCCGGCGGCCGCGGGAAAGATTTCCGGGACGTCGACCGACCCAACGTCCGGAGGATAGCCGTCGAGACCGACGGAAATCTCCGCCAGGCGGTCCGCGCGATCGTGGCCGGACTGCTCGGTGCGGGGTTGTTCGCGACGGCGTCGGTCGTCGACGCGTCGGGGCTGTTCGGCGGGACGGATCTCGACAGTGGCGGTCCGGTCGCGAGCGCGGCGGAAAGCGCACTTGAGATCGTCCGAACGCTGCTCGTCGCGTTCGACGTCGGGATCACCCTCGTCGGCGTCTGCTTCCTCGCGATCGCCGTCGCCTTCGGCGTTCGCTACGTCAAATCGCGATCGCGCCGGCTCATCGTCCGGATCGCCGGCGAGGAGAACCTCGATCTCCCCGTCACCGACGTCGACGTCGAGGCCGGTCGCGTGACGGAGTTGGCGAACGCGATCGACCCCTCGACGCCGGCGTCCGACGCGGACGACGCCGCGGCCGCGCTCCCGCCGGGTGACGCCGACGTCGGCTCGAAGCGGGAGTTCGAACCCGACGTCGATCCCGACCCCGAGCGGTGACGGCAGACTCGGCGGACGCCGATCGCTGACGTCAGCCTCAAATTCGCGGGCGCCCTACGGCCGCCGATGAACGCGGACGAGGTTCGCGAGCGCGCTCGATCGTTGCCCCGCGAGCCCGGCGTCTACCAGTTCCGGGAGGGCGAGACGACGCTGTACGTCGGGAAGGCAGTCGACCTGCGCGGGCGCGTCGGCTCCTACGCCGACCCGCGCAGCGCGCGCATCCGCCGGATGGTCGATCGGGCCGACGGGATCGAGATCGCGGTCACGGACACGGAGACGCAGGCGCTGTTGCTCGAAGCGAACCTCATCAAGCGCCACCAGCCCCGCTACAACGTCCGGCTCAAGGACGACAAGTCCTACCCGATGGTTCAGCTGACGAACCACGAGGCGCCCCGGATCGAAGCGACCCGGGATCCCAGCGAGTCCGCCACCGTCTTCGGGCCGTTCACGAACAAGGGGCAGGTCGACACCGTCGTGAAGGCGCTCCGAGAGACGTACGGCGTTCGCGGCTGTTCGGACCACAAGTACGCCGGTCGCGATCGGCCCTGCCTCGACTACGAGATGGGGCTCTGTACGGCCCCGTGCACCCGCGAAATCGACCTCGAGAGCTACCGGGAGGACGTGACCGCCGTCGAACGGTTCTTCGAGGGTGAAACAGGCGTCCTCGCCGATCCGCTACGCCGGGAGATGGAAGCCGCCGCGGAGGACCGGAACTTCGAGCGCGCGGCGAACCTCCGCGATCGGCTCGAGACCGTCGAGGCGTTCCACGGCGGGGGCGGCGAGGCGGTTCAGTCGGTCGGCGACGAGCGCGCCGTCGACGTGCTCGGGGTCGCGATCGAGGGCGAGACCGCCACGGTCGCCCGCCTGCGCGCCGAGAACGGAAAGCTGGTCGATCGCGATCGGCACGCGCTCCAGGGGCCGGAAACCGGGCCCGGGCCCGGAGGTGAGGCGGACGTCGAGAACGCCGAAACCGGGCGCGAGACGAGCGACCGGGACGGGGGCGTCCCCGCCGTCCTCGCGGCCTTCATCGTCCAGTACTACGCCGAGCGCGACCTTCCGGACGCGCTGCTCCTGCCAGAGCGCCACGGCGACGAGGAGGTTGCGGCGTGGCTCGACGCCGAGGGAGTCGCCGTCCGGGTGCCGGGCGCTGGCCGCGAGGCGAAACTGGTCGAACTCGCGCTCAAGAACGCCCGGCGCAACGTCGGCGGTCGCGACGAGTGCGGTATGCTCGCCGACGCGCTCGGCCTCGACGCCGCCCGGCGCATCGAGGGGTTCGACGTGAGCCACGCCCAGGGGCGGTCGGCGGTCGGAAGCAACGTCGCGTTCGTCGACGGGAGCGCCGAGAAAGCCCACTACCGCCGGAAGAAGCTCACGGACCAGAACGACGACTACGACAACATGCGGGCGCTCGTCGAGTGGCGCGCCCGCCGCGCCGTCGAGGGCCGCGACGATCGGCCCGATCCCGACCTGCTGCTGATCGACGGCGGCGAAGGCCAACTCGCGGCCGCTCGCGACGCGCTGACTGAGGCGGGTTGGGACGTTCCCGCGATCGCGCTCGCGAAGGCCGAAGAGCGGGTCGTCACCCCCGATCGGGAATTCTCGTGGCCGTCGGACGCCCCGCACCTACACCTCCTCCAGCGCGTGCGCGACGAGGCACACCGCTTCGCGGTCCAGTACCACCAGACGGTCCGCGACGAGGTCAAGACGGTTCTCGACGATGTGCCCGGCGTCGGTCCCGAAACCCGCAAGCGGTTGTTGGGGCGGTTCGGCAGCGTCGAGAACGTTCGGGAGGCGACGATCGAGGACTTGCGGAGCGTGTCGGGCGTCGGCGAGAAGACGGCCGAGACGATCAAGTCCCGACTGTAGCGCGTAGGGATCGTCCGCCGGAACGAAACCTAGATCGGCACCGCGGTCGGTGAACGGCGCGCTGAGGCCGTTCTCGATCGGGTTCGAGACTAGTACCGTACGAGAAGGTCGTGAGGAGGTAACCTAGTTGAAGAATACCGCTGAGGACCTGGACAACAGGCCCTCAAGAGCATGCCGATCGAGCCACGGATCGGGGTTGTATCGCCGGGTTGGCGATCAATGAAAGGGTAGCACGTAACCGAACTCCCATGAGGTAGCATAGTGCCACAGGCCACTGACGGTTTCGGTGTTAGCGTGATTGGTTCTCGTGTGGATCGGTAGCATCACCACCGCACCATCGTATACCGTGTGGTCAATTATAAGCGTTTTTGTTGGCGAAAAGTATGCCAATACGCCAATTTGAGCGCATATATATCCAATTATATGCCGTAGAAAATCCAACACGTATAGATCAAGCAGGTCGCCCGGGTCGGTTTTGGGGATCTGCTCGTTTTCGGGCACCGACTCTCAGCGGACGTACACCAGTTACCGATCGAGCGCGCCCGGAATCGCCGCTCACCGGCGCCGAGCGGCGGGCCGTGGCGGTACTCGCTCGAATTCGGTTCGAACGCAGTACCGCCGAAAACGATGGTACGTGGGGGGGTGGGACCCCGGTCGCAATCGGTCACAGGATGAATGATTGATTTTGACCAGGGTGCCTACGGTAGCATGGTCACGTGCCGGCGTGCACGCGACAGTTCGTCATTTGGGTGCACGTAGCATTAACCGTCGAACTCGCTCCCAACGAGTGGGAATCGCCAAACTATCGGAAATCGGCGTCGGTAACAAATCGAGCGATCGCGCTCGTACGCGCGAATGGTAGACCAGACACCGCGATCGCGGATCGGTACTCGTAGGGCGATCGGGCCGAACGATCGCCCGCAACGGCGACCGGTTGCGAAGACAGGGATAGCCCTATGCGCTTCGGTGTCGACTATCGCACCATGGACGACGACGAACTCGAGGACTTGCTCGACGAACTCGATAGCCAGGGCGACCTCGAGACGGCCGAACAGGTGCTGTCGATCCGAAAGGAGAGCCGCCGATACGGGAAACCGGTCACCATCGTGGAGGGGTTCGACCTTCCGAAGCCCGAGATTCAATCGATCGCCTCGGATCTGAAGTCGTCGATGGGGACCGGCGGCACGGTCGACGAGGGGCGGATCGAACTCCAGGGCGACCACCTGGATCGCGTCCCGAACCTGCTTCGCGAGCGCGGATTCGACGTTCGCGAGTGAGTCGGGTCGCAGCCGACGACCGCAGGGCGTCCCGCGCCCGTCCGAGCGGAGTCGGCGTCTGCTGTGTAGCGCGGTGGAACCACTTTGCCCCTCGATCGCGTAGCGTCGACCATGGAGATCCGACCAGCCGCGACGGACGATCGCGAGGAGATCAGGCGCGTGGCCCGCGCGACCTGGCACGACACGTACGACGAACTCGACGCGGCGACGATCGACGAGACGATCGACGACTGGTACGGCGACGAGGCGCTCGAACGAGCGCTCTCGGAGGCCGGAACCGCGTTCCTCGTCGCCGAGCAGGACGGGGAAATCGTCGGCTTCACGCACGGCGTCGTCCAGGACGACGAGGGCGACGTCCTCCGCATGGCCGTCCATCCGGATCACCAGCGGGAGGGCATCGGCACCGCCCTGCACGAACGGCTTCAGGAGGACCTGCGGGATTTCAATATGAATCGGATGCGCGCGATCGATCTCGCGTCGAACGGACAGGGTCGGCGGTTCTACGAGGAACAGGGGTTCGAGCGGACCGGCGAGGGCGAGGTCGAAATCGGCGGCGAGCAGCGTCGTGAAGTGGTCTACACGCTCGACCTCTGACGGAGTGGGGACGAACCGATCGCGACGGGACCGACGCCTCGCCGGCGTTCCGACGCGGTACGAGTAGCTCGCTTCGATCCGGTGCGGGGCAACCGATCGGGTCCGAGCGGCGGCAGCCGCCGGCCTCGAGGCGAGGACGGCCGATCGGACCGGCGTCGGTTCGAGCCCCCCACAAGAAGGGGCTTGCACATTCATCGGGGGGAAGCAAGTGCGCAGCACCCATCTGTTAAAGAAGCATACAGTATGGCAACGAAGGAGCCGAGTGAGGCGGATATTCTCCGTCCGATCAAACAGACGTCGACGAAGTACTACGCGCTGGTCGCCCTCGCCGGGCTCGCGTTCGTCCTCTTCTTGATCGGCTGGGGGATCCAGCTCGCGGAAGGACTGGTCGTCACCGGACTCTCGGATTGGGGAACCGGCGGCGGCGTCACGTGGGGACTGTACATCGGGGCGTTCATCTGGTGGGTCGGCATCGCCCACGGCGGCATCATCCTCTCCGCAGCCGTCAGGCTGCTCGGAATGGATCGGTACATGCCGGTCGCCCGCCTCGCCGAACTGCTGACGATCGCCGGCCTTTCCGCGGCGGGTTTTTACATCATCATCCACCTGGGCCGTCCCGATCGGATGGTCACGAGCGTCCTCGGCCACTACCACATCACCGTCCACAGCTCGCCGCTGGTGTGGGACGTCACCGTCATCACGGCCTACTTCGTGTTGACCGCGACGTATCTCGGGCTGACGGTCCGCTACGACGTCACGCGACTGCGCGGCGACTTGCCCGACCGGCTCGGGCCGATCTACAAATTCCTCACGATCGGCTACACCGAGCGCGAGGACGCGGTCGTCCAGCGGATGGTCTGGTGGCTCGCGCTGGCGATCATCATCATGGCTCCGCTGTTGCTCCACGGCGGCGTCATCCCGTGGCTGTTCGCCGTCCTCCCGACGTACCCGACGTGGTACGGCGGCGTCCAGGGACCGCAGTTCCTCACGATCGCACTCACGTCCGCGATCAGCGGCGTGATCCTTCTCGCGTACGGCTTCCGCTGGGCCTACGACTGGGATCACATCATCACCGACGACATCTTCCGCGGACTCCTCCTCTGGCTCGGATTCTTCTGCCTGCTGTTCCTCTGGCTGCAGCTCCAGCAGAACGTCACCGGTCTGTTCAAGCCGCCGGTCGACGTCGGCCACGCGGCGGAGGCGCGGCTCCACAGTCCGATCTACCGGTTCGCGATGCTGCTCGTCTTCACCGTCCTCGTCTACATCTTCGCGCAGGCGATCCGGCCGAGCCTCTTCACCAAGAAGCGGGCCGTCGTGGCCGGCGTGATGGTCCTCACAGCGACGGTCCTGGAAAAAATCCTCTTCGTCGTCGAGGGCTTCCTGCACCCGACGTTCGACATTTACGCGGCCACCCCGGGCGTCTACTTCCCGAGCCTCATCGAGATCATGTCGCTCGTCGGAACGGTCGCCATGGTAACGCTGTTCTTCGCGCTCGTCGCGAAGGTCATCCCCGTGGTCGAACTGCACGCGATCGAACACCTGCGGGACGGCCACGACTCCGAGACGTCCCACGACCGAAGCGGGGACTCTCCCCTCGAATCGTCCTAACCCGGCGCGAACGCCGATTCTACGCTCAGTTCGATCGGGAGCGGTCTCGGTTCGACCGATCGGGAGCGGTTGCCGCCCGACCCGATCGCGACCGACCGGATCGTTCCAGTGGACCTAGCTCGCGTGCTCTCACAGCAACTTATTTATTCTAGGACGCTAAATCCAGCTTTAGAGATGTCTAATCTTCGGATGTATGGAAACCAAACCGCGGGTGAGAACTCGTGAACGAGCTTCTCGTCGTGCTCCTCGAATCACTTCGCGACAGCTACGTCCAGGTTAGCGCGTTCGTCGCGGTGACGGTCTTGGCGTTCAGCCTGATCCAGTACCGAACCGACGGCGCACTGTTGGCCGCGATCGAGGGCAACGAGCGCCTCCAGGTATTGTTCGGCGGCCTCCTCGGATTGACGCCCGGCTGTGGCGGCGCGATCGTCGTGATGCCGCTGTACGTCCGCGGCACCGTGAGCTTCGGGACGGTGGTCGCGACCCTCGGCGCGACGGCGGGCGACTCGGCGTTCGTCATCCTCGCGCTCGCCCCCGAGGCCGCGCTCTACGCCTACGCGATCGCGTTCGCCGCCTCCGTCGCGACGGGATACCTCGTCGATTCCGTCGGCCTCGGGGTCTCCCGAGTCGACGCGGCGGTCGCGAAGCTCTCGCCGGCGATGGCCGACGGCGGTACCGCGGTCCGCGGTGGCGTCAGCCCCAATCCCGCCCACGACTATCCCGGCGGGGCACCGACCCACGCCCACGAACACGGCCCCGATCGGCGGTCGCGGATCCTGACGCCGCTGTCCCACCTCGCACACGTCGTCTGGTGGATCGCTGCCGTCGCCGGACTCGTCTTGGGCACGGTCTACCTCCTCCGCGGCGGCCCCGAAGTCCCGCTCGCGCTCGGGGTCGGCTTCGACGGCGCGTTCACGGCCGTCGGCGTCACGGGAACGGTGCTGTCGCTGTACCTCTACGGCGTCGGCCGCCACTACGTTGGCGAGGGCGAGATCGCCCGCGCCCGCGAGTCGTTCTCGTCGGCCTACGACACGCTCACCCACGCGGCGATGGAGACCAGCTTCGTCACCGTCTGGGTCGTGGTGGCCCTCCTGATCTACGAGTACGCGGTCGTCCTCACCGGACTCAACGTCGCCGCGATCGCGGCCGCGGCGGGGATCTTCGCCCCGATCGGCGGCGCGATCGTCGGGCTGATTCCGGGCTGTGGTCCCCAGATCCTGCTGGCGAGCGTCTACGCCGAGGGGAGCCTGCCCTTCTCCGCGCTCACCGCCAACGCGATCAGCCAGGACGGCGACGCCCTGTTCCCGCTTTTGGCCGTCGACGCCCGCGCCGCGATCGTCGCCTCGATCTACAACGTCCTCCCCGCGATCGTCGTCGGCGTCGCGCTCCACCTGCTGTGGGGACCCGTGTTCGGGATGCCGGAGTTCGGGTTCGGAGTCCTGGGGTGACCCACCGATGAGGCCGGCCACCCCCTCGTGAAAACAACGACGGCTCGTCGAGTCGAAAAGCGGTGGACGATCCGAGAAACCGCTTCGGATCGGACCGGAACCGAAGCCGGCGGATCGGTGCAGATCAGAGAATCGGACGCTCAGAACTCCTCGGCTGGCGGCGCGATCCCCTCGTCCTCGTCGCCGGCTAAGTCGAACTCCTCGCGCACTTCCCGAATGCGATCGCGGATGTCCGCGGCGAGTTCGAACTCGAGGTTGCTCGCGGCCTCCTGCATCCGTTCTTCGAGGTCGGCGACGTAGCGGGCGGCCTCGTCGTCGTCCTCAATGTCCTTCCCCGAGACGCCCGACGTGTCCGTCTTGCTGCCGGGCAGGTTCGTCTCGCCGACTTCCTTGTCGATCGTCGTCGGTTCGTGGCCGTGCTCCTCGTTGAACTCCCGCTGGATCTCGCGCCGTCGCTGGGTCTCCTCGATCGCGGCCTCCATCGCGTTCGAGGGCTCGTCGGCGTAGAGGATGACCTCGCCGTTGACGTTGCGGGCCGCCCGCCCCATCGTCTGGACGAGCGTGGTCTCGCTGCGGAGGAAGCCCTCCTGATCGGCGTCCAAGATCGCGACGAGCGACACCTCGGGGATGTCCAACCCCTCCCGCAGGAGGTTGATCCCCACGAGGACGTCGATCTCGCCCAGGCGGAGCGATCGGATGATCTCGTGGCGCTCCAGGGTATCGGTCTCGTCGTGCATGTACTCGACGTCGACGCCCGCCTCCTCGAGGTACTCGGTCAGGTCCTCTGCCATCCGCTTGGTGAGCGTCGTGACGAGGGTGCGTTCGTCGCGCTCGATCCGCTCGTCGATGCGGTCCATGAGGTCGTCCACCTGGCCGGTGGCGGGCGAGACCTCGACCTTCGGGTCGACGAGGTGGGTGGGTCGAACGATCTGCTCGACGATCGCCTCGCTGTGTTCGTGCTCGTAGTCGGCGGGCGTCGCGCTCACGTAGAGGGTCTGGTCGGTCTTCTCCTGGAACTCCTCGAACGTGAGGGGCCGGTTGTCGTACGCCGTCGGCAGCCGGAAGCCGTTGTCGACCAGCGAGTCCTTGCGGGACTTATCGCCGGCGTACTGGCCGCGGATCTGCGGAAGGGTGACGTGCGATTCGTCGACGACGGTGAGGAAGTCGTCCGGGAAGTAGTCGAGCAGGGTGTACGGCGCGTCGCCGGACTCGCGATCGGAGAGGTACACCGAGTAGTTCTCGATGCCCGAGCAGTAGCCCGTCTCCTGCATCATCTCGAGGTCGAACGTCGTCCGCTCCTCGATGCGTTGGGCGGCGAGCAGGTCGCCCGTGCGCTCGAAGTAGCTGATGCGCTTATCGAGGTCCTCTCGGATCTCTTCCATCGCCCGCTCCAGTTTCGTCTCCGGAATGGAGTAGTGCTCTGCGGGGTGGACGAGGACGGCCTGCTGCTCGCCCTTCGTTTCGCCCTCCAGGGGATCGACCTTGACCATTCGATCGATCTCGTCGCCCCAGAGTTCGACGCGGACGGCGTAGCGGCCGTACATCGGGAAGATCTCGATCGTGTCGCCGCGAACCCGAAAGGTGCCCTGCGTGAAGTCGACGTCGTTGCGCTCGTAGTTCAGGTCGACCAGGCGCGCAAGGAGGTCGTCGCGGCCGACCTCCTCGCCGACTTCGAGGCGCAGGGACATGTCGACGTAGTTGCGCGGGTCGCCCAGCCCGTAGATCGCCGAGACGCTCGCGACGACGATCACGTCCTCGCGCGTCAGGAGGGAGCGCGTCGCGGAGTGGCGAAGCCGATCGATCTCGTCGTTGATCGAAGCGTCCTTGTCGATGTACGTGTCGGTCTGCTCGACGTAGGCTTCGGGCTGGTAGTAGTCGTAGTAGGAGACGAAGTACTCGACGGCGTTGTCGGGAAAGAGGGTTCGAAACTCCTCGTACAGCTGCGCCGCCAGCGTCTTGTTGTGGGCGATCACCAGCGTCGGCTTCTGGACCTCCTCGATCACCCACGAGACGGTGTTCGTCTTGCCCGACCCCGTCACGCCCAGCAGGGTCTGCTTTTCCATCCCCGACCGAAAGCCCTCGGCTAGCTGCTCGATCGCTTCGGGCTGATCGCCCGCGGGCTCGAAGGGGGCGTCGACCTCGAACGGGTGATCGGCGTCGGGACGGTCCGGCTGGAGGGGGCCTCGAGTGTCGCTCACGATGGTTCGGGTAGGGATCGAAGCCACTTTACGGGCACGCTTATCCGCGCGGTATCGAGCCGCGCCGACGCGCGGACCGGTTCACGAGCGGCGAGTGACCCTGCAGGACTATCTCGCTACGCCTCGTACCGTGTGTCCATGGCTTCGCCGACGATCCTCGTCGTCCACAACGAAATCGACGAGGCGTACGACTACCACCGGATCGCGCTTGCGGAGTGTTTTCCCGGCTGTCTGGAGTGCGACTTTCCGGGCGGCGATCGGCCCGATCTCGACGGGGTCGACGCCGTCGTCCTGACGGGGAGTACGGCCGGCGTCTACGAGGTCGACGACGAACCCTGGATCGCGGACGAACAGGCGCTGGTTCGCGAACTCGTCGATTGCCGGATTCCGACGCTCGGCGTCTGCTTCGGCCATCAGATCGCGAACGCGGCGCTCGGCGGTCGAGTCGAACACGTCGGGACGATCCACAGGCTCGTCGCCGTCGACCTGGCGGACGACCCGCTCTTCGAGGGGGTCGAACCGATCGTGCCGGCGATCCACGGCGACGTCGTCCTCGAACCCGGCGACGACATGGCGGTGATCGCCGCGACCGACCACTCGCCGCACTTCGGAACCCGCCACCGGAGCGCGCCGCTGTGGACGGTCCAGTTCCACCCCGAACTCACGAGCGACTTCCACCGGCGGATCGAGGCCGACTTCGGGTGGACCGAGACCGAGCACACCTACGCGGACGTAACCGCCGATCGCGTCTTCGAGAACTTCGTCTCGCTCGTCCGGGAGGCGGCCGCCGACTGAGCGGATCCCGGCCGGGCTCGATCGCCGTATGCGGCCCCTACCGATCGAAACGGGATCGTACGGTGGCGATCGCGGACCGTCGCCCGATCGCGCCGACGAGTACGGTCCGGCGAACGCCACCGGCCCGAGCGGACGTGGCTCCTGCCCGGCCAACCGTTATGGGCCGGGTCGTGGTTGCCACGCCTATGACCGACCACCTCCAGCAGGCGCGCGACGACCTCGAAGAGGCGGCGAAGTCGGCCGACGACGACGTCCGCGACGATATCCGCGAGACGACGGACGCGTTCGCCGACTACGTGATGGGCGACACCCAACCGGATCACGCCCTGCTCGACGAACGGCTCAACACCCTCCGCCAGGTCCGCGAGCGAGCCGACGGCAACACCGAAGCCAAGGTCGAGTCGGCGATCGAGACGATCGAAGAGTACCGGCGGGGGATCGACCAAGCCTGATCGGTACGCGCCCTCCGAGGCGAGGGCGATCGTGCCCGTCCGCGAGATAGTCAGTATCGGTTGCTGACCGCTTTATGCTGTTGCGAGACGTAGTAGAACTGCTTCACACACGTGTGAAATACGACATGACTACGCATTCGACACGATCGCCGCCCGCCGAATCGTCCCCAGAACGTGATGAGCAACAACCCGCAGCGAAGGACGACTATCGACCCCGGGACTACGCCCAGCCGCTCGCGTTTCCCGCTGGCGCGATCGTACTCGCGGTCGCCCAGATTGCCATCTGGAACACAGCGCCCGTCGAGGCGTTCCTGCTCTCGTTTCTGGTCGTGACGGTCGGCCTCCAGGGGATATGGGCGTTTCTCGGCCACTACTTCAAGGCCGACGAAATCGCTACCCTCATCGGCTGGCCGACCGGCAATCCCTTTCAGACGGAGATCGCGTTCGCGAATCTCGCGTTCGGCGCCCTCGGGTTGCTCTGCATCCCGTTCCGCGGCGGGTTCTGGATCGCAACCGCGATCGGCATCTCGATCTTCCTGCTCGGGGCCGCGTCCGTTCACATCCGCGAGATCCGCACGCGGGGCAACCTCAATCCCGCGAACGCGGGTGGGATTCTCCTCACCGATATACTGACTCCGATCGTGTTGCTCGGGCTCGGAGCGATTCTCTACCTCTCGTAGCGGTTCAGTTTACGCCACTCGTTCTTTCCGCACCGAGCGATCGTTCTCCCGTCGAGTCCTAGTATTCCCGCGGCGATCGGTCCTGGACGTCGACGTCGGCGTTCGTCTCTGCGAGCAGTTCCTCGAAGCCGTAGTGCTGGAACTGGTCGACGACCGCGGCGCGATCGCGCTCGTCGACGGCTTCGAGAACGGTCCCGATCACGGTCGTCGCGGCCTCCTGCCCGGTGAGATCGACCGTCTCCATGCGCTGATCGATCCGGGAGACGAACTCCTCCTCGGAGAAGCGCTGGCCGGACTCGCCCTCCGTGAGGTGCTCGCTCAGATCGCCCGGGAGTTGCGCGGCGAGGTCTGCGGCCTGGTCGGCGCTCAGCCGTTCGCCGAGCGTAGCAAGAACCGCTCGCGTCGCGTTCTCGGCGGCCGATTCGTCGCTTTCGGTGCGATCGCTGACCGTCCGAACGAGTTCTGCGCGTTCCATGTCCGTGGCCACGGGAACGCCGCCCCTCATCGTTCGGGCGGCAGCTGCCGGGATCGGGACGCGGCCGCGGCCCGCCGACTCGCTCAGGTCTCGCTTCCGGGACCCGATCCGGGGACGATCGCGTCTCGTCCAGCCGTTCGCCGAGCGCGAGAGCGCGATCGATGCCGTTGTAGCGGTTCCCGGTTCGTCCGGTCCGTTCAGTCCCACCAGCCGTTTCGATCCTTGCGGCTCTTTCGGCCCCGTCGACTTCCACGGCCTTTGCGGCCTTTGCGACCCTTGCGGCCCCTGCGGCCTCCCCAGCCCTTCCCCCATCCGGGGTGTCTTCCGAAGTCGCCCGTGACGACCTCGAACGGGCGCATCATCGCGTGATCCTCGTGTTCTAAGACGTGGCAGTGCCACATGTACTTCCCGGCGAAGCCGTCGAACCGGGTGATGATCCGGACCGTCTCGCCCGGATCGACGCGAACGGTGTCCTTCGGACCGCGCTCGTTCGGCGCGGGGTCGTCGGTCCCGTCCGGACCGCGTCCGATGACCTCGAAGTCGACGAGGTGCAGGTGAATCGGGTGGGAGTGGTGACCCTCGTTCTTGAGTTCCCAGATTTCGGTCGTTCCGTACTGGGGCTTCGCGTAGTCGCCGCCCTCGTAGGATGTCTTGCCGTTTAACACGTGGAGCGCGGGGTCTTCTCCCATCCGCATGCCCATCGTCATCTGACGGGTCTCCGCGGCCGCGTACTCGTGGTATTTGGGCCAGTGAGGCAGGTACAGATCTGCCGGGTGGGTGCTGCGATCGGCCCCGTTGGCCGAGTGACCGACGCGGAACTGCATGAGTTCCGGTAGCCCCGGGAAATCGCCGCCGCCGTGGTCCATACCGTCGTCGCCGTGGCCCATGTCGCCATCGCCGTGATCCATGTCACCGTCGTCATGGCTCATCTCGTCGTCGCCGTGGTCGCCCGTGCTCATCCCGTCCATGCCGTCGTCACCGTGATCCATGCCACCGTCATGGTCGTCGTGACCGCCGTGATCGCCCGTTCCCGAGAACGGGAACTCGGCGCCATTGGTCAGGGTGAGCGTCGCGCCGGCGTACTCGGAGAAGTCGACGACGACCTCGGCGCGCTCGAACGGCGCGAGCAACAGCGAGTCGAGGTCGCCGTGATGGCCGATCGAGACGACCTCCTCCAGGAACCCGTGATCGGGCGCGATCTGGTACATCGGCGGCGCGTCGTGCCCGTGGTCGTTCTCCAGGGAGAGGCCGAACGTCCGGGCGTTCGACTGGTTGACCAGCCGGAACCGGTACCGGCGGGGCTCGACCTCCATGTACGGCCAGACGGCGCCGTTGACAAAGGCGGTGTCGCCCGCGAAATCCGCCACGAACGAGTCCGGGTAGTGAAGCGATCCGTCCTCGTTGAACGTCTTGTCCTGGAGCATGATCGGCACGTCGTACTCGCCGCGCGGGAGATTCAGCCACTTCTCCCAGGGGCTCTCGATGATGTAGAAGCCGTTCAGGCCGGCGTAGTTGTTGAGCCGGCTGATGCCCTTCGCGTGGTCGTGGTACGTCGTGGTCGTCCGGTCCTGCCGGTTCGGCAGGTCGTGGACGTGCTTGACGAACCGCGGCCCGGTCGTCCCGTCGGGCGCCTTCCACATGGCGCCCTGGCCGTCGCTCGCCTCCTCCACCTTGAGCCCGTGCTGGTGGATGGCCGTCCGGACCTCCGGGACCGGCCCGTCGTACCCGCCGTAGTCTTCGAGCTTCGTCCCGTGGATCAGGTCGTCAACTTCGAAGAGGTGCTCCTCGGGCAACTCGCTGTTGTCGAAGTTGACTTTGATCCGTTTGTTGCGACGCGCCTTGATGACCGGCCCCGGAACCTGGCCGTCGAAGCCCCAGAACGTCGTCGGCGGGAGATCCGGGTGGACCTTCCGTTCGAACTCCCGAATCGAGATCTCGTAGTAGTCGGCCCCGCGCTTTCGCCCATCCGGCTTCCTGACCGCCGGAATCGGCAGCGGCTGGACGAACTTCTCTAGGTCCGGCGACGATTCCGACGCCGCCACGGTCTTCCAGGGAAGCGCTCCGGCGGCCCCGAGTGCAACCCCCGTTTGCAGGAACCGCCGCCGCAAAAGTTCGAAGTCTGTCATACCCCCCTATCGTCAGGCATCCTTAATTAAGACTCTGGCCGATTTAACGAATGTCTCTGGAATATAGGGTTCAATGAATATCATATAATTAGATATAACACTGAAATATAGTTATCGGACTGAAATTCCGGCGCGAAATCGGTCGCAAACGCCGATCGAACGCGCGTCGAAGCGGTCAACCCGTTCTGCGGTGGCTAGCTGAGCACCGCACTGACCGGCGACGTCTCGTCGGGCGTCTCCTCGTCGAAGAAGCCGTCCGCGTCGTCGAGTTCGAAGACGAACTCGGAACCGAACGCGCCGGCCGGCGTCCGATACCCCGGCTCGACGTCGCCGTCGAGCACCCGTCGAGCGGTCGTCAGGGCACCGTCGATCGTCACGACGTACGGGTCCGGCGTCCGGAGTCGAGAGACGGCACGGTCGCCGTCGGCGCGCGCCTCGCCCCAGACGAACGCCGATCCCCGCCGGCGCGCTCGTTCCGAGGGCCCGTCGCGGATCCCGGCGAGCGTCTTCAGCGCCGTTCGGACCGGCGCAGGGGCCAGGAGCGGCGCGCCTAATCGATGCGCTTTCAGCGCGAGTCGCGCCGGCTGGGGCATCAACGCGTAGACCTCGACGTTCGGGACGTCGGTCGTGTAGTACGCCGTCGAAACGTCGCCCATGGGCATCGTCACGCCCGGGCGAGTTCCGCGACCGAAGTCGATCCGACGCGTTCGCCACGCCGCCGGCACGTACTCGAGACGGCCGTCCCGACGGATCGCGCCGCCGTCTTCGATCCCCTCGATCACCGTCCGCAGCGTTCCGATCGACGGGATTCGAAACGAGTCGACGCCCAGCGAGAGGTGCTCCGCGTCGGGGAGTCGATCGACCAAGTGGGCGGCGAGACAGTCCATCGGAATCGTCGAAAAGCCGGCGGCCGGAAGCAGCGTCACGCCGGCGTCCGCGGCCTCTGCGTCCCGATCGGCGATCCGTTCGATGACCGGGATCTCGCCGGTGACGTCGACGTAGTCCGTCCCGCTCCGGAGGCAGCCCTCGACGATCGAATCCGCGGTGTTCGAGAACGGGCCGGCGCAGTTCAGCACGCAGTCGACGTCCGCGACCGCCTCGGCGACGGTCTCGGGATCGTCGAGGGCGAACCGCCGTCCCGGTCGTCCGAGCTCGTCCACCTGCTCGCGAAGGTCGTCTCGATCGCGCCCGGCCAGAATCGGATCCAGCCCGCGGTCGATCGCTTCTTCGGCGATCAGACGCCCGACGTATCCGTACGAGCCGTAGATCAGAAGCGAGTCCATGTCGGAGGCGACGGGGCGTCGGCGGTTAAACGGCGGGCCGGCGATCGTCAGGCTCCGCTCGACGATCGGACTCGCGGAGATTCGAGCGGCGAAACTCGACCGCGGCCGGCGATCACTCGAGCCGATCGAGGATCGCGCCCTTCTCGTAGGAGAGCGAGAGCGACCGCGAGCGGCCGCGGCCGTCGACGTCGGCGTAGTCGGCGTCGATCAGGCCCAGTTGGTCGAGTTTGTTGACGATCTCGGAGTAGCGCGTGTAGCCGAGGGCGGTCCGATCGTGGAAGGCCTCGTAGACGTCGCCCGCCTGGTCGCCGTCGTTGTGGGCGATCACCTCGAGCAGCGCTCGCTCGGTGTCGGTCAGGTTCGAGAGGCTTCGGGAGAGGGAAACGTACTTGGACTTCTCGTAGGCCTGCTCGACGTCCTCCATCTCCACGGTGCGGCTGGCGCGCATCTCGGCGTTGAGCCCCGCCCGGCGAAGGAGGTCGATGCCGACGCGGAGGTCGCCGCTCTCGGCGGTCAGTTCGGCCACGCGTTCGAGCGTCGATCGGGAGATGACGCCGTCGTGGAAGCCCCGTTTGACGCGTTCCTCGAGGATGTCCACGATCTCCGGCTGGTCGTAGACCGGGAAGTAGACGTCCTCGGGCCGGAAAACGCTCTGGACTCGGGAGTCGAGTTCCTCGATGACGTCGAGCGCGGGATCCGACGAGACGACGATGACGCCGATCTTCGCGCCGGGGTACTCTTCGTGGGCCCGCAATAGCGAGTACAGCGTGTCCGAGGCCTCGTTCTCGTAGAAGAGGTAGTTGACGTCGTCGAGGGCGACGACCATGACCCGATCCTCCTCGACGAGTTTCTCGGCGATCTGGCCGAACAGCTTCTTGAACGAGATGCCCGACGAGGGGGGCTCGTAATCGAAGGTTCCCTCGAACAGCCGCGAGAACACCGAGTACCGGGTCGCGTTGACCTGACAGTTGACGCGGATCGTCCGGACGTCGCTGGTCTGGGCGCCGACCTCGTCGAACAGCTTCTGGATCGCCGTCGTCTTCCCCGTTCCGGGCGGTCCCCGGACCATGACGTTCAGCGGGCGCGACCCGCGCACCGCCGGCCGGAGCGCGTACGTCAGACTCCGGGTCTGTTCCTCGCGGTGTTTGAACGTCTCGGGAACGTAGTCGATTTCGAAGACGTGCTCGTTTTTGAACACGGACTCGTCCCACGACAACATCCCCTCGTCGGGGTCGTCCACCATTACTTTCACCACGCTCTCGAAGCTACTTAGTTGTTCGCAGGAATACGGGTTTCGGCCCCGATATCGCCCGCTCGCCGATCGGGTCCGAAACCGATCGGCCGACGAGATCGCTCGCGCGTTCGCGACGCCCTCACACGACCTCGATCCGCGTCGTACGCCGATCGATGTCCGCTCGATCGAACCTTCCGCGGTGGCTCACCCGCGCGTGCGCTCGCACCAGCCGTTCGAGTTCTTCGCTGCTGCTCGATCGGATCAGAAACTGACACTCCCTCTGCGGACACTGGAACTGGTATGCCATGCCGTGGCAAAGTCCCGGGATCGCGGTAGGCGTTGTACTTGCACAATCCAGACGCTCAAAGGAGATTCGGGGCGTTCGAGATCGATTCGAACGCGCGACGACGGTCAGTCGAACTTTTCGAGCAGCCGATCGTAAAAGGTCGCCTCGCCCTCGCCGGCGAGTTTCTCGACGATCAGTTCCGGCGTCGAGCGGGCGAGGTGGTGTTTGACCGGCGAGCGGTTTACCTCGAGTTCGCCGTCGACTAGACCGACCGCCTCGATGCCGTCG
Organism: Halosolutus gelatinilyticus; assembly: GCF_023028105.1. Classification (NCBI taxonomy): domain Archaea; kingdom Methanobacteriati; phylum Methanobacteriota; class Halobacteria; order Halobacteriales; family Natrialbaceae; genus Halosolutus; species Halosolutus gelatinilyticus. Next base: position 1,287,015 of record NZ_CP095491.1, read on the forward strand.
ATCGTGACCTCGTAGTCGGCCATCTCGCTGATCTCGCCGGCCAGGTGGGAGACGAAGACGGCCGTCGCGCCGTTCTCCGAGAGCGCCTCCAGGATGCCCGCGATGATCTTCGCGCTCGCGCCGGGTTCGGTGATGCTCTCGAGTTCGTCGACGAGGACGAGCGATCCCTCGCCGCCCGTGGCGAGATCGGCGAACTCGCGGACGGTGGACTCGAACGCCCCCGCGTCAAGCGTCCCCTGGGTCTTCGCGTGGTAGTGCAGATCGTCGAACCGACGCAGCCGAACGCGCTCGGCGGGAACGGGCAACCCCATGTGCGCGAGGACGACGACGCTCGCGACCAGATCGAGCGTCGACGTCTTCCCGCCGCTGTTGACCCCCGAGAGGAGCGCGACCCCCGAGACCTCGTACTCGACCGGATCGATCGCCTCGAGCGGTTCGGTCAACAGGGGCGAGCGCCCGCCCTCGATCGCGAATCCGGTCGGATCGCCGTCGGCCCCGGTCGGTTCCCACACGAACTCGGGCATCGCGCAGTCGAACTCGTCCGCGAAGCGGGCGATCGCGAGTTCGACGTCGAGTTCGAGCGCGTTCCGGACGAGCTGGCGGGCCCCCTCGCGCCGATCGGCGAGGTCGGCCGCGAGGTCGCGCTTGAGCCGCCCCGCGCGGCGTTCCTTCGCGGCCGTCAGTTCCTCGCGGAGCCGGCCGATCACGTCCTCGTCGCGCTCGACCGGGAACGTCGGTTCGTCGCTGAACGCGCGCCGGGCGAGTTCGGCCTCGCCGGGGTCGAGATCGATCGCGTCGACCAGGTGCCCGCGGGCGGCCTCGACCGCGTCCGCGTACTCGTCGGCCAATTCGCGCGACAGCAGCGAGTCGACGCCCGCCCCGCGCTCGACCAGCGACAGGAGATCCGAGCCCTCGATCGTCACGTCCTGCTCGCGGATCGCCTCCCGGAGCCGATCGTTGGCGGCGCTCTCGGCCGCGCTCGCCGCCGCATCCAGGTCGTCGACGGCGTCGGTGAGCCGATCGAGTTCGTCGTCGCCCGCGACCGTCCCGTCGTCGTCGAGCCGCGACAGGCCCTCCTCTAACGCGTCGAGATCGCAATCCGGGTCGAGGCCGGCGCTGCGGTGGACCGCGATCGCCGCCCGCAGCCGATCGCGGTTGCGCGCGAAGAACGCAAGCGGGCGCTCGGGGACGACCTCGGCGGGGTTTTCGAACGCGTTCGGCCGCACCTGCACGTCGCCCTCGACGGTGACGCCGGTGAAGGATTCGTCGAGCGCGATCACCGTCGAGTAGCCGCGCGCGAGCTCCGCCAGTCCCTGCGCGTCCTCGATCACTTCGACGGAGAGTTCCGGGATCGCCTCGCGCGCCTCGGCGTAGCGCTCGGCGTTCGCGGTCGCCAGACACCGCTCGCGCACGCGGACGTCGCCCGGGGTCGCGAGCGGTTCGACCCCCTCGAGCGCGTCGAGCACGGCCGCGTCGTAGTCGCGATCGACCGCGTCGGCCGCGAAGGACTGGGCCTCCTCGATGCGCGATCGGCGCGGACTGGGGTAGAACGTCTCGAGGCGCTGGGCCGCGTAGTCGGTGACGGTCCGCTCCTTGAGCAGGTCGAGCACCTCGCGGTAGACCTCGCGGGCGCGATCGGTCGCGAGGAAGCCACCGGGATCGTCGTGCTCGCGGCGGATCGCCCCGCGGACGATGCGCGCCGCGCGCCCCTGCGTGATCCCGGGTGCCTCGGCGACCCGCGCGACGTCGCCCGATCGCAACGCTCGCTCGGGATCGTCGAGTTCCGACAGTGCCCGGGCGGTCTTCTCGCCGACGCCCGGAATCGACTCGAGATCCATTCTTCTGACAGGCCTATCCCATCGAACGGAGAAAAAGTTCCCGCCCGCTTCTTTTGTAAGATGTTTGATATTTCTTCGAGTGATACGGCTACTCGAGAACACCACGAAAGCCCCTGCCACCCGCGACGGCTGCGACTCGCTGTGCGCCTCACTTCGTTCGGTGCTCGCGTCATCTCGCACATCGCGGGCGGCAGCCCCTTTCATTCCCACCCGCGATAGCAACCCCGACCAGCCGACACGGGAGGGGATGCAACGGGCTGTCGGCAGCCGGGAAGACGGCCGAAGTGAGCACTGACCGGACAAAGTGAAGAAAGCGCGCAACGAGGCCCTCAACCGGATGCCGCCAGGGGCTTTCGTGGTGTTCTCAATCGTCGTCGTACTGAACACACGCGATCCGAACACGATCGCTTTTTTCGCATTCGTCGTGGTAGCATCCGACATGCCGACAGGCGCCCGAACCTATCACGAGCGGACGAAACACTCGCCCAGAAGCGTTCGCGAGGGCGGCCGCGGGCTGGATTTCGACAACAAGCCCCGACCGTACAAGGTCTACGAGGACCTGCCGTCGCGGTCGCTTTCCGATCGCGTCCGCCCGCCACAGCAACCGGCGCTCGCGGCGATCGCCGAATCGACGCCCGACGGCGACCCGAACCGGAGCCACGACCTCGATCTGGAGACGGTCACGTCCCTCTGCTATTACGCGGCGGGGATCACGAAATCGATCGATCGCCGGGGCCGCACGCTCCTGTTCCGGGCCGCGGCGACCACCGGTGCGCTGTACCACGTCGATCTGTACGTCGTCTGCGGAGACCTCGGTGATTCGCCGCCCTCGAACGACGACGCATCGCTCGACGCCGGCGTCTACCACTTCGATCCCCGATCGCTGTCGCTCGACGTGCTCCGCGAGGGTGATTTCCGCGGCGCGCTCGCCGCCGCGACGGAACGCGACGGCGTTGCGACCGCCCCGCTGTCGATCGTCGCGACCTCGACGTGGTGGCGAAACGCTTGGAAGTACGAGGAGCGAACGTTCCGGCACGCCTTCTGGGACTCCGGGACGACGCTCGCGAACCTGCTGGCCGTCGCCCACGCGCTGGACTACCGGGCCGAGGTCGTCACCGCATTCGCCGATCGGCCGGTCGCCGCCCTGATCGGCGTCGATCCCGAGCGCGAGGCGCCGCTGGAGATCGTCCCGATCGGCGAGGGAGAGGGCGAGGGGACGGGATCGAACGCGCCGCCGGCCGGCGCGGACGATCCGGACTCGATAGATCCCGTCACCGAACCCCTCTCGCCGAACGAGAAAGCGTTCCCGCTGATCTACGAAGCGTGGGCCGCCGGCGCGCTCGCCGACGGGGGCGAAACCGAGTCGTGGCGCGCCGATCGGCCCGCGGGTCCGATCGGAACCCGCGATCCCGGCGACGGCGAGCGCGTGCCGCTCGATCCAGTCGGTCGCGAGACCGCGTCGAGTCGGCCGCTGCACGAGACGATCCGGCGCCGCGGCTCCTGTCGCGAGTACGATCGCGAGCCGATCAGCTTCCGAAAGCTGTCGACCGTGCTCGATCGGGCGGTTCGCGGCGTTCCGATGGACGCGAGGCGAGCGGACGACGATCCGCTCGCGTTCGTCGATCCCTACCTGATCGTCAACGGCGTCGACGGCCTCGACGCCGGGAGCTACCACTATCACCCCGGCGAGGGCGAACTCGAACGCCTCCGATCCGGCGAGTTCCGAAGCGAGGCGGGACACCTCGCGCTCGACCAGCGTCTCGGCTCGGACGCCGCGGTCTGTCTGTACCTCCTGACCGACCTGGACGCGATCGTCGACGCGCTCGGCGATCGAGGCTATCGAGTCGCGCAACTCGAGGCATCGCTGACCGCGGGGCGGCTGTACCTGGCGACCTACGCCCACCGCGACCTCGGCGGGACCGGACTGACGTTCTACGACGACGTGGTGGCGGACTTCTTCGCGCCGCGGGCGGCCGGACAGACGCCGACATTTCTGTATACGATCGGGCGGGCGGCGTGAGCGCGAGCGTCGAACGGCGCTATCGCAACGAACCGAGCCGTGGTCGGCGGAAATTGTTATCGTAATAACTATAAATAACCAACATTATGGAAGTGGCATTATGAATTGCGTGAATAACTCCCGCGGTAACGGGACGGGACCAGCCCGAATCGATCGCCGGACGATGCTACGGACGGCGGGCGTCGCGCTCGGCGGGTCGGGGATCGCCGGGATAACGGGCGCATCACGGAGCGATCCGGAGCCGGAAGTCGTCTTTCGGGATCAGCGCACCGACGGGTCGTCGCTCACGATCGCGCGGGCCGCCACCGACGTGGACGGGTTCGTCTCGATCGGTCGAAACGACCCTACCGACATCATCTGGGGTTCGCGGAAACGGCTCAATCTGGCCGCCGGTGACGTCGTCGAAGACGTCGACCTATTTCCGGTGGAGCTGCCGTCAGACTCCGACGAACTGAGTCTTACGGCGTATCTCTGGGAGTCGAACGGCTCGGTACTCGACGAGGATACGGCGATCGTTCGGGTCGACTCGTCGGGACGAACCGGCGGCATCGACGAGTTGCGAGTCGATGCCGATCCGGAACGCGGTTTCAACTACCCGTACTTCCTCTACGCCCCCGATAGTTCGGCGAGCGAGGACGAGACGCCCACCGAGAAGCCGATCCTCGTCGAACCGGTCAATACCGGAACGCCGGACGACGATTTCGCCGTCCACAGGGAGGCTGCAGAGCAAACGCTCGATTCCGGCAAGACGCTCGCCTACCGGATCGGCGTCCCGTTCGTCGTTCCGGTGTTTCCCCGCTCGGAGAGCGATCCCGTCGACTGGACGCACTACACGCACGCACTCGACGACAGCACGCTGGCGATCGAGGGTGGACCGCTGGAGCGAATCGATCTCCAGTTGCTCCGGATGGTCGAAGACGCACAGGATCGTCTCCACGAGCGAGGGATTCCCATCAGGGAGGGCCGAGACGACGTCATTCTGAACGGCTTCTCCGCGTCGGGGAACTTCGTCGATCGGTTCGCACACCTCCATCCCGATCGCGTTCTGTCCGTGACGGCCGGCGGACTCAACGGGATGCCCCTGTTGCCGGTCGATGAGGTCGACGGTACCCCGCTCCCGTTCCACGTCGGCGTCGCGGACCTCGAGGAGCTGACCGGCGAGCCGTACGACGCCGATGCAGTGGACGAGGTGAACCAGTTTCTCTACATGGGCGCGGAAGACGACAACGATACCATCCCGTACGACGACGCGTGGTCGGACGACGACCTTCGCGACCTCGCTCTCGACGTCTACGGCGAGGACATGATCGCCGAGCGGTTCCCTCGATCGCAGGAGATCTACCGGGAAGCGGGCGTGGACGCGCAGTTCCGCGTCTACGAGGACGCGGGACACACCCCCATTCCCGCGATCGGCGATATCGCGGCGTTTCACCGACGGAGCATCGACGGCGAGGACGTCAGCGAGTTCGGCCAGAATCTGGTCCCGGAGGTGACGTTCGCCACGACCACCGAGGTGCCGACCGCCGGGGAGGAGGTGACATTCGACGCGAGAGACTCGGGTTCGGTGCGACGGGAGGTCGTTGTCTACGCGTGGGACTTCGGCGACGGAACCACCGCGACCGGCGAGACGATGAGCCATAGCTTCGCGGAACCGGGCGAGTACGCCGTCAAATTGACGATCGTCCTCGACGACGGGACCGAAGAGACGAGGACCAAACCGGTAACGGTGGCGGCCGCGAACGACTCCGACGGCACCGAAGCGGCGGACCCGACTGAGGGAGAGAATTCGGTCGACGACGATTCGGCCGCCAGCGAAGATTCGGCGGGCGGCGAGGAGATGGTGGATGAATCGTGGGATAGCGTTCCGGGATTCGGCGCGATCGGCACGCTCGTGAGCGCGACCGGTGTCGGATACCTCCTGACACGCCGATTCGGAGACGGACCGTCCGAGCGATGACCCCAGCGACCGACTCGGAGTCCACCGACCCACTGACGGTTAGCACGCGTACTCGATCGCTTGCGCGCTCCGGCGGGGCCGTTATCCAGTCGACACGCGTAGGACAGGTATGGTGCTCAAGAAACTCCTCGGCTCGCGGGCGACCCGATCGCTGACGGTCATCTCGGTGCTTTCGGAGGCGAAAACGGCGTTCAGTCAGGGGAACCGAACTCGCGGCCTCCTGCTCGTGGGAGTCGCCGCCCTCGCCTGGAAGTGGACGATCATCGGGCTCGTGGCCGAGGGTGTGATCAGAGTACTCCGACTCGGCCGTGGCGGCTCCTCCGGGTCGAATCCGGCGTAAGGAGCGACGTCCCGCGATCGAACGGCGCTCAGTCGCCGAAGTCGGCGTCCTCGAAGTGTTCGTTGGCCAGGTCGTCGGTCATGTTTTCGACCTCCTCGGCCTTTTCGTCGTTCAGATCCTCGACCGCGCCGATCCCGTGGCCGCCGCTTTTGGTCGTCTGAAGCGCGTTCTTGTTCAGGTCGCCGTCGGGATCGACGACGGGCAACGTGAGATCGGTGAAGTTCTCCGGCGGGAATCCCGACGCGGAGAGGATGAAGTGATCTGCCACCTCGCTCAGGTCGTCGGTCTGGCGAGACTCGTTCGAGTCTCCCTGACCATCCGAGCAGCGCTCGGAGATGCCGAAATCCTCGAGTTGCGGCTCGTCCCGCTCCTCGGTCGTCGTCCCCGAGAACTCCGGTTCGTGCATCTCGTAGTCGGTCATACGCGATCGTACAGCCGACGCGAAAATCGGCGTGATCCTTGCGTTATCAATGGTCCCGTGACCGATTTCGGGCCGAGAACAAGCGGGTGATCACGTTTCGGATACGCGATCGTCTCGGGCGCGATCGTCCTCGGGGCCGATCGATCGCGGCGTTCGGACGATCGCCGATAGCGTTTTTTCGCGTCCCGATCGAATAGCGAACGATGAGTTCGCCGACGCTGGTCGTCGTCCGCAACGAGGTCGATCCGGCCGCGGAGTACCACTGCGACGCCCTCGCGGGCCACTTTCCCGACGCCCGCGAGATCGACTATCCGGCCGGCGAGCGCGCCGATCTCGATCGCGTCGACGGAGTCGTCCTCACGGGCAGCACCGCGGGCGTCTACGAGGTCGACGATCGACCGTGGATCGCCGACCAGCAACGGCTCGTGCGGGAGCTGATCGATCGCGAGATCCCCACGCTCGGCGTCTGCTTCGGCCACCAAATCGCGAACGCGGCGCTCGGCGGTACCGTCGAACGCGTCGGCGCGACCGCCCGTCCGGTGGCGGCCGATCTCGCCGACGATCCGCTCTTCGACGGCGTCTCGTCGATCGTGCCGGCCGTCCACGGCGACGTCGTGACCGAACCCGGTGACGAACTCGACGTGATCGCCTCGACCGACTACTACCGTACCTTCGGAACCCGACATCGCGAGGCGCCGCTGTGGACCGTCCAGTTCCACCCCGAGTTCACCGTCGCGCTGCGCGATCGGCTCGAAGCGGATTTCGACTGGACGGACGGCGAGAACGGGTTTGACGCGACCGACGCGACTCCGGTGTTCGAGAACTTCGCGGCGATCGTCGCGGCGGACGAGGACGGAGACGAAGCGTCACTCGAAGTCGTCGACGAGCGGGAACGTCGCTAACTGCGCCGCCGAGAGCAACACCCGATCCTTCTCGTAGCCGTGGGCGATCGACTCGACCATTCCCTCGCCGTCCGTCAGCGGGACGAGTTGGACGACCGTCCCCCGCTCGTCGATATCGAGGACGAGGAGGCCGTGGGGAAACGACGAGACGGCAGGGACGGTGAGTTCCGTCACGCCGTCGGCGCGTTCGATCGCGGGGAAGTGGAGGTGGCCGGTGACGACCAGCGCGACGTCGTGCAGCGCGAGGAGGTCGACCAACGGTTCCGGGTTGGAAAAACCGGGCACCTCGCCCTGGACGGGTAACTCGTCGCCGTACCGCGCGTAGAGGTCGCCCGTCGCCGGCAGATTGTGGTGGATCACCACGATCGACGCGTCGGCGTCGGTCTCGGTCAGTTCCTCGTCGAGCCACATCAGCTGTTCAGAACTGATGCGACCGTCCCACGTCTCCGCGGGCGAGCCGGGGGTCGCGGCGTGGCTGTCGAGCCCGAACACCGCGATGTCGCCGAGCCGGATCCGGAACGGCAACCCTCCGGGGGTGTACCGCTCCTCGAACTCCGGGATCGGGAGCGATTCGTGCTCGTCGAACGTCGTCGGAAAGTCGTGGTTGCCCGGCACGGCGACCGTCGGCGGCTCGAAGTCGGCGAGTTCGTCGAACAGATCGAACTCCGCCGGCACGCCGTTGCGGGTCAGATCGCCCGCGACGATCACCCCGTCGAGATCCCGTTCGTTCACCGCGCGGACCGCCCCGCGGAGGTGGCGCTCCGTGCGGTGAAACACCTTCCACGTTCCCGTGGCGTCCGTCGCGAGGTGAATGTCCGAGCAGACGGCGAGTCGGGTCGGGTCGGTCGCCGTGGGTCGCTCGAGGCGCGCGAGAAGCTGTCCGGGATGCGGTCGGGCTGGCATCGGGTTGTCGAACGCCGGCGAGATACGTAATATTCCGGTTCCGGCGGTACCGACGACCACCGGCGAGTGGACGAGTATGGACGTCCGCGAGAGGCGCGCCGGCAAACGTATAACTGGCTCAGTGACGTTCGGTACCCGAGGGAGACTCGGAGAGGATTTCGTGTCGAGCGTCGAATACGACTACCTGTTGTGGGTCATGGTGACCGCCTACGCGCTGCACATCGTAGAGGAGTACCAGTACAACTGGAGGGCGTGGGCGACGAGCACGCTGCATTTGGACGTCGATTGGCGCGACTTCTATCTGACGAACGGGTGCGTGATCGTCCTCGGAATCAGCGCAGCCATGATCGGGTGGCGAGCCCCGTGGCTCAGCCTGACGTTTCCGGCGCTGGCTCTCATCAACGCCGTGTTCTTTCACATACTCCCGACGATCAGAACGCGAGTGTTTTCGCCCGGTCTCGTCACGGCCGTCCTCCTGTTCCTGCCGATATCCGGATGGGTGTATTACGGCGCGTACCGCGACGGCGTTGCCACCGTCTCGTCCGTTAGTCTCTCGGTGGTCGGCGGAGCGCTGCTCATGGCGTACCCCATCGTGTTACTTCTCACCAAGGGTCGGTTCGATTCGTAGCGTCTCTCGACCGGTGCGCTCACGGACGACCGACGAGTAGCCGACAGACGCCCGTTCGAATCCGAAACGCCGGGTGCTCCCGCACAGGTCCCGGATTCCGAGTTCGCGCCGACGCACCGATCGATCTGGACGCGATGACAGGTCGCCGACGGCGTTCGCGGGGCGACGCTCGCCGAATTGTCACCCCATGGCGACGAGTTTGTACCCGCCGCCATCGGTCTCGCCGTGCGCCGGATCGGGGGCGCGCTCGGCGTAGTAGATCGCGCCGTCGCGGACCAGGGGCGTGCTCGTGACGACGCCCTCGTGGTCGACTCGCCAGACTTCGTCCCCGGAGGCCTTCTCGACGGCGTACAGCGTCCGATCCTTCGACCCGAAAACGATTCGATCGGCACAGACCGTCGGACAGCCGGTCAGCGGGCGACCCGTTCCGAACTTCCAGTACTCGTCGCCGGTGTCCGGATCGAGGGCGTACAGGGTGCCGTCGTGGCTCCCCGCGTAAACGACGTGGTCGTGCGGGTCGATCCCCGGCCCCACCATCGACAACCCGCCGGTCTCGATCGACCAGTCTTCGGTCCCGTCCTCGAGATCGACCCGGTAGATGCGCCGATCCCAGGAGCCGAAGAAGGCCGCGCCGTCGTACGTCGCGATCGGGCCCTTGATCTCGCCGTCCGTGTCGTTTTCGGGGTTCGTCTCGAACTCCCAGGCGAACTCGAGGTCGGGGTAGTCCCAGGCGTAGAGCGAGCCGTCGTTCGACCCGAGCACCATCGTTCCCGTCGCCGGATCGATCGCCGGCGTCGAGTGAGGGTGGTCGGTCGGGCGACTGCGATCGTCCTCCCACAGGATCTCGCCGTCGTCGGGGTCGACCGCGAACGTGCTCCCGTCGGGGTCGGGGTACTCGACGGCCATAAAGAGCCGCCGGCCGTCGTACTTGGGACTGGAGCCGATCGAGCCGCCGAGCTTCGTCGACCAGACCTCGTCGCCGCTTTCCTCGTCGAAGGCGTAGAAGACGCCGTCGTAGGCGCCGACGTAGACCCGATCGTCGGCGACGACGGGGGTCCCGTGGACGCCGCGACCGTCCATGTCGGTTTCGCCCCGCCAGTCGACCTCGCCGTCCGCCGACAGCGCCGTCACGTAGCCGGTGTCCCCGGGCAGCACCACGCCGCCGCCCGGGCGCGGAACCGCGCTCGCCTTCGCGGCCGTGTGTTCGCCCGTGTTGATATCCGGGACTCGCCAGTCCTCCTCGACGGCGTCAGGCACCGTCTCCTCGGGGTAGTATCCCCAGTTCTCGAGCGATCCCCGAAACTGGACGACGCCGTCGGGGATCGTTCCCTGGTCTGGGTCCGCGGTGATCTCGTAGTCGGCGTTCCCGGATTCGTCGGCGTCCGAATCGAGACACCCGGCCGCGAGACCGATCGCGCACGCGCCGACGGCGGTCAGCACGCGCCGGCGGGAGGAGTCGTTCATCGTCCGTTCGGTGTCCGCCGGTCCGTATCAGTCTTCTGTCATCCGGTTGACTCTCCGACGGGGACGCTCGAGCGGCGGTCGCTCGCGGTCTCGGCGTCCTGGCAGATCCAGACCTGCCCCGGTCACGACAGCAGGCTCGCGAGGTCGGCGACGTCTCGGTCTTCGATCGTCCGGATCGTCTCGATGAGCTCGTCGCGCTCGGTATCGGCGAGGTGCTCTCCGGTGATCGTCTCGACCTTCTCCTCGAGACCCTCCCACCCGATCGGATCCGTCGGATGGCCGCGGAACGCGTCCTTCTCGACCCGATAGGTGGTGCCGTCGTCCATCGTCACGTCGATGACGGCGGGCATCTCGCCGGCCTCGAAGCGCTCGGTGAGGTCGGAATCCTCGCTGACGTCGACGATTCGAAGCAGATCCTGTACGTCGTCGCGCCGGATGCGCTCCGGTTCGTACTGCGCGAGCGAGAGGTCGCGATCGATCAGCGCCGCGGCGAGCATGTACGGCAGCGAGTGGTCCGCCTGGGCCCGGTTTTCGACCTCGTACCGGTTGCCCTCGCCGCCGCCGATGATGAGTTTCGCGCCGCCGAACGTCTCGAGCTTGATCCCCGCGACGTTCTCGGGGTCGATCCCCTCGCGTTCGGCGACTTCGATGATGCCCTCCACCGCGGACTGCGCGTAGGTCTCCGCGACGTAGCGCTTCGTCATCACGTCGTGCACGCGCTCGCCGGGCGTCAGGTCGACCTCGAACGGCCCCGAGATCACGGCCTGCCACCCCTTCCGGCCCTCGAAGAGGTTCCGCGGCCCGGCCATCCCGTTTTTCGCGAGCATCGCCGCGTAGACCGCGTTACGCGCTGCGTTGGCCGACGCGATGCCCTTCCACTCGTTGATCCTCCCGGTGCGGGTCACTCGAAGCGCGTTGTGCGCGGTCCCGGCGATCGCGATAGCGTTCCGAGTCTCGTCGCGGTCGAGGCCGAGGAGTTTCGACGCGCCGGCGGCGGTCGAGATGACGGTGTGCGTGACGTGGTCGAACCCCTTCTCGCGAACCGGCGCGTTCCAGGCGAGTTCGGCCTGAATCTCGTAGGCGATCGCCAGCCCCGCGAGCAGGTCCTCGCCCGTGGCATCGGCGTACTCTCCGGCGGCGACGACCGCGCCGACGTTGTCGCTCGGGTGGGGCGTCTCGTCGGGAGCGAGAAACGAATCCATGTAGTCGAGGTACCTGACGAGCGCGGTGTTGTGCATCGCGGCCTGGACCGGCGACGCGCTCCCGTCGCGCAGCCAGAGGGTGCAAGGGCCGTTATCCTCGAGGTCCGTCACCGTCCGGTGGACGATCCGGGGTGGTTCGGCCTCCTGCGCGGCGATCGCGATTCCGATCGAGTCGAGCAACCGCCGCTTGAGCGCGTCGCGAACGTCGTCGGAGAGGTCGCCGTAGCCGGTCCGCTGGACGAATTCCGCGAGCGTTTCCGTGGTGGTCATACGCGCGGCTTCCACGGACGGCGTCAAACCTCTTGGCGTGGCGTCGCTCGAGCGACGGTCCCGATCGTCCGAGTCGCCGCGTATCGGCGTTGAGGGCGGTCGAGGCGGCGCGTTGGCGATTCGAGAGGTTCGCCCCCGTTTTGAACGGTCGTCGAGGGCAGGGTGTACGGCTTTGCCACCGATGCCGGTAGCCCTCCTCGATGAGCCACATCGACGACGCGGACGAGATCAGATCGCTGGCGATCGGCGACGTCGGCCAGCTCTTCGAGGATGCGACGTTCCCCACGACGACCGAGGAGGTGCTCGCGGAGTTCGCCGACGTCGAGATCGTCTATCCGCGGGAGTCGGATCCGCTGCGGGCGATCCTCGAGACGTCCGGGCACGAGACCTACGAGACCAAAGACGAGCTCGAACTCGCGATCTTAAACGGCGTGCGTCGGGACGCCGTGGGCCGGCCCCGGTACAGCGATCGCGGAGACAGCCCCCACGAGACGGACGAACACATGCGAAGCCAGCAATCGTTCTGAGGATCGACAGATGAGCACGAGCGATCACGCGCCAGCGGACGCCCTCGCAGCCCAACTCGAGCGCCTCTACTACGTCGAGCGAGAGCTGCGTACCGAGCTCGAGACGCTCGCGAACGACGTCGCGATCGACACCCTGGACGACGCGCGCGTCACGGAGTGTCGAGACGAACTGCGGGCGAGGATCGACGAGCACCGCGAGGAGACCGATCGTCACCGCGAGCGAGTCGAGGAGGCCTTCGACGTGCTCGGCGAAGAGCCGTCGACGCGGCGCGCGCCCGAACTCGACGGGCTGCTCGCGGACAAGGAGGCGTTCAACAACGTCGTCTTGAACGACGAGCTGCGGCCGCTGTACTACCTCGAAGTCGCCCTGAAACTCGAAGCGATCGAGTGTACCGCCTACGAGACGGCGATGGCGATCGCCGGCGCGCTCGGCGACGAGGGCGACGCCGTCATCGACGCGCTGCAGGATAGCTACGACGAGGAACGCGCGATGCGAACGGATCTCGAATCGCTGGCCGACGGCGACGCGATCGAGACGCTGCTCGCCGCGACGACGGTCGACGAGAACGCCGACCGGAGTTCGCTCGACCGATCGTGGTGACCGCGTCGAACGCATCCAGCCACACATACCTCTCCATCCATGAACCTCGAAACGCTCGAAGACCTGTTCGGCCACCGACTCCAGCACGTCTATTACGCCGAACGAACGCACGTGGAATTGCTTTCGGAGATGGCGGCGGACGCCGAGCACGATCTGGCCGATCGGTTCGCGGCCCACCGCGATCGGACCGAAACTCACGTGGAACGACTCGAGGACGCGTTCGCAGCCCTCGGTCGACGGCCGACAGCGAGTCGATCGCGGGCGGTCGACGGCCTGGCCGAGTCGCGTCGCGTGCGCCTCGACGCGGGCGAGCCGCCCGCCGTCGTCGACTTCGAGATCGGACTCGCGGCCGAACGCCTCGAGATCAGGTCGTACGAGATGCTACTCAGGCTCGCCGGTCGGCTGGCCTACGCGGACGACGTCACCGCGCCGCTCGAAGCAACCCTCGAGGAGGAGCGCGAAGCGCTCGACGCGTTCGAGAACGTCGAGTCCGACCTATCGCTTCCGGTCGCGACCGGGAGCGAACGCGACTGAGGACCGCGACGGCTCCTGCGTTCGGCGGCCCGGCGACTCGGAAATACCGCATGCGGCTGCAGGGCGGTTCGATTCGACGACCACGACCGAACAAACGAGACGACATCGTACGAACGCCCGATTTTCACCGATCGCGCCGATCGAATCGTCGGAACGAGTACCCGAACGGCCGAGACAATCAGGAATGAACACGGGCATCGAAGTCGAGTACTGGGTGACCGATCGGAACGGCGAGCTCGCGCCGCCGGGCGAACTCACCGACGGCTCCGATCGGACCGTCGAGGAGTTCGTCGAACCGCTGGTCGAACTGAAAACGCAACCGTGCGAGTCGATCGACGCGCTCCGGCGTCGGTTTCTCCGGCAGCTCGACGAGGTTCTCTCGCGCGCCGACGAACTGGACAAGCGACTCGTCCCGCTCGGAACCCCGATCAACTGCGACGGGGTTTCGCGCCGCTCCGGCGAGCGCGGACGCATTCAGGAGGCCGTCGTCGGATCCGACTTCGCCCGCGCCAAGTACTGTGCGGGGACGCACATCCACGTCGAGAAACGGAACGTCACCGACCAGCTCAACGCGCTCATCGCGCTGGATCCGGCGCTCGCGCTCGTCAACTCGTCGCCGTACGTTCGGGGAACGCCCGTCGCGAACGGCGCCCGGGCCTACTGGTACCGGAAGAAGGCGTACGAAGAGTTCCCGAAACACGGTCAGCTGTGGGCCTACGTCGACACCGTCGGCGAGTGGCGCCGCCGCCTCGAATGCCGGTTCGAGGAGTTCAAAGCGGCGGCGATCGAGGCGGGCGTCGACGAAGCCGCGGTCGAGGACCACTTCTGTCCCGACGACGTGGTCTGGACGCCGATTCGGTTGCGAGAGTCGATGCCGACCGTCGAGTGGCGATCGCCGGACGCGGCGCTCCCGAGCCAGCTCCTGCGGCTGACCGCGGAGGTGCGGGCGGTGATGGAGCGACTCCACCACACCAACGTCCGGATCGGCGACCACGGCGGCCGCGAACCGGGTCGCGTCTCGACCGATGGGATCACGCTCCCCGATTTCGAGACCGCGTGCGACCTCGCGGACGTCGCGATGCGCACCGGGATCGAGAACGACCGGGTCGCCGCCTACCTCGATCGAATGGGGTTCTCGGTCGCCGACTACCACCCGATCTCGACCCGAATCGACGGCCGGCAGTACGTCACCCGGAGCGACGCGCGCGATCTCCGGCTCGAGTACGCGAACGCGCTCGAAGCCGACGTCGAGACGTTACTGAGAACCGTCGAGTCCTGACCGCGGTCGGACGGGTGCCCGCCGCCGTGCCGCCGTCTCAGATGAGGCCGACGATGAACGCCGCACCCATCCCGACGAGGATGATCGCCGTCACCGTCGGCAGATACGGCGTGTAGCGCTCGATCCGATCGCGGTGACGTTCGTAGCCGGCGAGCAACAGCAGCGTCGGCAGAACGATCGCGACGATCACCGCGAACGAGTAAACGAGCATCAGTTCGAGACAGCGATCGGTACCGGCGCCGCCGCAGATCGCGAGGATCTGGACGGGTTCCTCGTGGGCGAATCCGAGGAGAAGCGCCGTCGTCCCGAGGGCAGCCAGCCCCCGTTCGGCGTGCTCCTCGCTGAGGTGGTGGTGGCCGCCGCCGGGAAGTGCCGAACGAACGCGGGCGAGTACACCGGTATCAGCGCCGTCAGCGTGGACGTGGTGATTCTGGGGACCGTGTTCGTGACAATCGTGCCCGTGGTGGTCGTGATGGCTGTGACGATCGTGACCGCGTTCGTCGCGATGCGCGCGCTCCGGTTCGTGGCGATGGTGGCTGTGATCGCCGTGCCCGCCGCGTCGATACTCGTGGACGCCGAGCAGGATCAGGAGGACGCCCGCGACGTAGCGCATCCACGGCCCCTCCGCGAATTCGGCGAAGGCGCCGAACCAGACGTACGCCACCACGAGCGCGACGCTGCTGAGGAGGTGTCCGATCCCGAGCACCAGCGCCGCGACGACGCCGTACAACCAGCGCCGTCGTCGGTTCAGCGCGTACGTCGCCGCGATCGGCCAGCCGTGGTCCGGCAGGACGCCGTGAACGAACCCGATCAGGACGACGCCGGCGACGACTCCGATCTCCATACGCGAACGGGGCGTACGAGGGGGTAAACAGGTTGTTATGACCGGTCTCGGGCGACCGTAATACGCCTGTTAGAAATTGATAACTTTCGAGTAGTATTGCTAAAAACCGCTATCCTCGACCACAATATTGTGAATTTAGTTCCCGTCGTCGTACTCGTACTCTTCCTCCGGATCCTCGACACCCTCCGTTCGCGAGCCCACCCAGGCGCCGAGCGAGAGCCCGTAGACGAGGTGGCCGGCGTGAAACAGCGCGAGTTCGTCGCCGCCGAGTCGAATACCGAGTAGTTCCTTCAACATCACTTGCGAGCCGAACGCCGAGAGGGCCATGCCGTAGATCATTCCCCAAATGATGCCCCGCTGCTCGGGCTCGATCGATCGCTCGGCGTCTTGCAGCGCGAACAGGCCGCCAAAGATCGCGCCCGCCTGGATTCCGTACGCAAAGTGCAAGAGGAGGCCGGCTATCGGGTGCTCGTCGGGATCGCCGCCGGCGACGTACTGCGACCAGAAGTTCGCCGACGGCGGCAGCGATCGCATGATCGGCAGCCGGAACGCCGTCATGATGATGGTCGCGACGAACCCAGCCTGGAGCCCGCGAATCGCCGCGTAGACGGCGTGTTCGGTCTGCGACTGTTCGGCCGTCGCACGCGGCCCCTCGCGGGGTTCGCTCGTCGATCGAAACCGCGGGATCCGGTCTTGGAGAGCCATGATGGAGACGATGTCGCTACCACGGACAGCCGCTTAACGGTCCGGCGCGCTGTCTAATGCCCGGCGGCTGGCGGCGACCGATCGGCGACAGGTTCGCCCCCGCGGCTGGACGGAGAGAGAGCGATGGATCCGCGCCCGGCAGGCCGATTTCGGCAGCCTTCGGCGGTCGAGGCCGAACGGTGCGTATTTACGGCGACTCCCGGAACGGCACAGCATGAGATTCGGCGTTCTCAGCACGGCGGGAATCGCTCGGAAAGCCTTCCTTCCGGCTATCGAGCCGACGGAACACGAGGTAACGGCGATCGCGTCCCGCGATCCGGACCGGGCGCGGTCCGTCGCCGACGCGTACGGTATTCCGGAGTGGTACGATGGATACGACGACCTGCTCGCGGACGCGGACGTCGACGCGGTGTACGTTCCGGTGCCGAACGCGTTGCACGCCCGCTGGACGAAACGGGCGGCGGACGCCGGCCTCGACGTCCTCTGCGAGAAACCGTTGGCCGTCGACGCGGACGAAGCACGCGACGTCGTCGACCGCTGCGCCGAGCGCGGCGTGACGCTGATGGAGGCGTTCATGTACCGGTACCACCCGCGAACCGAGCGCGCGATCGCGCTGGCGCGCGAGGAACTCGACGCGGTGCGATCCGTGACGGCGGCGTTCAAGTTCCCGCTGTTCGATCGGCCGGACGACGTTCGCCTCTCGCCGGAACTGGCCGGCGGCAGCCTGATGGACGTCGGCTGCTACGCCGTTTCGATCGCGCGACAGTTCCTCGGCGAACCCGAGCGAGCCTACGCGTACGCGAACGACTCCCGCGGGGCGGGCGTCGACACGGAACTGGCGGGCGTTCTGGAGTACGACGGGGCGTCGGCCCGGATCGCCTGCGGGTTCGACACGCAGGAGGTCCAGCGCTACCGCGTCGAGGCAGACAACGGCTGGATCGAGGTCGACGACGCGTTCAACGGGCCGTCGGACGAGCGACTCGAACTCGAGTACGAGATCGACGGCCGCCGCGCCGTCGAGACCTTCGACGTCGTCGACCAGTACGGCCTCGAGATCGAAGCGTTCGCCGCGAGCGTCGAGGAGGGGCGCGAACCGCGGACCGGCGGCGAGGAGACGATCGCCAACATGCGCGCGATCGACGCGCTGTCCGAGAGCGCCGAACGCGGCCACCCCGTCGAGGTCTGAGCGGGTCGGCCAGTTGCGAACACCGGCAGGCTTAACCCGAATTCCCATCAACCGAATGTAACGAATGTCGCGTGAGATCCCCCTCGACGCGCCGTCGATCATCACCGGCGGCTACGTCGGCGTGATCGCCGCCGCCGTCGGAACCCGCGTCGGTCTCGGGCGGACGCCGCTGTTCGTCGGCTGCCTGCTCGCCGCCGCGATCGTCGCGCTCGCCGCCGGCGGACGGCCCTCCCTGTGGGTCGCGATGGGGCGGCGGCGGCTCCTGACGCTGCCGATGGCCGTCCCGCTGGCGTCGTGTCTGGTACTGGTGGTCGGCCTCGAGTACGGGCTCGTCTCGGAGGCATACCGTACGCCGCTCCCGTGGTCGTTCGCGCTCGCGCTCGTCGGAATCGGGGTCTGGCAGACCGGGACCACCGCCTACGCCGAACGCGCCGCGGGCGATCGACGCGCGTCGTGGACCGCGAGCGCCGACGCGACGAGACGACGACGGAAAACCGTCGTCGTCACCCTCGGCGCCGTCGGCTGCGTCGGCGCGTTTTTCGTCGTCGTCTGGTACGGCGCTCCCTCGTTTTTCCTGTCGGGCATCGTCGCCTTCACGGTCGCCACCTGGATAACCGGCGATCGACAGCGCACGTACGACGCCTGCGAGCACGGCCTCCGGTTCACCGAAACGGGCGCGGTCGGCTACCAGTTCACCCCCTGGGATCGGTTCGACGGCCGCCGCGAGACCGACGACGCGATCGTCCTCGAGCGTCGGTGGTGGATCGACGAGCGGATGACCAAAGCGGACGTGCCGCCGGCGGCCCGCGAAGCGCTCGCGGCGTCGATCGGCGCCTGAGCGATCGATCGGGGCGGGCGCCGCGACGACAACGCGCTTTTGCCCGTCCGGTGCAAACGGGGGGCCATGACACGGGTCGAGGCGAAACTCGAGGCCGCCCGCGCCGACCTCGAGACCCACGACGGCGTGCTGATCGCGTTCTCCGGCGGGGTCGACTCGAGCGTGGTGGCCGCGCTCGCCCACGACGCCCTCGGCGAGGACGCGATCGCCTGCACCGCGAAGAGCGAGACGCTCCCCGAGGCCGAACTCGAGGACGCGACGCGGGTCGCCGAGGAGATCGGCATCCGCCACGAGATCGTCGAGTTCTCCGAGCTCGAGAGCGATCGGTTCGTCGAGAACGACGACGATCGCTGCTATCACTGCCGGACGATGCGGCTGGGCGAGATGTTCCAGGCCGCCCGCGAGTTCGGCATCGAGACGGTCTGCGACGGCACCAACGCGGACGATCCGGGCGCGGGCCACCGCCCCGGCCTCCAGGCGGTCGAGGAACTGGACGTCTACTCGCCGCTGTTAGCCCACGACGTCTCGAAGGAGGAGGTTCGCGCGATCGCCACCCACTACGGGCTCTCGGTCGCGGACAAGCCGTCGATGGCCTGTCTCTCCTCGCGCATCCCGACCGGCCTCGAAGTCACCGAGGAGCGACTCACCCGGGTCGAACGGGCCGAGGCCCTCCTGCGTCAGTGGGGATTCGACCAGTTCCGCGTCCGCGATCACGACGGCCTCGCCCGCATCGAGATCGCGCCGGACGAACTCGATCGGGCGCTCGATCAGGGGTTCGTCGAAACCGTCCGCGACGCGCTCTCGGACCTCGGGTTCGAGCACGTCACGCTCGACCTGCACGGCTACCGGACGGGGAGCGTCAGCCCCGGTGGCGAGGACGCGGCGGAGTCCGATTGATCGGAGCGGGAATCGGCTTCGAGCGTCGAGTAGCGTCGAGTATTTCTCCCGTGCACAGACTCGATGTAGAACACGTTCCAATAGCTATAAGTTAATCTAACGTGAATATTTTCCCGGAAGTCGTCTCCAACGAGTCGCAGGGGCATGCGCCCAAATGCCCGGGTGCAGGAACACCCGAGACTGGCTTCCAAGCCGACAGGCTTCGAAAGCCATGCTACGCTTGTTACTCACGAGACATAAACGTCTCGCACGACGACAGTATCGCTCGCAAACAGCTACGGCGATCGAATCGTCCGGCCAGCGGCGATCGCGGCGAGCGATCGAGCGGCCGGTCGCTTGCGGCCGCGGGTCCGGAGCGATCGCGGGGATCGATACCGGGTGGATCGATGACCGACGCATCCGCTGACGCGTCCTCGATCGGGGACTCGGGGACGCGATGTCCCGGTTGCGACGCGCCGATCGCGGTGATCGTGGGGACCGGCCCGCACGAATTCGTCGCCGCGCCGTGTGGCTGTCGGGTCTCGCCCGAAACGCTCGGCCACACCCGCGATCGGAATCGGAGCGCGAACGAGTAGGGGGAACGGATTGGGGGTGCGACAGCACCCGACTGCCGTTTTTGCGCGGGCCGAGCGATCGATCGCTGAGTCGACCGCCTCCACGAAGGGGCGTTGATCGCAGTGATCGACGTCCAGTCTAGCAGTGTGCGCGTGATCGATCCGGTGACCTCGATGGCGATGTGCCGGAAGCCCAGCCGGTTCGCCGGCGAGGGGTGTGCGCTCTCGTTGTCGGCCGGCGCATGGTACTTGACGAGTTCGAGCGTGCCGCTGCCGTCCGGCGCTCGCACCATCATCACCTCCGCTCGGACGCCGTCGAGCCCGTTGATCTCGTCCACAGACTCGCCCTCGACCAGCGTCCCGCCCTCGCGCTCGAATCCCAGGTCGAGGAAGAACGCGGCCACGGCGTCGAGGTCATCGACGACAACACCCACATGATCGAAACGCAGCGTTCCCATATCGTTCCGTAATCGTTCGGCGCTATTGAACTCGTAGCACGTGTCTAGGGAAGCCGATAAGACTAGGCTAGCAAACCGGGAGAGTGGTGGTATGGGAAAGACGCTCTTCCACTTCGTCAAGCGGGTGACAATGCTCGCTCAAACGTATTCTGCTGCCGGCCTCACGAAGGTCAGTAATCCGAGCGGCTTCGACAGCGGACGGAGACCCTTCACGAACCGGCGTGTTCGATCGCGTCGAGTTAGGGCGATCGGTGAGCAAGCGTGCTTCCCGAGCGAATCGCTCAACTTTCAGTTTGTTCTCTCCACTCGTTTATTATCGTCGGAACGATGATACCGACGCCGAGGAGGACGACTCCCTGGGCGACTGCGCTGTCGGTAGCGGCCATCGTGCCGTACCAGAGAACGATTCCGAGTACCACGAAGATAGCCACTATTTTTGTCTCCGTACTAACCATACACGAGTATATTATCATTCGAACTAAATAACATATCGATCGATTCGGCGCCTGCGCGTACCATGACGACGTCCCCGCTCGACGAACGCGAACCGAGTAGACGATCGCGAAGCGGGCCGACGGCGTCGGCGGCGATCAGTTCGACGAGATGCCCTGACTCCGCAGGCACGGAAGGTTTCCGGCCATCGCCGTTACCCCGACGTATGAGCCCACAGTTTTCGGACGACGACATCGACAAGACCGTCGAAACTGCGGCGGGCGAGCCGATCGGCGTCGTGATCGCCGCCGACGAGAACACGGCGTACGTCGATCCGGACCCCGGCGTCGCGGACTCGATCAAGGCCGCCCTCGACTGGGGCGACGGATCGGACGATCCGCTGCCGGTCGCGAGCGACGCGGTCGCCGAAATCACCGACGAAAGGATCCAACTCGACGCCGAGGTCTCGAACGAGTACGACGAGATGGGGACGATGGAGGACGAAGGGGAGAGCGGCCACTCCAGAGCGCACGAGCAACGGGGGGCCGGCACGTCTCCCAGAGAGCCCGTCGACTCGATCGACGAGGTCGAAACGGACGTCGGCGGATCCGGAACCGATTCGGACGCGGACGAACCCGACTGGTCGGATCCCGAGGTCGGCCGACAGGACGAGACCGACGCCGAACCGGAGCGGTCCGGCGGCGCCGGTCCCGACGCGAATCGACAGGATGAGACCGATACCGAACCGGACGATATCGACGACACGGACCCCGGGATGGACGATTTCGACGAATCGGATCCCGGCGTCGAGGGAGATACTGACGATCCGTCCCTGTCAGACGCCGCCGGGGAGATCGACGGCGATCGGGAACGACGCAGGGACCCCACGGCGGATCCGATCGAAGAGGTCAGCGGCGAAGCCCCCGAGGACCGGGAGACGATCGGATCGGGAACCCGCGACGACGTCGACGTCGATCCGAACGAGGTGACGGACGACGACCCGGAAGCGGAGATCGCTCCCGAGGAGGACGTCGGCGATCGAACGGACGACCGCACCGAAACCGACGGCTAGCGGTCGACGGGGACGCGAGAGACGACGTTCGGTGACTCCCGTGGAGGCGAGTTGCCGCGGAACGCTCGATAATGCCGATCGTCGATTTCCAGCACTACTGGCGGTCGATCGTCCAGAATATAATCTATTTCCAGCCATCCGGACCGCCGTTCGACCAGTAATGTAGACATCGTGCGGGAATATTGCTTCGGACGATACGAACGTAGCCTTTCGACTGGTACCGGTATTCGATGGACGACGTGCCGCCCGACTGGACGACGGAAACGAGTCGGACCTACACCCCCGCCCACAGCGATCGAGAATTGGAATATTGGATCTACCGTCACGAGTCGGGCGATCTGCGGCTCAGGGTCGCCCCGGCCTCCCTCGACGGCGACGACCACCCCGGCTACGCGCTCACGGCGACGAGTTATCCCGGACTCGAGTTCTCCGAGACGATTCGCGTCAGAACCGTCCTCTTATTCGAACGCTGCGATCGGATCGCCCGCCAGTTCATGGCCCTCTTTTCGACCAGCTACGACGGCCCGGGATCGCTCGAAAACGCCCTGGAGTACGCGTACGAGCGAACCCGCGAGCACCGGTAGGCGACGACGCGGTCACGGCTTCCGGTTCCCCAGCGCGGCTCTCGGGTCGCGATCGACGTCCTCCATCGGGGGGACGACGCGCAGCGCGATCAGGATGCTCAGGACGGCCAGGACGGCCCCGGCGACCACGTCGATCAGCCAGTGGATCCCGAGGAACATGGTCGCGATGACGATGTTGATCGTGACGGCCGTCGCGATCCACGTCCAGCGGGGGTACTCGTCGCGGGTCAGCCAAGCCAGCAGGGCGACGGTGACCGCCAGCGACGCGTGCAGGGAGGGAAAGACGTTCGCGCTCGAGTTCACCGCGCCTGTGAGCGTCGAGACCTCCGGGTACAGTTCGTACATCGGCTGGCCGACGTGGGCGAACGTTTTCCGCGGCCCGTACGCGATAAAGACCACGTAACAGATCGCCCCGATGCCGTAGTTGACGGCGTAGGCGACGAACAGCGTCGTGAGATACCGGCGCGTCGGGAGGAGAAAGTACGCCACCACGGGAAAGACCAGGACGAACATGAAACCGAACAGGTAGATAAAGGTAAAGTAGCCGGCGAGGTCGTGCGGGATGGCCGCCTGGAGGTGGGCCACGAAGTCGCCTTCGACGGCCCGGAGTTCGTCGGTGACGTTCACTCCGATCAGCCGGGAGAGGTTCTGGCCGGTCGTGTGCGAACTCCGGTTGAACAGGTAGACGAGTCCGAGGAAGCCGGCGATCGGAGCGATGCGGATGATTCTCGTCCGGACCTCCGTCCGGTCGAGACGGAACGGGTTGACGCCGCAGACGATGCCCGTGAGTAGGACGAGGGTGCCGACGATGATCGCCTGGATGAGCAGTAGCTGGGAGAGCATCGAGTAGGGGTGTCGATCGGTCGAATCCGTATCGGAATGGCCGAATTCGTGATCGTAAATAACGCGGCCGTGTGCAAAAAATGTTACCGCCTGCTGGTGCGCCGTTTCACGACGGAGTGCGAATCCGTCGTCCGAGGGAAACCGCCGCTCGCGTCAGTCGTCCGACGGCGCCGTCGACTCGCTCGCCGTCGCAGCGTCCGCCGATTCGTCGCCGGCAAACGGGTACCACGCCTGCTTCCCGTCGGTCATGTACGGCGCCTCGAAGTCCGTCTCCTCGGGGTCGCAGAATTCGACGAGCGCTTCCGTTCCGGTCGCATCGACCCACTGGCGGAACGTCTGCCCCTCGTCACGGTGTGCGGCGAACGCCTCGAGCAGGTTCCGGATCGCGCCCGGCGCCTCGTCGGCTGGCACCCGCTGGCGGATCCACTCGACGAACGAGGGATTCTCGCCGACGCCGCCGCCGACGCCGATGTCGAACGCCTCGACCATCTCGCCGTCCTTCCTGGCGCGCATCCCCTGCAGCCCGATGTCGGCCGTCATCGCCTGACCGCAGTCCGCCGTACAGCCGGAGTAGTGCATCTTGAGTTGCGCCACGTCGTCCGGGAGGTCGACGTTCTCGTTGAACCAGCGCAGCATCCGGGCCATCCGAACCTTCGTCTCCGTGAGCGCGAGCGAGCAGAACTCGGTGCCGGTACAGGCCATCGCGCCGCGCTCGAAGACGCTCGGTTTCGGCGGATACGTCTCGAGCAGCGGTTCGTCGAACAGCGCCGCCAGATCGGCGTCCGCGACGTCGACGAGGATCGGATTCTGCCGGCGGGTGAGCCGAACCTCGCCGGAACCGTACTCGTCGGCGAGGTCGGCGAGTTCGATCGCATCCGCGGCCGAAAGCCGACCGATCGGGACGCTCAGACCGACGTAATTCCGGCCGTCGGCCTGGTCGCCGACGCCGACGTGGTCGTGGCGGCCGGCCGCGGCCGGTTTCCCGGCGTTGTACGTGTACGTCTCGCGGAGATCCGTTCCCGCGGTCCGGAGTTCAAAGTCGACGTACTCCGCCTGAAGCGTCTCGCGGATCTTCGCCATCCCCCAGTCGTCCGCGAAGAATCGAGTGCGGTTCTTCGATCGGGTCTGCCGATCGCCGTGGTCGTGGTAGAGTTCGACGAAGCCGCGGCCGACCTCGTAGGCGTTTTCGGGCCGAACGAAGACGTCGAGCGGCGTCGCAGCGCGCGGCTGGCGGCCACCGAGACCGCCGCCGACGCGGACGTTGAATCCTCGCACCGCCTCGCCGCCGATCTCCTTCGTCGCCGGCTCGAACCCGATGTCGTTGATCGAGTCCTGGGCGCAGCCGACCGCACAGCCGGTCACGCTGATGTTGAACTTCCGGGGCATGTTCGCGAGCGCGTCGTCACCCCGCAGCTCCTCCTGAAAGCGTTCGAGCAGCGGCCCGGACTCGACGAACTCCTCGGCCTTCCCGTGGAGCGGACAGCCCGAGATGTTGCGCATCGTGTCGCCGCCGGCCGATCGAGAACTGACGCCGACGGACTCCAGCTTCTCCCAGATTTCGGGGACGTCTTCGAGTTCGACCCAGTGCAGTTGGATCGACTGCCGAGTCGTCAGATCGATCCAGCCGTTGCCGAACTCGGGGTTTTCGACCGGTCCGGTCGCGTAGTCGCGGGCGACCTCGGCGATCGCCCGGAGCTGTCCCGGCTCCAGGATGCCGCTCGCGTTCGTCAGGCGCATCATGAAATACGACTCCTGGCCGTCGCGCTGGTGGAACAGCCCCCAGAACTTGAACCGGGTGAACCACTCGTCGTACTCTTCCTCGGAGATCGACTCGAACCCCGTCTCCGCGAAGTCGAGTATGTGCTCGCGAACCTCGTCGCCGTAACAGCCCTCCTTGTACGTCTCCTTCTTATGCGCCATCGAGCACCACCCGGTCCCCGTTCGACCGATCGTGACTAAACCCTGGTTTTTTGCTGCCGAATATCTCGTAATTCACGTTACACACCCACATTTCCACGCAATATAATCCTAATCGTTTACAAATACCCAATTATTAGTCGATTCTGGCGCCGTGCGTGAGATGTTCAATCGGCTCTAGTCTGTATTAGGACGGTGACGAGCAGTCGATCCGAAGAACGTGGACGATCGAGGGAGACGATCGCGAACCCAGAAACGTCGATCGTTCGCGCTTGACGACCGGTTCCCGAGAGCGCAATGAACGACGGTGACGGCGGCGAAGTCCGGAGTCAGTCGCCGGCCGACGCCGCGATCGGCCGGTCGCCGGACCGACGGGGCGGCTCGAACCGGACCGCACACTGCTTGACGTTCGGCTCCTTCGATCGCGGATCGACCGCGGGGAGCGTGAGGTCGTTGACCGCGGAGTGGTGGATCGGCAGCCAGACCACGCCGTCGGGGATCGACGGGTCCGACTCGATCCGAACGGTGACCGATCCGCGGCGGGAAACCACGCGGCCGTACCGGCGATCGGCGTCGGATTCGTGCTCGGACGCGGAATCGCTCCCCGCCGATCGTCCCTCGGCCTCGAAGACCGGCGCGAACGCGGCGACCGTCGCGGGACCGACGCGGGCGATCGGCGGCTCCGCCTCGCGGGTGCGAACGCCCGTGTTGTAGGCGTCCGGCCGCCGCGCCGTCGTCAGCGCGAGGGGGTACTCCTCGTCGGTCGGCTCCGGGAGCGGACGCGCGTCGGCGCCGGAGAACCGAGCGCGACCGGAGGGTGTCGGGAACGTCCACGTCGGCTCGGAGCCTTCCGCATCGCTCCCCTCATAGTATCGATACCCCCCAGAGACGTCGGGCGCCGGCGCCGGCCAGCGGACCGCGATTTCGGAATCGAGCCGATCGTGACTGATCCCCGAGAGATCGGCGGGCGTCCCCGCGGTCAGCGCCGCGAGCTCGTCGAAGACGGCCGCCGGCGTGCACGGGCCGTCGAACGGTCCGGGCGCGAGCCGATCGCCGATCGCGCGGATCCACTCGAGATCCGTCCGAATCCCGGCGGGCGTCTCCGTTGCGGCGCGAACGCGGGAGACGGTCCGCTCCATGTTCGTGACCGTGCCCTCGGACTCACCCCACGTCGCGGCCGGCAACACGACGTCGGCCAGTTCGACCGTCTCGCTGCGGAAGGCGTCCTGCACGACGAGGAACGCGTCGGCGAGTTTCTCGCGGGCGCGGGTCGCGTCGGGGAGCCCCGCGGCGGGGTTCGTCGCGACCGCGTACACGGCCTCGACGTCGTCGCCGATCGCGTCGACGATCCCGACCGGGCCGGGACCCGGGTCGTCGGGAAGTCGCGAGCGAGGGACGTCCCACGCGTCGGCCACTCGCTCGCGGTGGTCCGGATCCGTAAAGGGGCGGTGGCCGGGCCAGGTCCCCTTCGACGAACAGACCCGCGTTCCCATCGAGTTCGCCTGCCCGGTCAGCGAGAACGGCCCCGAACCGGGGCGCAGGTTGCCCGTCGCGAGGCAGAGGTCGATCAACGCGCCCGCCATCGCCGTGCCGTTGACGCTCTGGTTGACGCCCATCCCCCAGTAGACGAGCGCGGGATCCTCGAGCGCCGCGGCGAGTCGATCGACGTCGTCCGGAAAGACGCCCGCAGTTTTCGCTGCCGCGGCCGCGTCGGGGAGTTTCTGCCGGAGGGAGTCGAACCCGTCGGTCGCCTCGGCCACGAACGTCTCGTCGACCCGATCGGTGTCGACGACGCGCGCGAGGACGGCCCGCGCGAGCGCGAGATCCTGTCCCGGATCGGGCGCGACGTGGCGATCGGCCTCGTCGGCCGTCTCGGTCGCGATCGGATCTACGACGAGCAGTTCGGAGTCCGCTTCGGTGGCCGACTGGCGGATCCACCGGAACATGACCGGGTGGGCGGCGGCCGGATTCGCCCCCCAGACGAGGTGGGTCTTCGCGTCGGGGATATCGTCGTAGGTCGGCGGCGGCGCGTCGCTCCCGAAGGCGTCGTAGTAGGCGGTGACGGCCGAGGCCATACACAGCGTCGTGTTGGCGTCGTAGTGCCGGGTGCCGATACCGCCGCGGGCGAGTTTGCCGAGCGCGTAGGCCGCCTCGTTGGTCTGCTGGCCGCTGCCGAGGACGGCGACCCGATCGCGCCCGCCCTCGAGCGCGGCGCCGAGTCCGGCGGCGGCCCGTTCGAGGGCGGTCTCCGGCGTCGTCGGGACGAGTTCCCCGTCGCGGCGGACGAGCGGCCGGGTCAGCCACTCGCCTCCGGGATCGGCGGTCTCGCTGACGCCGCGCTGGCAGGCCAGTCCCCGGTTGACGGGATGGGCGGCGTCGCCCCGGACGACGTCGAGGCCGTACCCCCGGTCGACGCCGCGTTGGACGTGGCCGCAGCCGACCGCACACCGCACGCACGTGGTCGGAACGAGATCGGTCACGGACGACACCTCCGCGAGGGACGGACGGATAGGACGGACACGGACCGCGGTTTACAACCGTACCGCACGGTGTCAAATTTGGACGATAGCATCCACTTTTTCACGGCATCACGAAACGTACGAGGGAACTAAACCGTAATCGTTTACAAACTACGCTTTTCTAGATTCGATCTACTAGCTCCCGGTGATATACGGTCGGATAGGGAGAATATAAGGTCGGGAAATCGGCAGCAGGAGCGTCCGATCGAACGAACGTCTACGGCGGTGAACGGATCGCCAGCGCGACACGCGGAGATTCGGATCCCTGATCGGCGAACTGGAAGCGGCGGACATTGCGCAGGCAGCGCGACGAGCGAGCGCCGGAACGCACGGACGCGGCGGAGGTTACTCCCTGCCGACCCACTTCAGAATCAGCAGCGTTCCCTCGAACAGCGCGATCATCGTCACTGCGACGAGGATCGGCGCCATACCGGTCGGGTCGAACGCGAACATGAACGCGAGGCCGCCGAACGCCGCCCAGAAGTACAGCCGCTTCTGTGCGAGCCAGCGGCGGGTCGTCACGCCCATCATGATCGCGAGCATGATGAACAGCGGAATCTGGAAGACGATCGCGAGCAGGCCCGTCAGCGTGATGATCATGTCGAACGTCTCGCCGAGCGCGTAGGCGATGTTGGCGCTTCCCTCCGCGTAGTAGGTGAAGTACCGAAAGAGGATGGGCAACACCAGGAAGTACGAAAACAGCATGCCGATCGCGCCGAGCACGACGCTCGTCGGCACCGCCGCGAGGTAGTACTTGCGCTCGTGGGGGTACAGCCCCGGCCGCATGAACAGGTAACACTCGTAGACGAACGCCGGCAGCGCCACCATGATCCCCAACAGCGCGGAGACCTTGATCCGGGTTAGCCACAGTTCGAGCGGGTGGTAGACGTGCGGCGGCGGCACCTCCGCTTCCGCGTAGGGAAAGACGTTGTGCCAGACGTGGTCGATCGCTTGCGACGCGCCAAGCAACCCGATCGCGGTCCCGGCGGAGCCGATGAGCAACACGACCGCCAGCCGGAGGATCATCTCCTCGATGTGATCGGCCAGCGGCATCTCCTCGTCGTCCGGCGGCGTCGAGATCCCGCCGACATCGTCGTCGGGGTCGGGGTAACTCGGTTCTCGCCGTTCGGGCTCGCCGTGATCGACGACGCCCTCGCCGTCGGTCCGCGTTTCGGGCGCGTCGTCGGCCGCATCGGAATCGGCGGTAGATGCGTGAGAATCGTCGTCCCGCGGCGCCTCCCGTGGCTCGTCGGCGTCGGCGGCGTTCTCATCTGCTCCCGGCTCGTCCGACATCTAGCGCGATATAAATACCCCGGCGGTTATAGGCCTTTTTCTTACGGACACTGTGTAGTGCTGACAAGGGCCGATTTCCCGGCGGCCGCGGTTCCTCGGGTTGCGGTACTCGAAAGGTTGATAACCGGATATCAGTTACCAATGAACAGTCAATGAGTTCTGCCGTCGACGAGGACACGGCCCGAGCTATCAACACTGGTCGCGAAACTCTCGGTGCGCTGCTTTCGAGCGTTCAAACGCACCTCCAGAAGGTGTTCATCGTCTTCGTCATCGGCTTCCTCGGTTCCTTCTACGCGCTTCGCATGTTCATCTGGGGCTTCCTCGAAGCGACCGCGAAGGCGGAGATGGGTCCCCTCGTCCGGGACTCTACGGAGATCATCACCCGCACGCCGTTCGAGGTGATCCTCCTGCAGGCGAAGATCGGGATGTTTGTGGGAGTCATCGTCGCCATTCCGGCCCTGTTGTACCTCTCCCGGGATACGCTACGCCAGCGCGGATTCACGAGCGCCGTCCCGATCTCGAAGTCCTACGCGGCCGCCTTCGTGCTCGTGTCGGTCACCCTCTTCACGGGCGGCATCGTCTACGCCTACGGCGTCTTCTTCCCCTACGTGTTCGACTTCCTCGCCGGGAACGCCGTCAAAGCCGCCGTCAAACCCAGCTTCGGCATCACCGAGTTCACCGAGTTCATCGCGCTCCTGACGATCTCGTTCGGCCTCGCGGCCCAGCTTCCGCTGTTGATGGGCGTGCTCGCGTACACCGAGATCGTCCCCTACGAGACCTTCCGCGACAAGTGGCGCCACGCGATGGTCGGCATCGCCGTCTTCGGCGCGCTCTTCTCGCCGCCCGATCCGTTCACGCAGATCATGTGGGCGCTGCCGATGGCCGCCCTCTACGTCTTCAGCCTCGGCCTCGCGAAGGTCGTCACCAACACCCGTCGTCGCGGCGCGGCTGACGGTCCCGGCGACGGAACGGCCCTCATCAAGAAGCGCGTCCTCCAGTTCGGCGGTGTGATCGCGATCCTGACCGCAGCCGCGACCGCGGCCGTCAATCGGGGCGGGTTCGACTACCTCCGGGAGTCGGTCTATCCGGCGTTTCCGAGCGCAATCCGGCCGAGTGGAACGGGCGGCCTCGAGGCGATCGCCGTCGAGCACGGCCTGCTCGGCGAGATCGCCGTCGGCCTGATCGTCGCGCTCCTGGTCGGACTGGTCGTCCTGCTGGGCTATACGCTTCGAGTGCTCCAGCGGCCGGTCTACCCGCGCGAGGGCGACATCCGGACGGCGGACGACCCGGACGACGTCGACTTCGAGACGCTGGAAGCCGACGACGTCGAAGACGTGCCCACGGCCGTGTTCCTCAACATGGGGGAAGAGGAGGCTCTCGAGTACTCCCGGCAGGCGATGTACGACGACGATCGGGACAAGGCGCAGGCGATCCTCAACCGCTTCGATCGGCTGCAGGAGCAGGCGGCCGACGACGGATCGGGCGACGGCTCCGGCAGCGCGGCAAGCGCGGGCGGAAGCGGGGCGACAGCGGCGGACGAGGAGGAAGGCAACGTCGTCGCGAGCACCGCCGCCGGAATGCTCGATCCGTTCACCGAGGACGAGACCACCGAAGACGACATCGGCGGCTACGCCTACGACATCGCCTTCATCCTCAACAGTCTGACCTCGAAGGTGTTCCGCATCGTCGGGGTGTTCATGCTCGTCATGGGCGGGACCTTCTTCTGGCTCTACCAGGGCGGCCTGGGTAACGTCCTCATGATCTTCCTCAACCGGCTCCCCGACCACGTCTTGGAGGAGGTCGCGACGCGAAACAACGTCGACCTGTCCGAGATCCACTCCCTCAACGAACTCATCATGGAGATGGATATCGTCATCGCGCTCCACCCGGTCGAGGTGCTGATCTTCGAGGTGAAGGTGAGCACGCTCGCCGCGATCGTCACCGTCCTCCCCATGGTGCTGTACTACGCCTGGCCCGCCGCCAAGGAGCGCGGGCTGGTTTACGGCGATCGGCGTGTGTTCGTCGTCTGGGGCGGCTCGCTGTTCGCCGGCTTCGCGTTCGGAACCTACCTCGGGTTCTTCTGGGTCGCGCCGGCGGTCATCTCCTACCTCGTCGCGGATGCGATCAGCAACGGGATGGTCGTCTCCTACCGCATCAGCAGCTTCTTCTGGTTGGTGATCTTCACGACCGTCGGCATCGGCTTTCTGTTCAACATCGTCGTGACGATGGCGCTGTTTCACGTCGGTGGCATCGTCAACTACCGCACGATGCTGCGCCGGTGGCGCCCGGTCGTCGTCGGCATCTTCACGGTGGCGGCCTTCCTCAGCCCGAAGGGCATCCTGACGATGCTGCTGTTCGCGATCCCGATCGCGCTGACCTACATGCTCGGACTCGCCGTGCTGTACGTGCTCACCGGCGGCGGACGGCTCCTCGGCGGCGGCGGGGGCGGCGAGGCCGAAGCCAGCGTCGCTACCGAGTGACGCCGGCCCGGTCGGGACCCCGCTCGAAACGACCACCTTATCCGGGTTCGGCGCCATTTTCTCACTACGGATCGGAAATCTCAGATGACGTCGACGGACCAAACGGAATCGATCGCGAGGACGCTACTTGGGAGCAAGTGGAAACCTCGGTTAATCGTCGCGCTCGCGACCGACGGAAAGACCGGGTTCGGAGCGCTCAAGCGCGATCTCGACGGCATTTCGAACAAGGTCCTCTCGACGAACCTCGAGGAACTCGTCGAGTACGGCGTCGTGAACAGAGACGTCATCCAGGAGCACCCGCGGCGAGTCGAGTACGAACTCACCACCGCCGGCTTCGAACTGTACGCGATCCTCGGATCGATGACCGCCTGGGATAGCGCCCACATCGAGGGTGAGGGCTTGCCGACGGTGTTGCTGGCCGACGACGATCGGCGCCTGCTCGAGTTGTTCTCGGTCTGGCTGGCGGCGGAGTACGACGTGATAACCACGTCGAACGGACGCGACGCGCTCCACCTGCTGGATGACTCGATCGACGTCGCGATCTTCGATCGTAACATGCCGGAGTTGCGCGGCGAAGAGGTGGCCGCCGCCATCGAGATCGAGCGTCGGCCGCCGACCGCCATCCTCACGTCGAAGCAGGTATCCCCGGCTGACGTCTCGTTGCCGGCGGATCTCCTGTTGCAAAAACCGATCACGAAGACCGAACTCCACGACGCGATCGAGGAACTCCGCCGACTCGACGACGAGTCGCCGATCGCTCGCGACGTCCTGGCCCGGAAGCGACGGCTCGACTTCGTCGAGACGCACCTCGGATCGGTAGTGACGACCACACCGCCGTACCGAACGGCGGAGGCCGAACTGGAGCGGATCGAAGCCGAGCGCGCGGCCGCGCTCGAAGCGCGCGAACCGTGGCGCAAAGCGCTCGGGTCGAGCGCGAACGAATCGGGCGCCGACGAACGCGAGGAGTGAGCGGCGGTCGCGGACGCCCCGTCCGCGACTCGAGGAGAGGGTTTTGTAACTGCGGCGCCTTTCGACGGTATGAAAACCGTATCGTCCGATCAGTACGCGGTGTTACTCGCCGAGGACGACGAGGATCAGACGTGGCTGTACCGAGCGATGATGAACCAAACGACGGCGATCGAAGGGGCGGTTCCGTCGTTCGCGACCGAGACGGCCGGAACGCTCGAAGAGGTCACGGCCGCGCTCGGGGATGCGGATCCGGCCGTCGATCTGGTTCTCCTCGACCTGAACCTGCCCGACTCCTCGGGACTCGAGACGCTGGAGGCGGTGCTCGACGAAACCGACGTCCCGGTAGTCGTCCTGACCGCCATGGACAACGACACGATCGGACGGACGGCGGTCGAGCGGGGAGCGCAGGACTTTCTCGTCAAAGACCACGTGACGCCGCGGCTGCTCACGCAGACGGTCATCTACGCCATCGAGCGGACGAGACAGCTCGCCGAACTCAAACGACAGCGCCGCGAGTTGGCGGTGTTGAACTGGTTGATCCGCCACGAGATCAGGGACGACGCGGCGGTCGTCCTGGGGTGGGCCGCCGGCCTGTCGCCGTCGGATCCCGGCGAAGAACGGATCGTCTCGCGAATCGTCGAGGCGAGCGACCACATCGTCGGGCTGACCGAGTCGGTCGGCGCGTTCGTCCAGGCCCTCGAAAAGCCCGACGGCGACCTGACGTCGGTCGATCTCGCGTCCGTCCTCCGCGAAGAGGTCGATCGGCTCGAGCAGCGGCATCCGGACGTCGCCGTGGCGCTGGAGGGCGCCGACGACGCGGTGACGGTTCGAGCCGATCGCTTCCTCACCGCGGTCGTTCGAACGCTCCTGTCGAACGCGGTCGGCCACGCCGACGACGAGTCGCCCGAAGTGGAGATCGCGTTCGTCACCGACGAGCGCGAGGACCGAACGACCGGCGGCGATCCGCTGCTCGGGATCGCGGTATCGGACAACGGATCGCCGAGTTCGTCGCGTCCGCGACGCTC
This sequence comes from Halosolutus gelatinilyticus, assembly GCF_023028105.1. NCBI lineage: Archaea > Methanobacteriati > Methanobacteriota > Halobacteria > Halobacteriales > Natrialbaceae > Halosolutus > Halosolutus gelatinilyticus. The sequence goes on from NZ_CP095491.1 coordinate 1,320,517, forward strand.
CGCTGCCGACCGGGATTTCACGGCGACGGAGTTCGACGACGATGCCGAACTGTACCTCGTCCACCTGTTCGTCGATCGGTACGGCGGTCGACTCGAGGTCGAGCGCGATCGAGCGGGCAGACCGACCGCCCGCGTGCTCCTCGAGCCCGGCGACTGACGCCGAGCCCCCGCCGGCTGCCGGACTGGTAGCTCGTCACCAGGGTGCTGCTGGGTCGCTACTCGACAACTGTCACGTCGAACTTCCCGCGCCAGCGGTAGCGCCGGCCGCCCCAGACGAACGTCCGGCGGACGAGCCCGTACAAAACGAGGGGGACGAACACGAACAGCGCCGGGTAGGCCAGCACTGCCGTCCACCGGCGGACGCCCAGGACCTCGTTGACGGCGAGGTGCAGCACCGTCAGGGCTACCGCCGCAGGGAGCGGGGCCAGGGCCGTCCCTGCAAGGACGAGCAGCGAGACGAGCCATGTTCCGGTGATGGCACCGGGAAAATGCCACCGGAGAATCTGCGTCCACCGGACCGGGCGCTCGACCGCCTCGTGGATGGACCCCCCGATCGGGACGATGCGCGTCCGACCAACATTCGTTACCTGGAGGTACTCCATGAGGAGGCCGTCGTCGCTGACGGTTCGCCGAAGTTCGTCGAGAAATGCGGCCTCGTTGATGTCGCCTCGGTCGAACATGACCACACCACCCCAGATCTGGTTGCCGAGGTAGAGGGGCAGCGAGCCAGCCGCGGCGTACAGCGGTTCGAGCAGCACCGACAGTGGGTCCTGCCCGACGAAGTACGGCACCTCCGAAACCGGTCCGTGTTTCTCATAGTCCGTGCTGAGGGTCGCCAGCCAGTCCGGGGGGTGGTGGAAGTCGTCGTCCGTCCAGATAAGACGGTCGTGGCGCGCGGCCTCCATCCCGGTAGCGATGGCGTTGGCCTTCCCTGAACAGCCCTCCGGCTCGCCGGCGGCGACGAGCCGGATGCCCTCAGGGTGGTCTTCCCAGCCGGCGACGGGGTCGTCCTCGCCGTCGTGGATGACCAGAAGTTCGTCACCGTCGCCAAGTTGGGCGGCCAGTTCCGCGCAGGCGTCGGTCCACCTCGTCGTCGGCAAGATAATACTCGTCGGCGGCCGGTCAGACATGACAGTTATCCCTCCTCGACAGGGGGCGATGAGTGCGCTGCCGGTGATCCATGGACGCTTATAGTCACTACTTTTGCTGCAGCGCCCCATCGCTGGTACATGCGCTACGTTACCGTCGTGGCCTACCCCGACGAAAGGGGAATCAACCGGCTCGACCGGCGGGTCAACGAGCTCGGCCTGGCGTACCGGGCCATCCACCGCATGGAACTCCTCGCCGACGACACCGTCGCGATGTTCGCCGAGTGTCGCGGCGACATCGAGGAGCTCCGTCGGATCCTGTCGGAGTCGCCGGAGGTCTTCGAGTTCTCGATCACCGGCGACGATGCCGGGTTCTTCGCTTACACGCGCTACGCGGCGGACGACCTGACCCGGATGCTCATGGAGGGCCGGCGCGAGTCGTCCTACCTGATCGACATGCCAGTCGAGCACACCGACGACGGCGGCCTCCGCGTGACCTACATCGGTACGGAGGCGGCCTTCGCCGACGCGCTCTCCGAGCAGCCGGACGGCGTTAGGGTCGAGGTCGAGCGGACCGGCCCGTACACGCCTGGCCCCCGCCACGTCATTTCCCAGTTGACCGGGCGCCAGCGCGAGGTGCTCGAAGCGGCGGTCGACCTCGGCTACTACCGCGAACCCCGCGAGGCGACCCACGACGAGATTGCGGCGGCGATCGGGCTCTCCGAGACGACCGTCGGCGAGCACCTCCGGAAGATCGAGGCGACCGTGTTCTCGTCGCTCAACATCGGCGCCACTGATCGGTGATGCGACCGGCCGTCTCGGAACACTCCTGCTTCGGTCCGTTGCATTCTCGCCTGCGACTGGCTCGTGAACACCGCTCTTATTGGCAAAGTCCGACGTCCGTTGGGCTTTTATTGGATTACCGTGGATATGAATAAGAGAATACTATGAGAGGGGTTGGCAGCATAGACAGGATTCACACCGTCCGATTACACCGATTCAAATCTGATGGGATTATACCGGTGTTCTAATTATGCCGAAAATCAGCGTCGAAATCCCGCAGGAACTCCTCGACGACCTCGACGAGCACGTCGGCGACGACGGGAAGTTCGTCAACCGCAGCGACGCGATTCGCGCCTCGATCCGGAAAACGCTGGACATCTTGGACGAGATCGACGATCGACACGATCGACTCGAAGCGAAGGAGTAGTGAGAGTAATTTCCAAAAACAATTATATGCGTTGCGGAGAGTGTCGTCGACAATGACAGCAACCGGTGATCAACGTGACGGAGCGCGGCCCGAGACGATCGAGCTTCCCGCGACGGAGGCGACCCAGCGCGCGCTCCACGAGGCGACCGGCCACCTCTACGACGAACTCGCGGTGGCAGCCGAGGAAACGGCGTCCGAGCGAGAACAGCTTCCCGACGCCGTCTTCGAGGCGATCGAATCGCTCTACGTGGCGACGGCCGAAGAATCGGTCTCGCGCGTCGAGATCAGCTACGAACGCATCGACTAGTCCCGATCGAGTCGACGCGCGAACCCGAAGTTCGGTTTGACGTCCTCGACGCGAACGCGGACGGTCTCGCCTTCCTCGGCGTCCGGGACGAACAGCCGGTAGCCGTCGACCGACGCGATCCCGTCGCCTTCGGTGCCGACGTCGATGATTTCGACCTCGGGTTCGTCGCCCGCCCGTACCGGCGCCGTGAGCCGCCCCTTGCCGATCAAGTAGAGCTCCGAGGATTCGTCGCGGGAGGCGTTGGGGGAGGTCGCGCGGACGTACTGGAACTCCGCCTCGACGTCGGCCCGGTACTCGTCGACGTCCGGCCCCTCGAACACCTTTACGACGAAGTCCCCGCCCGTGTCGAGGAGGGAAAGCGCCGTCTCGAACGCCTGGCGCGCGAGGTGCAGCGATCGGGCCTGGTCGAGCGAGTACTCGCCGGACATGTTGGGCGCCATGTCCGAGATCACCGCGTCCGCGGGCCCGCCGGCCCGCTCTGGACTGGCGGCGGTAGCCGCCCCGTCGACCGTGCCGTCCGCGGCGTCGATGACCCGATCGCGCGTTCGCTCCTGGGTCATGTCGCCGCGGATCGTCTCGATCCGATCGTTCACGTCGGGGTCGTCGAAGTCCTTGATCCGCTGGAGGTCGACGCCGATCACGGTTCCCCTCGGGCCGACCTTTTCGGCGGCGACCTGGAGCCAGCCGCCGGGCGCGGCCCCGAGGTCGACGACCGTGTCCCCGCGATCGATGACGTTCTCTAACTCGTCGAGCTGTTTGAGTTTGTACGCGGCGCGGGAGCGGTACCCTTCTTGCTTGGCCTTGTTGTAGTAGTGGTCCTTTCGTGCCATGGTTACGAAGACGCCGCCGGCTCGCCCCGATCGGCGGCTCGATCGATCGCCGTCGCGGGCGACCCCGGCTCGGTCATGGTCCGATGGAGGGGATCGGTGCTGAAAGGGTTGACGTACTCGGGCCGCGCGCCGCGGCGCCGCGACCGTCGTCCGACACTACCCCGAGAGATCGGCCCGCCGCAACAGTTGCGCGTTGACCGCGACGATTACCGTACTCGCAGACATGAGGATTGCGCCGATCGCGGGCGAGAGCAGGATGCCGATCGGGGCGAGGATCCCCGCCGCCAGGGGGAGCGCGAACACGTTGTAGCCGGCCGCCCAGACGACGTTCTCCTGCATCTTTCGGTAGCTCTTCCGGCTGAGACGCACGAGTTTTGCGACGTCGCGCGGGTCGTTCTCGACGAGCACCACGTCGGCCGATTCGACGGCGACGTCGGTGCCGGACCCGATCGCGATCCCAACGTCGGCGCGGGTGAGCGCGGGGGCGTCGTTGACGCCGTCGCCGACCATCGCGACGAGGTTCCCCTGCTCCTGGAGCGAGACGATCTTCTCGTCTTTGTCCCCGGGCAACACCTCAGCGAACACGGTGTCGATGCCGAGTTCGTCGGCGACGGCGCGGGCGACGTCCTCGCTGTCGCCGGTCAGCATCGCGACCTCGATGCCCATCCCCTGCAAGGCGTCGATCGCCTCGAAACTCGGGTCGCGGATCACGTCCGCCAGCGCGATCGCGCCGACGACCCGCTCGCCGCGGAGCGCGTAGACGACGCCCTCGCCTCGATCACCGGCCTCGCGGGCGAAGTGCCCGAGTTCGGGCCCGGGTTCGACGTCGAGGTATCGAAGCAGGTTGGGACCACCGACGAAGACCGTCCGTCCGTCCCGATCGCGGGGTTCACTTTCGCCGGTCGATCCGCCGGCGCCGCCGGAGGTCGCGACCGGAACCGCGTCCCGTTCGATCGTCGCCCGAACTCCTCGCCCTTCGAGCGCCTCGAACCCTTGCACGTCGGGGACGGACAGGTCGCGGCCCCGCGCTTCGTCGCGGATCGCCTCCGCGATCATGTGTTCGGAGTCGCCCTCGGCGGCAGCCGCGAGCGTCAGGACGTCGTCCTCGGTCCAGCCATCGATCGGTTCGACCGCGACGACGCCCTGCTCGCCCGCCGTGAGTGTCCCGGTCTTGTCGAAGACGACGGTATCGAGATCGCGCGCCTCCTCCATCGCGATCCGATCGCGGACGAGGATCCCGTTCCGGGCGGCCATCGAGGTGTTGATCGCCACGACGAGTGGGACGGCCAGGCCCAGCGCGTGCGGGCAGGCGATGACGAGGACGGTGACGACGCGTTCGACTACCGGCAGGCCGAAACCGGCGGCGGCGGTCCAGGCGACGGCCGTGATCGCCGCGACGGAGAGCGCCGCGTAGAACAGCCACCCCGCGGCCCGATCGGCGAGTACCTGCGTCCGCGATCGGCTCTCCTGGGCCTCCTCGACGAGTCGCATGATCCCCGAGAGGGTCGTCTCGTCGCCGGTCGCCGAAATTCTGACGCGGAGGCTACCGTCCCGGTTGGTCGTGCCGCCGATCACCTCGTCGCCGGGTTCCTTCTTGACGGGCTTCGACTCCCCGGTGATCATCGACTCGTTGACGTTCGACTCGCCCGCCTCGACGATCCCGTCGGCGGGGACGTTCGATCCGGGCCGGACGAGGACGAGGTCGCCCGCCCGGAGGTCGTCGACGGACACCTCCTCGATTTCGCCGTCGTCGCGTTCGTTGCGCTCTCTGCCCTCGTCTCCGTCCCTGCCTTCCGCGATTCGCTCGGCCGTGTCCGGCAGCAGTTCGGCGAGTTCGTCGAGCGCACCCGAGGCCCGCCTGACGGACCGCATCTCGATCCAGTGGCCCAACAGGAAGATGACGATCAGCGTTACGAGTTCCCAGAAGAACGGCTCGCCGATCGCGAACAGCACGGCCGCGAGGCTGTAGGCGAACGCGACGGTGATCGCCAGCGAGATGAGGAGCATCATCCCGGGTTCGCGGTTCCTGGCTTCGACCGCGCCCATCCGGAGGAACGGGACGCCGCCGTAGGCGAAGACGGCGACGCCGAGCACGGGCGCGACGAACTCGCTTCCCGGGACGGTCACGGCGGTAAATCCGAACCACTCCTGAAGCATCTCGCTGTAGTACAACACCGGCAGCGAGAGCGCGAGACAGACGAAAAAGCGCTTCCTGAACATCGCCTCGTGATCCGAGTGGTCGACGTGCGCGCCGTGGTCCTCGCCGCCGTCGTGTCCGTCGCCGCGTCCGTCGTCGTCGTGTGCTTCGTCGTGCCCGTCGTCTGCGTTCGCCTCGCGTTCGCCGTCCGCACCGGCGGTCTCCGAGTCACGCTCGCCGAGGTCGCGCTCCGCCCGATCGGCGCGTCGCTCGGCCGGCTCGTCCCCGGGTCCCGGCGCGCCGCGGTAGCAGTCGCAGACGCGACAGCACGGGCAGTAGTCGTCCGTCGGCGTTCGTCCTCGAGTCGACTCGGCCGTCGCGGCGGCGCCGACGCGGTCGCGGCCCGGATCAGCCATCGCGCTTCCCTTGTCCGCGAATCGCCATAGTTCTCACACGCGCAGTACGGACGACGGTCGGGACGATGGCTCCGCACCCCGCACGGGACTGCCGTTTAGAACGGACCGCTCCGATCGGCGAGCACCGCGGACCGATCGACTCAGTCGAACGCGTCGCTGACGAGCCGTCGCTCCGCCTTTCGAAGGTGTTCGCCGACCGTGCTGGGCGCACAGCCGAGGACGTCGGCGATCTCTTCGTGGCTCGTTTCGCTCGGATGCTCGTAGTAGCCCAACTCGTACGCGGTGCGAAGCACCTCGCGCTGGCGATCGGTCAGCGACCGGCCGCGGTGGACGCCGTTCCGGTAGGTGCCGACCTCGAGGACGGTAACTTCGAGCGTCGGCGGCAGCGCCTCGAAGGCGTCCGAGAGGTCCGACGGCGCCCCGACGACCGTCATCACGACGCTCTCGAGGTGAAACGTCGCCGGGAGCAGGACGACGAGGCTGTCTCGGGTGAGTCGATTGCGGAGGAGGCCGATCTCCGGCGGGGCGCGAAACCGGACGTAGGCGTAGACGACGCCATCCTCCGCGCCCGAAACGTCCCACGCCAGGACGTCGGCGTCCGCTTCGAGGACGGACCGGACCGTCTCCTCGGGGGCCTCGATCGAGAGCGCGTACGTCGGCGTGTCGGTATCCTCGACGCCGCCGGCGAGCAGGTGCACCGAATCGACGCCGTCGGCTTCGGCGAGGGTCGTGATCGGCGTCTCGGCTCCGGGCATTCCGATCCGAGCACGAACGTATTCCATCACCGGTTCGGTTCTCCGCTGTAACGTATAAACTACCGGTTCAGACCGGCAGTGAATCCAGTCATCGTCCGCGCGAACGACCGCCCATGAGCGAGGCGATACCTACGGCCGATCGACTCCCGGTGCTCGGAAGCGCGCTCGACGTTGGACGGGATCCCTTCGGATTCCTGGAAGAAGCGGCGGCGACCCACGGGCCGGTGTTTCGCGTCTCGATCCCCGGCCCCTCGTTCGTGTGCTACGCCGGCGCCGACCTGGTCGAGCGGGTGCTCGCCGGGGATCCGGATCGGTATCGCAAGGATCTCGAGAACGCGACCTGCTCGGCGAGTTGCTCGGCGAGGGGTTGCTCACCGCCCGCGGAGAGAGCTGGGAGCGCGGCCGCGAACACGTCCAACCCGCGTTCTATCCGGGTCGGCTCGAGGAGTACGCCCGGGACATGCTCGATCGCTCGGAAGCGACGGTCGCCGACTGGGAAGACGGCCAGCGGATCGACGTCTACGAGCGCGCGACCGACCTCACGCTCTCGATCGCGGCGACGACGATGTTCGGCGCCGATCGAATCGCCGAGACGGACGTGATCGCCGACGCCGCCGAGGCGATCACGACGCGGTTCGAACCCTCGCGGGTGCCCGTCGAGATCCCGCTGTGGGTGCCGACGCCGGCGCCGGCGGTATCGGCGCGCGACGGACAAACTCGACGACGTCGTCGAAGACCTCGTTCGGCGACGGCGAGAGGCGCTGAACGAGGGCGCCGAGGACGCTGCGAACGCCGACGGCGCTGCGGACGCCGGTGACGGAACCGATCTCTGTTCGGTGCTGGTGTCGGCGGGAGAAGCCGGCGCCCTGTCGGACGACGAGATCCGCGATCACCTCGTCACGATGCTCTTCGCAGGCCACGAGACCACCGCGATCGCGCTGACGTACGCGCTCGGGTTGCTCGCGACCCACCCCGACGAGCAGGAGCGCGTGCTCGAGGAGGTTCGCGGCCCGGACGAACTCTCGGCGAGAACGGCCCTCCCGCACACCGATCGCGTGGTTCGCGAAACCCTCCGTCTCTACCCGCCGGCGTACATGCTCCACCGCCAGACGACGGCGAAAGATACCGTCGCGGGATACGAGGTCCCCGCGGAGACGCGGGTCGTCCTCCCCGCGTGGGCGATCCACCGGAGCGATCGGTACTACGACGATCCCGGTGCGTTCCGGCCCGTTCGCTGGTCCCCCGAGATGCGCGAGGCCCTCCCCGAGTACGCCTACTTCCCGTTCGGCGGCGGGAAGCGCCAGTGCGTCGGCCGGCGGTTCGCTCTCCTCGAGCTCCGGCTGGCGATCGCGACGATCCTCCGATCGGTGCGACTGGAGGCGACGCCCGCGACGGAGTTGACGCCGACCGCTGCGCTCACGGCCCGTCCCGACGGGCCGGTGTGGGTGCGGATCCGCCGGTAAGCCGCTATCCGAGCGAATCCAAGTCTCACAGTTCGAACAGGGCGAGATAGATCGATAGCAGCGCCATCGTCGCCATCATCCCCGCGACGACGCGCCGCGTCGTGACCGTCCACTCGCTGATGCTTTCCGGCTCGAGTCTCCCGAGGGAGCGCAACGGGAGTCCCCGCCCGAGTGCGGAAAACCGTCACCAACTTGCGACCAGGGGAACGGTCGCGAAGACGGCGAGAGGGCCCGTTCGATCAGATCAGTTCGTCGAGGTGAGACGGTAATCAGTCGTTGGTCCGCCCTCCGCTCCGGTTCCCGGGACCGTGCGACGGATCGCTGCCAGGACCGATCCGATCGCCCGCTGGGGCTCGCAATCGTCCGTTTCATCGGCAGTGTTTCGATCGGCGAATCGCCGACGGTGCCGATCGGCCGCGCACGCGTCGACACGAGACCGCGTGTCTCTCCGCATTCCGCTTTACTTTCGAAAATCAAAAGGCGATAACACTTCGCTTTCGAAGGCACAACCCGCTTGAAGGTGTAGCCCCTACCATCACATATGAGGACCAGACGGGCGCACCTCGAGATCACGGGGATGTCCTGTGCGACGTGTTCGGGAACCGTCGAGGACGCCGCGACCGATTTCGACGGCGTCGAGTCGGCGAGCGCGAACTACGCGACGGACGAGGGGACCGTCGCGTACGATCCCGACATGGTCTCGCTTTCCGAGATCTACGAGGCGATCGAGTCGGCCGGCTACGAGGCGGTTTCGGAGACGAAGACGATCGCCGTAATGGGCATGTCGTGTGCGACTTGTTCCAAGACCGTGAGCGAGGCGGTCGAGGACTTGCCCGGGGTGCTCCGGGCGGACGTGAACTTCGCCTCGGATGAGGCCCGAGTCGAGTACAATCCGAACGACGTCTCGCTCGCCGAGATCCGAGACGCGATCGAGTCGGCCGGCTACGATCCCGTCCGCGACGAGGTCGAGGAGACCCAGGGCGAGAGCCAGCGCGAGCGCGCCGTCGAGCGGGAACTGCGACGCCAGCGCCGACTGGTGATCGGCGGCGGCCTGCTGACGCTGCCGTTCGTGCCGATCATGCTCGCGATGGTCGGCCTCGTTTCGCTGCCGACGACGATCGCGGGGATCGATCTCGACTGGCTCGGGTTCGTCGTCGCGACGATTCTGATGGGGACGCTCGGCAGGGAGTTCCTCGTCGGCGCCTGGCGAGCGTTCTCGCACAACCGCCGGGCGAACATGGACACGCTCGTCGCGATGGGCTCCTCGACGGGCTACGTCTACAGCGCGGCGGTGCTGTTCGGCCTCATCGGCGGATCGGGGACGTACTTCGAGGCCGTCGCGTTCATCCTGTGGTTTATCACCCTCGGCAACTGGCTCGAGGTCCGATCGAAGGCTCGTGCGGGCGACGCGCTGCGCGAGTTGCTGGAGATGGAGGCCGACGAGGCCACCGTGGTCGTGGACGGTGAGGCGAAGCAGGTCCCCCTCGAAGACGTCGATCCGGGCGACGTGATGAAGGTTCGCCCGGGCGAGAAGATCCCGACCGACGGCGTCGTAGTGGAAGGTCAGAGCGCGGTCGACGAGTCCATGCTCACCGGCGAGTCCGTCCCCGTCGAGAAGAGCGAGGGCGACGACGTCGTCGGCTCGACGATCAATGAGAACGGCGTGCTCCTCGTCGAGGCGACGCGGGTCGGCTCCGAGACGGCGATTCAGCAGATCGTCGATCGGGTCAAGGAGGCCCAGTCGCGCCAACCCGACATCCAGCGGCTGGTCGATCGGGTCAGCGCCTACTTCGTCCCGGCGGTGATCGCCAACGCCGTCTTCTGGGCGATCCTATGGTTCCTCGCCCCCGACGCGCTGTACGGCGTCTCGTCGGCGCTCGGCGCCTGGATTCCGCTGCTCGATCCCGTCGGCGGCGGTCCCGTCGCCGGCGGCGTGCCGGTCCTGGAGTTCTCCGTGATCGTACTCGCCTCCGCGGTGTTGATCGCCTGTCCCTGCGCGCTCGGATTGGCGACGCCGGCCGCGACGATGGTCGGGTCGACGCTCGCGGCGACCAACGGCGTCCTGTTCAAGGGCGGCGACGTGCTCGAACAGGTCCGCGGCGTCGACACCGTCGTTTTCGACAAGACGGGAACGCTCACCCGCGGCGAGATGACGCTGACCAACGTCGTGCCGATCGAGTCGGCCGCGGTTCCCGACGGTGGTGAAGCGGCGCCCGACGGCGGAGAGGCGAGTGAAGCGAGGCGATCCTCGTCGGAGCTCCGTTCCGACGGCGGGCTGATGGCCGGCCGGGAGGAATCGCTGGAGTCGTTCCTGCTCGGTGCCGCGGCGACCGCCGAATCCGGCTCCGAGCACCCGATCGCCCGTGCGATCGTCGACGGCGCCGAAGACCGCGGCGTTTCCGTCGGCGACCACGGGGAGTTCGAGAACGTCCCCGGCCGCGGAATCCGCGCGGAGACCGATCGCGGCACCGTTCTGATCGGGCGCCAGAAACTCCTGGAGGACGAGGGGATCGACACCGGACCCGCGGCGGAGGTCCTGTCGCGCCTCGAACGCGAGGGGAAGACGGCGATGCCGGTCGCGGTCGACGGCGCGCTCGTCGGCGCGCTCGCCGTGGCCGACGAGGTCCGCGAGAGCGCGACGGAGACCGTCGCGGCGCTCCGAGCGCGCGGTACCGAGGTCGTGATGCTCACCGGCGACAACGAACGGACGGCCCGCGCGGTCGCCGAAGAGGTCGGGATCGACCCCGAGAACGTCCGCGCGGAGGTCCTGCCGGAGGACAAGGCCGACCACGTCGACGTGCTGCAAGCGGACGGAGCCAGCGTCATGATGGTCGGCGACGGCGTCAACGATGCCCCCGCGCTGACGGCCGCCCAGATCGGCGTCGCGATCGGCTCCGGCACCGACGTCGCGATCGAGTCGGCGGACGTGACCCTGATGCGCGACGACCCCGCTGACGTGCTCAAGGCCGTCCGCATCTCGGAGGCGACGATCTCCAAAGTGCGCCAGAACCTCTTCTGGGCCTTCGTCTACAACGCGACGCTGCTCCCGATCGCCTCGCTCGGCCTCCTGAACCCCGCGCTCGCGGGCCTGGCGATGGCCACCTCCAGCGTGAGCGTGATGACCAACAGCCTCGCGTTCGCCGCGTACGACCCCCACGAGGACTATCGGCTGTGGATTATGCGGCCGATCGAATGGCTTCGAAAATAATCCGTAACTGACTACTACTGCAACGGAAACGACAGTTCTGAAAACACCACGAAAGCCCTGACCTTCTCGACCGGTTGCGACTCGTTGCGGTCGCCGCTTCACTGCAGTCCTTACGTCGTCTCACCGGATCGAGCGCGTCAGCCCCTTTCATCCCCACCCGTGTCGGCTGACCGGGAGGCCACCGCGGGTGGGAATGAAAGGGGCTTTCGTGGTGTTCTCAGCTGCCTCGCCGATCGTTGCTAGGGATCACTGACTAACGAGCGGTTCCTACAGTGCCTGATCGGGAAAGAGCAGTTCGGCGATCGCGATGGTCAGGTAGGCTTCGATAAACGCAGCGAGGACGAGCAACAGCCAGCCGAAGGCGACGAGGACGGCGGTCCGTCCCAGGTACGATTTCGTGAACAGGTCGTCCCGGCTCCCGGTGAACCGCTGGGCAGCGCGGTGGAGCAGACGGAATCCGACGCCGGCAGCGATGAACAGCGCGGGCAGTTCGAAGATCCCGTGGGGAACGATCAGCACGACGATCAACCCGAGTCCCGCCTCCGATCCGAGGGCGAACAGCAAGTTCCCGATGATGACGCCGTTGAACAGCATGATGAGCGCCGTCACGAGTCCGAACGTCAGGGCGCCGAGGATCACGGCCAGAAACGGCGGCGTGTTATTGGTGATGAAAAACGACGCCGACAGATCGATCTCGCCGGCGAGTTCCTCCTCGCTGAACTCCTCGCTCAGGAGGTCGAGGAACAGTTCGGTGAGGTCGACGCCCACGGCGACGAGGAGGGCGCCGACGATCGCGCCGAGTCCGAACAGACCGGCAGCGAAGCCGACGTACCGCCGGTGTTCGGCCCACGCCGCGGCCAGGGCGGCGACGAGGTCGATCGAACTCGCCCGGGAGACGGCGACGATCGCGCCGAACCCGGCCGCGAGGACGACCGCACCCGCGGCGGCGACGGCCGCGTCGTGGACGGCGTACGTGGCGACCCCCGTGAGCGCCGAAACGGCCGCGAGCGCGAGTGCGAGGCTGGTCCACCTGCCGATCGAATCCGGGTCGGGACCCGTCCGTTCCGCTCCCGTCCCGCCGCCGGAACCGTTCGGATCCGTCGGCGATCGATCGCGTCGTTCGGCCGCCCTCGCGGCCGTTTCGCGGCTGGTGTCGGGCCCGTCCTCGCCGCCGTTTCCGGCCTCGCTCATAGGTGTTCCTTTCTCGACGTGTCGCATAAACCCGCCGACTGGAGCCGTGGCCGCCGGCGGTCAACCGGTTCGATCGGCGGTTCGAAAACGGGCGCCGATTCGAGATCGGACGCGGCGATCGAGGAATCGACAGTATAAGTCGCTCCGGCGAGAATCCCCGGGCGATGACGACCCTTGCACTCACCGGGGGACGGGTACTGCGTCCCGACGCGACGGTGACGCGCGCCGACGTGCTGATCGACCAGGACGACGGGACGATCCGTGAGATCGGCGACGACCTCGCGGCGGACGCCGACGAGACGATCGACGCGACGGACGCGCTCGTTACGCCGGGATTCGTCAACGGACACTGTCACGTCGCGATGACGCTCCTGCGGGGCAACGCCGACGACAAGCCCCTCGACGCGTGGCTGCAGGAGGACATCTGGCCGGTCGAGGCCGAACTGACGGCCGACTCCGTCCGCGCCGGTACCGAACTCGGCGTCCTCGAGATGATCAAAGGGGGGGTCACGGCCTTCGCGGACATGTACTTCTTCGTCCCGACGATCGCCGACGTCGTCGCGGAGGCAGGCCTGCGCGCCCGGCTCGGCCACGGCGTGATCTCCGTCGCCAAGGACGAGGACGCGGCCCGCGAGGACGCCTGGGAGGGTCTCGACGTCGCCGAGGAGATCGACGGCATGGGTGATGGTCGGATCTCGTCGGCGTTCATGCCCCACTCGCTGACGACCGTCGACGAGCAGTACTTAGACGAGTTCGTGCCGGCAGCCCGGGATCTCGGCGTGCCGCTTCACTACCACGCGAACGAGACCCGCGATGAGGTGGCGCCGATCGTCGAGGAGCGCGGCGTGCGCCCGCTCGCCTACGCCGCGGAGAAGGGGATGCTCGAACCCGAGGACTTCATCGCGCACGGCGTCCACCTCGACGGGAGCGAGATCCAGCTGCTCGCGGAAGCCGGCACGAGCGTGATCCACTGCCCGGCGTCGAACATGAAGCTGGCCAGCGGAATGGCGCCCGTCCAGCGCATGCTCGATGCGGGCGTCACCGTCGGCCTCGGAACCGACGGCGCGGCCTCGAACAACGACCTCTCGATGCTCGACGAGGCCCGCGACGCGGCCATGCTCGGGAAGCTCGCCGCTGACGACGCCAGCGCGGTCCCCGCCGAAGCCGTCGTCGACATGCTCACCGGCGCGACCGCCGACGCGATCGGCCTCGAGACGGGACGCCTCGAACCGGGCGCGCCGGCCGACCTCGCGGTGATCGACCTCGAGAAACCGCATCTCACCCCAACTCACGACCTCGTGAGTCACCTCGCGTACGCCGCCGCCGCGGCCGACGTCCGCCACACGATCTGCGACGGACGCGTGCTCATGCGCGATCGGAAGGTGCTGACGCTGGACGAGGCGGCGGTCCGAGCGCGCGCGGAAGCGGAAGCGGCGGCGCTGCTCGAACGGGCCGAGAACTGATCGAGATCCGATAATCCCCGGATATCGAGGTCGAAAAATGAACGCTCTCTCGGGCCGATAAACGTTATAAACTATTTTCAGGCGTTTTCGGAACGTCCCGAACTACCGCGGGGGGTTATTCAGTGATCCTTGAATGTCTCGATCGGGATGAATAGAAACAGACTGCTCGTGGCGGCGTTGGCCGCCCTCATGACCCTGTCCGTGCTCGCCCCCGCGGGAGCGGTGGCAACACAGGAGGATGGCAGTGAAGACGATCTGACGATCTCCGTCGCACAGGACGACGGTATCGTCGTTACGGTCGAATCGAACGGGACCGCCGTCGCGAACGCGACGGTCGGCGTGTCGGTGGCCGACGAGAACGACACGTACGCGGGGACGGGAACGTACACGACCGACGAGAACGGCACCGTCACCCTCGACGCCCCGACGGGCAACGAGAGCGTCGAGGTTTCGATCGAGGCGTCGGCCGACGGCGCGTCGGCGGAGACGACGGTGACGCTCGACCCCGTCGAGGAGGACGGACCGGAGAACTTCGGGGACCTCCTCAACGAGTTCAAGGAGAACGAGTTGACCGACGGCGAGCCGCAGGGACTCCAGATCGCATCATTCGTCGTACAGTACAACCCGGGCAACGCGCCCGATCACGCCGGCCCGCCGGCCCACGCCGGTCCACCAGGTGAAGATAACGAGAAGGACAACCAGGGCCCGCCGGAACACGCCAAGGGTCCGTCCGACGATGAGAGCGACGAGGCCGACGAGGGCGAAGAAGTCGACGCCGAGAGCGAAGACGATGAAGACGGCGAAGACGACAGCAAGGGTAACGGAAACGGTAAGAAGAACGGTCACGGCAAACGGTAACTGACCGCCGAACGCCGATACCTGCCGAGGCGATCGACGGGCCCCGACCGACGACTCGCACGCGAGTCGCGATGTCAGAGGCACGTTCTCGTCGCCGGAGCCCGTGATCGATCGGCCGCTCGCGGCGCGCGGGCGCAGCCGATCGAATATGAAGCGCTCGAAACCACCGGATTGACCCGCCTGAGGGAGGGTCGTATGGATCTGTTCGAATGCGCGCCCCCAGAGGGGTGCGTCGCACCCGATCGATTCTCCACGCCGACGTCGTCAGCTGACGCTGGTTCGGTAGCGTTTTGCCTCCGGTCGCACTCTGTCGACACATGAGCGAGTACCCCCCGATCAGCGAGCAACTCGACGCAGTCGAGTCCGCTCGGGAAGAGGGCCGCCGAAAGATGGACTGGGCAGCCCAACACATGCCCATCCTCGAGCGCGTCCGCGAGGAGTTCGTCGCGGATCGCCCCTTCGAGGGCGAACGCATCGCGATGGCGATGCACGTCGAAGCCAAGACCGCCATGCTCGTCGAGACGCTCGCGGAGGGCGGCGCCGAGGTCGCGGTGACCGGCTGCAATCCGTTATCGACTCACGACGACGTCTCGGCCGCGCTCGACGTCCACGAGAACATCACCAGCTACGCCAAACGCGGCGTCGACGACGAGGAGTACTACGCCGCGATCGAGGCCGTCATCGCCCACGAGCCGACGATCACCGTCGACGACGGGATGGACCTCGTCGCGGCGATTCACGAGGATCACCCCGAGCTGATCGACGACATCGTCGGCGGCTGCGAGGAGACCACCACGGGCGTCCACCGCCTGCGCGCGATGGACGACGACGGCGCCCTCGAGTACCCCGTCTTCGCGGTCAACGACACGCCGATGAAGCGCCTGTTCGACAACGTTCACGGCACCGGCGAGTCCTCGCTGGCGTCGATCGCGATGACCACGAACCTCTCGTGGGCCGGCAAGAACGTCGTCGTCGCGGGCTACGGCTACTGCGGCAAGGGCGTCGCGAAGAAGGCTGCGGGCCAAAACGCGAACGTCATCGTCACCGAGGTCGAGCCCCGTCGCGCGCTCGAGGCCCACATGGAGGGTTACGACGTGATGCCGATGGCCGAGGCCGCCGAAGTCGGCGACGTCTTCCTCACGACGACGGGCAACCGCGACGTCGTCGTCGAGGAGCACTTCGAGAAGATGAAAGACGGCGTCCTGCTGGCGAACGCCGGCCACTTCGACATCGAGGTCGACCTCGACGCGCTCTCCGATCTCGCCGTCGACACTTACGAGGCACGGGAGGGCGTACGGGCCTACGAACTCGACGACGGTCGCCGGCTGAACGTGATCGCCGAGGGCCGGCTCGTCAATCTCGCCGCGCCGATCTCGCTCGGCCACCCGGTCGAAGTCATGGACCAGAGCTTCGGCGTCCAGGCCGTCTGCGTCCGCGAGATGCTCGAAAACAGCGACGAGTACGACGCGGGCGTCCACGACGTGCCGGACGAACTGGACAGGGAGATCGCCGAGATCAAACTGGCGGCCGAGGGCGTCGAATTCGATGCGCTGACCGACACCCAGCGCGACTACATGGACTCCTGGGACCACGGAACGTAATCGCGACTCGATCGAGATCAAGCGATCGAGAAGCACGCGGCAGAATCGCGACGTCTGGATCGGCGGCGAATCGGACGCGGATTCCTCGCTACGGCCGAACCTCGATCGTCACGTCGGACTGGATCCAGGCGTGTTCGTTCTTGGGATCGACGATCATGCCGACGCGCGTCGATCCGACGTCGTACTCCTCGTAGACTTCCCTGATGAGCCCGCCGCGCGACCCCCCGTAGATCGACGTCGATCGGTGATCCCCCTCGCGCATCGTCAGTCGTAGACCCTGCCGTCGACCGCGACCGTTCCCTCACCGCTGACGGTGACCGTGTGACCCAGATACTCGAAGCGCACCGAAACCGACTCCTTGCCCGTGCACAGCCGATCGAGGGCGGTCGGATCGATCGCGCTGTACAGCGGCGGGTGTAGATCGAGCGCGTCGGTTCCGCTGGCGTCGGCGACGGCTTCGATCACTCGCACGCTTACCTGGTCGGTTCCCGTTGCGAGAGTGCTGCGATTCATTGTCAGCCATCACGGTTCGATCGGGTATCGGCGTATCCATTATCTGTATAGTGACGCCCGCTGTTTGGGGGATATATGTATAGTGTCTCATCACGTAGGTGGCGGTGATCCTAATGAGCGTTCGGGGAGAATCCACCGGTAGAGCGCGAAACACGACGGCAGGTGTTGATCGGAAACCGCGGTGGCCGGCCCTCGGGTTCGGCGTGATCGCGGTCGTCGTCCTCGTCCTCGCCGTCCGGGCGATCGGCGTCGACGGCACCCACCTGGCCCGCCCACCGAGCGGACTCGCGCCGATCGGCGTCCTCGGTCTCGTCGCGTGGGACGGTCAGAAAGACGCGATTAGTCGGCTGGCGACGTCGGTCGAACGGCTCGCCGCGGGCGAAGACGACGTCGACCTGCCGAGGGACCGCCGCGACGAGATCGGGCACCTCTCGCAGGCGGTCGACGAACTGGCGGAAACGCTGGCCGACAGCGAACGGCGACTCGAGGCCGAGCGCCACCGCGCCGACGCCGTTCTCGACGCGGTCGACGACGTCGTTCTCGTCGTCGGCGAGGACGGCGCGCTTCGTCGCTGGAACGAATGCCTCTGCGAGGTGACCGGCCACGCCGACGCCGAACTCGAGTCGATGCGGGCGATCGATCTCGTCGCCGAGGCCGACCGGAAGCAGATCGAGACTGCGATCGACGACGGATTCGAGACGGGACCGACCCGCGTCGACGCGGCCCTCGAGACAACGACGGGGACGGCCGGTTCCCGCGAGTTCGTCGTTCGGCCGACCGCCGATCTCGACGGGCGGCCGACCGCGGTGATCACCGGTCGAGACGTCGCCGAGCGCGCGGATACCGACCGACGGCCCCACGATCGCGAGCGGCACGCGGCGTACACGGACGACATTCTCGACGCGGTCGACGACATCTTCTACGTTCTCGACGACGACGGGTATCCCAGACGCTGGAACGAGCGCCTCCGCGAGGTGACCGGTTACGCCGACGCCGAGATCGAGTCGATGCACGCGACCGAGTTCTTCGCCTCCGAGGATCGCGAGGCGGTCGCCGAGGCCATCGAGACGGTGGTAGCGGGAGGGAACGATCGCGTGGTGGTGTCGTACCTGACCGCCGACGGGAAGGCGATCCCGTACGAGTTCACCGCGTCCCGGATCGAGGATCCGGACGGGAATCCGGTGATCGCCGGGATCGGCCGCGACGTCTCGGACCGCGTGGAGAAAGAACGGAAGCTCCGGAAGCGCGAGCGCCAGCTCTCGACGCTCATGAGCAACATCCCCGGCATGGTCTACCGCTGCCAGAACGAGCCCGACTGGCCGTTCGAGTTCGTCAGCAAGGGCTGTACGGAACTCGTCGGATACGAGCCGGAGGCGCTGGTCGACGGCGACGTGAACTGGGCGACGGACGTCCTGGACGAGCGTGGCGAGGATCTCTGGGAGACTGTCCAGCGGGCCGTCGCGGAGCGGGAGCCGTTCCGGGCGACGTATCCGATCGAGACCGCCGACGGCGAGCGGCGGTGGGTGAGCGAACACGGTCGCGGCGTGTTCGCCGAGGACGGCACCCTCGACTGTCTGGAGGGCGTCATGATCGACATTACCGATCGGATCGAGAGCGAGCGCGAACTCGAGCGGACGCGACAGCTGCTCACCCAGGCCCAGCGCCTGACGAACGTCGGCGCCTGGGAACTCGACCTCACCGCCGAGCCCCCCGAACTGGAGTGGTCCGACGGCGTCGCCCGGATCCACGGCGTGGCGACCGACGTCGAGATCGATCCGGCGGACGCGATCGCGTTCTACCCGCGCCAGGACCGCGATCGGGTCGAGGACGCCCTCGATCACGCCATCGAAACCGGCGAGAGCTACGATCTCGAACTACAAATCGAACGGAGCGACGGCGAACGGCGGTGGGTGCGGACGATCGGCGATCCGGTCGCGAAAGCCGGCGAGATCGTCGCGGTCCGCGGCTCGATCCAGGACATCACCGACCACAAGGAGCGCGAACGCGAACTCGAGCGGTACGAAACGATCATCCAGGCTCTCGGCGATCCGGTCTACACCCTGGACGAGGAGGGCTACTTTCGGTTCGTCAGCGACGCGATCGAACCGTTGACGGGGTACGAGCCGTCGGAACTCGCCGGCGAACACGTCTCGACGTTCATGACCGAGCGCGATCTCGAGGACGCCCGGGAGCTGGTTCGAGACCTGCTCCGGACCGACTCCGCCTACGCGACGCTCGAGATGGCGCTTCCGACGGATGACGGCGACGTGATCGAGGCCGAAAACCACATCGCGCTGTTGCCGACGGACGACGGCTCGTTCGCGGGTACCGCCGGCGTCGTCCGCGACATCACCGACCGAAACAAGCGCGAGCGCGAACTCGAGCGGACGACGGATCTGCTCGAGCGCATCGAACGGATCGCGTCGGTCGGCGGCTGGGAGATGGACGTCCGCGCCGAACCGCGAACGGAAACCTGGACCGAGGAGCTCTACCGGCTGCACGACGTGCCCACGCACGTGAGCCCCGACCTCGAGCTGGCGATCGGCGGCTACCACCCGGACGATCGAGAGGCGGTCCGCGAACGGATCGAGGCCGCGGTCGAGGCCGAGACGGGGTACGATTTGGAAGCTCGCCTGCAAACCGATGCGGGCGAAAGCAGGTGGGTGCGAGCGATCGGTGAACCCATCTACGACGCGGACGGCGACCTCGTCACCTACCGGGGATCGGTACAGGACATCTCACACCGAAAACGGCGGGAACTCGCCCTCGAGTCCCTCCACGACACCGCTCGCGGCCTGTTGCAGGCCGACTCCGCGACCGGGGTCGCCGACCTCGTCGTCGAGACGGCCGCGGAGGTGCTCGACGTGGACGGCGTCGGCGTCTACCTCCTCGACGACGACTCGAACGCGCTCGAGCCGGCCGCCGTCACCGAGGGGTTCGTCGACCGCTGTAACGGGACGCCGGCGATCCCGATCGGCGCCGACGACTCCGTCCTCTGGCACACGTTCGTGACGGGAACGCAGATGGTCTTCGGCGACGGCGCCGCCATCGAACACTCCCTGTTGTTCGACACCGGCGTCGACGGCGGGCTGTTGGTCCCGATCGGCGACCACGGCGTCTTCGTCTTCCTCGCGCCGCCGCCGACGATCGACGAGGAGACGCGGCGGCTGATCGAGACGCTCGTCGCGACGACCGAGGCCGCGTTCGATCGCCTCGAGAGCGAGGCGAGCCTGCGCGAACGCGATGCGGAGCTCGAGGCGCAGAACCGGCGGCTCAAACGCCAGATCGGGATCACCGAGATCATCCGATCGATCGATCAATCGCTGGTCCGGGCGACGAGCCGGGAGGAGATCGAACGGACGGTCTGCGAGCGGCTGGCCGACACCGACGACATCGCGTTCGCGTGGATCGGCAGGATGGATACCACCGAAGCCGGCGTCGAACCCCGCGAGTGGGCCGGAGCGGCCGGCTCGTACCTCGATACCGCCTCGCTGCTGAGCGACGAACGGGCGCCGGAGCCCGCGGTGACGACCGCGCTCACCGAGACCTCGACGGTCGTCTCGAACGTCGTCACCGGCCTGCAGACCGAGCCGTGGCGAAAGACCGCGCTCGCCAACGACTTCGCGTCCTGTCTCAGCGTTCCCCTCTCGTTCGACGAGTACTCCTACGGCGTCCTCTCGGTGTACGCCGTCGAACCGGACACCTTCGGCGAGCTCGAACGGGCGGTGTTCGAGGAACTCGGCGAGAACATCGCGAACTCCATCAACGCCGTCCAGACGCGACAGGCGCTGCACGCGGACGCGCTCCTCGAACTCACGCTCGAGTTCGACGAGTCGGAGACGTTCCTCGCGCGACTCGCCCGGGAGACGGGAGCGACCGTCGAGTACGAGGGCGTCGCGACCCGCTCGGCCGACAAGACGCGCCTATTTGTAACGACTGCCGGCGCCGCGCCCGAGGTCGTCGAATCGGTCTTCGACGACCTCGTCTCCGTGGTCGATTTCCGACTCGTCTCCGAGGGGGACGATCGCTGTCTCTTCGAGGCAACGGTCACCGGACCGTCGCTCGTCTCCCGGCTCCTGCGCCACGGCGCGGGCCTGCGATCGGTCCGCGCCACCGGGACGACGATCGAAGCGGTCGTCGACGTGCCGCCGACGACGAACGTCCGAGAGTTCGTCGAGATGCTCGCCGAGTGGTACTCGAGCGTCACCCTCGCCGGCCGACAGAACGTCGAGCGGACGATGCACACGCGGGAAGAACTGGTTTCGTCGCTGTTCGAGTCGTTGACCGATCGCCAACTCGAGGTGCTCCGGACGGCCTACTTCGCCGGCTTTTTCGAGTGGCCGCGCACGTCGACCGGCGAGGAGGTCGCCGCGATGCTCGGCGTCTCCCAGCCCACGGTCAACCGACACCTCCGGGTCGGTCAGCAACGCCTCCTGACGCAACTGTTCGGCAGCGAGGGCCACACGCTCGTCGGCGCCGAGACCTAGTCCCGGACGTCGGCGATCGCGGAGAGGAACGCACAAGGAGCCGGTGCCCGTAGTCGGTCGCATGGAGACGACACAGCGCGACGGCCCGATCTGGTCGACGATCGTCGCGGTCGGCCTGGCGGTACTCGGCATCCTCGCGACCCAGTTCACGACGCTGCCGGCGTTTCTGGTCGACCCCGCGCTCTTCGAGTCGCCGACGAACGCATCGATCGGGGGGCGAACACTCCTGTTGATCCTCAACTTCCTCGGGTTCGTCCTCGCCGGCGGCGCCTACCTGGCTTGGACCGGTCGGGGCTGGTCGTACGTCGACCTTCGGTGGCCGACGAAACGGGGCTGGCTCTACGTCCTCGCGGGGATCGCGGGCAGCATCGCGTTCTACTTCCTCGCCAGCGTGCTCATCCAGATGCTCAGGCTCCCCACTGCGGACAGCCAGGTCCTCGATTACGTCGGGACCGATCAGACGATGATCCTGGTCATGATCGTCATCGTCTTTTTCTTCAACGCCCCCGCCGAGGAGTTCCTCTTCCGGAACGTCGTCCAGAAGCGCCTTTATGCAGCCTTTACGCGGCTCCAATCGGTCGCCATCGCGAGTCTGATCTTCGCGCTGATCCACTTTCCGACCTACGTCCTCTACGCCGAGTCGATCGTCGCGACCGGCGTCTCGCTCGCGATCGTCTTCGGCGGCGCGATCATCTTCGGTTACCTCTACGCGGAGACGGACAACCTCGTCGTCCCGATCGCCGCTCACGCCGCCTTCAACGCCTTCCAGTTCGGCCTGCTCTATATCGCAATCGAGTACAACCTCGACGGCGCCGAGCCCACCACCTCGCTGCTCGTCGATCTCGTCGCGTCGATGCCGCTGTAGTATCGCACTACTGCCACGTTTGGTTCGCGTTCGCACCGATTCGACCGCACTCGCGACCTCGACGTCCGTTCATTTATTATCTGGCGGCGGTGAGGAACCCGTATGTCTCAGGCGAAGGGCGACCGCCGCGAGCGGGAACTCGTCAACGCACTCGACGACGCCGGCTTCGCGGTGATGCGCGCCCCCGCGAGCGGCTCCGCGACCGAACGCGAACTCCCCGACGTACTCGCCGGCGACGGCGACGTCTTCTACGCGATCGAAGCTAAATCGAGCGCCGGCGATCCGATCTACCTCTCCGGCGAGGAGGTCGAGGCGCTGACCTACTTCGCCCGGAACTTCGGGGCGAAACCCCGAATCGGCGTCCGGTTCGATCGGGAGGACTGGTACTTCTTTCACCCCGCCGACCTCTACGTGACCGACGGCGGCAACTACCGCGTCAAGAAGGAAACCGCGATCGCCGACGGGACCGACTTTACCGAATTCGTCGGCGAGAGCGAGAAGGTCACGCTCGACGCGATCGACGAGGCCGACTCCGGCCCCGACGAGGACATTCTCCGCGTCCTGAACGCCGTCAAGCAGGGCGTAATGGACATCGACGAGGCCACCGAACTGCTCGAGTAGTCCGAATTTTCCGATCGGGACGTCCGTTGCAGGGTGTCGCGGCGAGGGAACAGGGTGATTCGGAGTCCGTACCGCGGCCGGAAACTCAAGAACAGTTTATATTCCCCAAGGTATTGACCTATCTCGATTAGAGCTCTGATTTTTATAATAGTCAACGTTCGTATATATATTGCGTCGAACGCGTCCGATCGACCGGTCAGCGGCGGGCCACGAATCCGGTCGACTCCCCGGGATCGACACTGCCCGGATCGCGTTGCGATCGGCGAGCCCGCGATCGGATTCGGGGCGAATCAGGACCGGCCGTCCGACGAACACCGGACTCCGATTCGGACGAACCGCCGGTTGTCGCTCGAATCGGTCGAAACCAGGAAATCGCGAGATCGTTCGGAGCGGCGAGAGACGGGACCGGCGGCGTTGCACCTCCGAACGCGGCGACGTCGCGCGACACGATGTCCGTCACGATCCGCTCTCGATTCCGGAGACGATCGCCGTAAATCAGGACCGATTGTATATCTATCAAATATCACATAGATAGCTAGAACTATTATATTTTCTGGGTGTTTTGTATCCGCAAGTGAAAACTTAATAGAAGTTTCTTCGTCGATCGCGTTCGGACTCAACCGGCGGTGCTCGGAGCGACCCGCATCGATCCGTCGGGAGCGCCGGCCAAACGCGATCGCGGCGCAACCGCCGGATCACCGCCCCCTATTACAACAGTACGTGTGTAAAAATCAGTGTTGGAGATCGAATCTCGCCGGATGTGGAACTGTTTCGGACGGGCCGACCAGCGGCTTGCTACGGCCGGCGTAGCGCTCGGGGTGGACGCGAAGTCGACCGCTCGCATCGGTACACGCGGAGACCGCGTTGGGTTCCCAGTCGCGCGTTTTTGACCCACGAATTGACACGTACCTGAGATACGTTCGAGTTTGTTTATCAGCAGCCCATAAGATAGTGTGGTTACATTTCACCCCCGTCATTGTGTGGTGGTTCTTTTGAGAAATCGTGAAATAAATAGGTGGCAGATAGAATAGGTTGTGGGAAAAGTGAAAATCATTCTACTGTATTCTCGAGCGCGATATCCGCCGTAGACGGCGTCTACCCGGCAAGTTTCGGTCGCGGCGATCGCCGAGTGAGATTGGGACGATCTCGGCGACGAACCGATCGAGACGAAAAGGAATCAGTCGAGACGGGTCCCGCGACGCGGCGGGTTCAGTTATCGCGCGGCGGGGCGGCGAGTTCGAACGTTCGGTCCGCGACGAAAAGGCGGAGGCTTCCGTCGTCGAGTCGGCCGTCGCGCGATCGATCGAAGAGGCCGAGCTCGTCCGGGCTGATCCGGAGGTCGACGGTCGCTCGCTCGCCGGGTTCGAGATCGACGCGCTCGAACGCCCACAGTTCGCGGACGGGGGTCACGACCGAGCTGAACTCGTCCCGGCCGAACGCCTGGACGACCTCGCTTCCGCGTCGATCACCCGCGTTAGCTACCGTGACGCGGACCGCGAGATCCTCGCCCGGACAGATCGCGTCCGCAGAGAGGTCGATCGACTCGTACTCGACGGTGGTGTAGCTGAGGCCGTGGCCGAATTCGAACAGCGGGTCGTACGACGACGGATGCTCGTCGGACCCGATCGGGCGCGGGTGCGGCAGGTGGTTGAAGTACGTCGGGAGCGACTCCGCCGATCGCGGGATCGAGATGGGGAGCCGCCCGCCGGGTTCGGACTCGCCGAACAGCGTCTCCGCGATCACCTCGCCGCCGACCCGGCCGGGGTAGTACGCCATGAGGATCGCCGGCACCGTCTCCGCCAGCCACTCGACGGCCAGCGGGCGGCCGGTGACCAGAACCGCGACGACTGGCGTCCCCGTCTCCGACACCGCCGTGACGAGATCGCGCTGCGCGTCTGGAAGCGAGAGTTCGTTCCGCGTCGGGAACTCGCCGGTCTCGCCGTCGGTCTCCGCGGACGGGCCGAACTCGTGGAGGTACCAGTCCTCGCCGAGGGCGACCACGGCGACGTCCGCCTCGGCCGCGCGCTCCGCGGCGGCGTCGATATCGACGGGCGCGTTGATCCCGCTTCCGGGTTCGTGGGTGACGGTCGTCTCGTCGTCGACGACGTCGGCGATCCCCTCGAGGATCGTCGTCCCCGGGACGCCGGCGTCCGCGTTGCAGCTCCATCCGCCGTTCTGGTGGACCATCTCGTCGGCGTTCGGTCCGGTCACGAACACCTCGTCGACGCCGTCGTCGAGCGGGAGCACGTCCCCGTCGTTTTGCAACAGGGTGAGCGACTT
This sequence comes from Halosolutus gelatinilyticus, assembly GCF_023028105.1. NCBI lineage: Archaea > Methanobacteriati > Methanobacteriota > Halobacteria > Halobacteriales > Natrialbaceae > Halosolutus > Halosolutus gelatinilyticus. The sequence continues at coordinate 1,345,810 of NZ_CP095491.1, forward strand.
CCGGACGGCCTCGCGCGCGATGTCGAGGTGTGCGGGGGCACCCAGGACGTCCGCAGCGTCGGGGTCCGGGTACGGATCCTCGAAGAGCCCGAGCGCGAACTTCGCCCGCAACACTCGCTCGACACTATCGTCGATCGCCCGTTCGGACAGCTCGCCGCGGTCGACCAGTTCACGGACGTGCCGGGCGTGTTCGCCGCCGGCGACCGACCCGATGTCGAGACCTGCCTCCCGGGTCTGGCGCGCCGCCTCGATCGGCGTTCCCGCCGTGCGGTGTTCCTCGTGTAACTGGGTGATCCCGTTCCAGTCGGAGACGACGACCCCGTCGAAGCCCAGTTCCTCGCGGAGAAGCTCGGTCAGGAACCGCCGCGATCCGTGCGCCGGTTCGCCGTCGATCGAGTTGTAACACGGCATCACCGCGCCGGCGCCCGCGTCGAGCGCCGTTTCGAACGGCGGGAGGAGCGCGTTGCGAAGCGTGTGCGAGGAGACGTCGACCGGCGCGGCGTCCTCGCCGCGCGTGGGGACGCCGTAGGCCGGGAAGTGCTTCGCCGTCGCGAGCACCGAGGTCTCGTCGAGTTCGTCGCCCTGGTAGCCGCGGATCTCACCCGCGACCAGCGTACCGACGAGGAACGGGCTCTCGCCGTACGTCTCTCCGGTCCGGCCCCACCGCGGATCGCGCACGACGTCGCAGGTCGGACTGTAGTTCTGCGCGGCCCCGGTCGCGCGCATCTCCGCCGCCGTGATCCCGGCCGTGCGTTCGACGAGATCGGGACACCACGTCGCCGCCGCGCCGAGGTTGTTCGGAAAGACGGTCGACTCCTTGACGTACGCGTGACCGTGGATCGCGTCGGCGGCGAACAAGAGCGGGACGCCCAGTCGCGTCTCCTCGACGGCGTAGTTCTGCAACCGGCGCGCCGCGTCGACCGCGTCCGCGAGCGACTCGTTGGGCGACCCGCCCCAGCCGAAGGGGGCGACGGCGCCGATGTGGTACTCGTCGATCTCCTCGATGACGTCGTCGACTCCGTGGGGACCCTCGGCGAGCGTCCCGACGTAGGAGCCGGCCAGTTGGCCGATCTTCTCCGCGAGCGTCATCCGATCGAGCAGATCGGCGACGCGCGCTTCGATCGACAGCGACGGATCTAGGTACGGCTCGCTGTCCTCTAGGCTTGTCATGGATGTAGGTATCTGAAACGGCAGTTAATAAGTGTATCCCCGCCGATCCAACGGGTCGATTCCGGCGACGGCACCGGACGCCGTCGAGCGAATCGTCCCCGATCGGAGAGCGAACGCACGCGCGGTAACGATAACAGCGTACTGAAAAGTTATGATTTTCGAAAATTATATAATAGAGGGTACGTAACGTGGAGTAGCACCATGAGACGAGAGCACGTGTTACCTAGCAGCGCAGAGACATCACGGCGTCGACTCCTGCAGCTCACCGGCGCGGCCGGCGCGGCGGCGCTCGCGGGTTGTTCCGGCGGCGGCGACGACTCCGAGTCGACCAACGAGGAGATCACCGGCGACGAACCGATGACCGATCGGACGTTCACCGCGCCGACAACGGTCCTCCCCGGCGACATGCAGTGGAATGCAGCGAACCAGAGCAACTATCCGGACCGCCCTGGCTTCGTGATCTTCGACCGGCTGGTGTACTTCCGGGCGACGACCGGCGAGTTCGTCGAGGGGGCGCTCGCCGACTGGGAGGTCGGCGAGGACGCGGCGACGCTGACCCTCCAGGACGACCTGTCGTGGCACAACGGCGAAGACGCCACGGCGGCGGACCTCGAGCGAAAGCTGCACATCGCACTGTACGACAATCACCCGATCGGGAACTTCACGTCGGTCGAAGACGTCGCGGCCGTCGACGATACGACCGTCGAGGTCGGACTCGAGGCCGACGTCTCCGAGCCGGTCTTTCTCAACTCGATCCAGAGCATGGAACTGGATATGCCGGCCGAACAGTACCAGGACATCCTCGAGGAGTTCGAGGACGATCCCGAGGCGACGCCGCTCACCGATTTCGCGCCCGAGGAACCGATCGGCACGGGCCCGTTCGCGTACGAGAAGGCCGGCGAGCAGGAGCTGATCACCACGAGGTTCGAGGACTCCCACTGGGCCGACAACGTCAACTTCGCCGAGTACCGGTTCCTGTTCATCGACGGGAACGATCAGGCCTGGCAGGCGCTCCGCGGCGGATCGGTGGACGCCCTGCACAACATCTTCACGTCGCCGGACATCATCACGTCGTTCCCGGGGTCCGTCGTCGAGGTCCAACAGCCCGCCAACTGGGGGCTGTCGATCGCGTTCGACCACGATCACGAGCACTTCGGACAGCGCGAGGTTCGGAAGGCGATCGCCCACGCGATCGATCGCGAGATCATCGCGGAGAACTCGGCGAGCGGCGGCGACGCGAAGGCGCCCGTGAACAAGCCGACCGGCATCGTCGGGAACTTCGACGGCTCGGCCGACGACTGGCTCGACGATCCGGACGCCTTCGAGGACTACGCCGGGAAGAACACCGATCGAGCCGCCGAACTGCTCGAATCGGCCGGGTTCTCTCGCGAGGACGGCACCTGGGTCGACGAGGACGGTCAGACGCTCGCCTTCGAGTTCAAGGTGCCCGCCGCCTGGAACGAGTGGGTCGAGGCCGCGATCACGATCAACCAACACCTCCAGGATTTCGGCATCGAGACCAACCTCATCACCCGGGACGACGGCGTCTACTTCGGACAGGACCTCTACGGCGATCAGGGCTTCGACGCGGCCGGATTCTGGTGGTCCGACGGCTGGACGTACCCGTACCACACCCTCGAGTGGAACTTGAACAGCTGGGACGCACAGAACGTCTACAACTACCCCGGGTCGGTCGAGATCCCGCCGATCGGCGAGCCCGACGGCGAGCCCGAGACGATCGAGTTCGCCACAGAGTTCGAGGAGCTCGTCGGCATGGACCCCGAGGGAGACGAGACGCGACAGAGGATCAACGAACTGGCGTGGGCCTTCAACTACGACCTTCCGCAGCTGCCGATCCAGGAGAAGGTAGACCAGTGTTTCGTCTCGACCGAGAACTTCAAAGTCGTCGGCGACTCGGACCCGGACGCGTCGGTCCAGTACCCGACGACGTTCCTCCCGCGGATCGGGAAGCTCGTGGCGAAAGCGGAGTAGCGGGGACGAGTCTCACACATGCAACGATACTACATCGAACGCACGCTACAGGCGATCGTCACGGTGGTTTCGGTGATGAGCCTCGCCTTTTTTCTCATTCGGTTGATGCCCGGCAACCCCGCTGACGCCTATCGCGCGGAGCTCATTCAGAACAATCCTCAGCTGTCCCAGGCCGAGATCGACCACCGCGTCGAACGCAAACTCAACGTGATCCCGGACGCGCCGCTACACGAACAGTACGTGAACTACGTGACGGGGCTGCTTCGGGGCGACCTCGGCGAGTCGATCAACGAGGGCGTTCCGGTGTCCGAGATCATCGCGGAGGCGCTCCCCTGGACGATCTTCACGATGTCGATCGCGCTGTTGCTCTCCTTCGCGATCGGCATCTCGCTCGGCGCCCTGATGGCGTACAAGGAGGGGAGTTCCTTCGACAACGGATTCTCCGTGCTCTCGATCCTGTGCAACTCGATCCCGAACTACGTCGTCGGCATCCTGCTGATCTGGTTTCTCGGCCACCGGTTCGAACTGTTCCCCACCGGCGGACGGCACTCGACCGAGATGGACCGAACGGTGGAGCTACTGGCGCCGGTCGAGACCCTCGCGTTCCTCGGTGACGCGCTCTGGCACGCGGCGCTGTTGATCCTGTCGTACGCGATCGTCGCGGCCGGCGGGTGGGCCCTGCGAATGCGGGGCAACAGCATCCAGGTGCTCGGCGAGGACTACCTGCGGGTCGCGCGCCTCCGCGGGCTCTCGGAGCGGCGGATCGCGACGCGGTACGTGGGTCGAAACGCGGTGCTGCCGCTGTACACGGCGCTGCTGATCGCGATCGGCTTCGCGCTCGGCGGCAGCGTCATCCTCGAGCAGGTGTTCACGTACCCCGGCGTCGGCTACTACATGATCGAGGGGCTGGAGGCCCGCGACTACCCGCTCATGATGGGCGTCTTCCTCGTGATGACCGTCGCGGTCGTGATCGGCGTCTACGTCGCCGACCTCACGTACGGGCTGATCGATCCGCGGGCGCAGACGCGAGGGGGTGAGCACTGATGAGCGAGCGAACGGAACCGCTGCACGCGATCGACGGGAGCGACGCGTTCGAAGCCGTCTCCGACAGGACGCTGACCCGAAAGGAGCGATACCGGCGACTGTTCGATCGGTGGGTCCTCGCCCCCGGCCGGATCGTCTGGAGCGAGCGCCGCGCTCGCGTCGGCGCGGCGATCATCCTGCTGTACGTGGCCGTCGGTCTGCTCGGTCCGCGACTCTACACGGAACCGCGGACCAACCAGGGGCCGCGATCGCTCGCGCCGCTCGCGGAGGGGCTGGCCTACCCCCTCGGCACCGACAACCTCGGCCGCGACATCCTCGCTCAGCTGATCCACGCGACGCCGTCGATGCTGCAGATGATCATGGCCGGCGGCCTGTTCGTGACGGTCATGGGCGTCACCGTCGGCACGGTCTCGGGGTACGCCGGCGGCCGGACCGACCGGATCCTCTCGCTGCTCACGGACATCGTGATGACCATCCCGGGACTCCCGCTGATCGTCATCCTGGCCGCGCTGCTCGCGCCCCAGAACCCGATCGTGACGGGCCTCATCCTGACGGTCAACGTCTGGGCCGGCCTCGCCAGGGAGATCCGATCGCAGGTCCTCTCGATCAGCCGCCACTCCTACGTCGAGGCGTCCCAGGCGATGGGACTCTCGACGCCGGGGATCATCGTCAAAGACATCCTTCCAAACATCATGCCGTACGTACTGATCACGTTCGTTAACGCCGCGAGACAGGTCATCTTCGCATCGGTCGGACTGTACTTCCTGGGCGTGTTGCCCTACGACAGCGTCGTCAACTGGGGCGTCATGATCGATCAGTCGGTCAGCGGCGGCGCGATGCACGTCGTCTCGCTGGCCCACTGGCTGATCGCGCCGCTGGCGACGATCACGCTCCTGTCGTTCGGGCTGATCCTGTTCTCGCAGGGCACCGATCGAATGTTCAATCCGCGCGTCCGTGCCCGACACTCTTCGACGACCGATTCGGGCGACGAACCGACCGACGGAGACGTCGCGACGACCGGGGGTGGGATCCGATGAGCGGCCACTCCGGCGCCGCGGCCGCCGCGGCGACCGATCCGCGGTCCGATCACGTCCTCAGCTGTCGGGACCTCTCCGTCGAGTTCCACATGGATCGCGGGACGTCGACGGTTCTCAACGGGATGGACATCGACATCGAGCGCAACGAGATCATCGGCGTCGTCGGCGAATCCGGCTCCGGAAAGTCGATGTTCGCGTCCGCGCTGCTGGACGCCGTCGTCGAACCCGGCATCACGTCGGGGACGGTCACCTACCGGCCGTCGGACGGCGAGCCGATCGACGTCCTCGATCTCACGGACGATCGACTCCGACAGCTTCGCTGGGAGGAGATCTCGATGGTATTCCAGGGTGCCCTCTCGTCGTTCAACCCGACGCTGAAGATCCGCGGACACTTCGTGGAGACGCTCGAAGCGCACGGCTACGACGTTACGACGGGGATGGAACGCACCCGCGAACTCCTCTCGGACCTGTACCTCGATCCCGATCGGGTGCTCGGTTCGTACCCGCACGAACTCTCCGGCGGGATGAAACAGCGCGCGCTCATCGCGCTCTCGCTCGTCCTCGAACCGGAGGTGCTCGTCATGGACGAGCCGACCGCCGCGCTCGACCTGCTGATGCAGCGCTCGATCGTCAGCCTGCTGTCGGACCTCCGGGACAAGTACGACCTGACGATGGTGTTCATCACGCACGACCTGCCGCTGGTGACGAAACTCGCGGACCGCATCGGCGTCCTCTACGCGTTCGAACTCGCGGAGGTCGGCCGGACCAAGGAGATCCTCCGGTCCCCGAAACATCCCTACACGCGAGCGCTGCTGAACTCGACGCCCGACATCGAGTCGCCCCTCGAGGAGATGCGGCCGATCGAAGGCTCGGCGCCCGACCCCGTCAACGTTCCGTCGGGCTGTCCGTACCACGAGCGGTGCCCCCTGGCGACCGGCGACTGTGCGACGGTTAAGCCCGCGATGGAACCGGTCAGCGAGACCCACGACGTCGCCTGCCACCACTGGGATCGCGTCGACGACGAAATCGAACTGACCACGGAGGTGGGGCGATGAGCGCCGACGAGCCCGTCGTCTCGATGGAGGGCGTCGACGTCCACTTCGAGAAAGAGGGCGGCCTCAACCCCTTCGCGGACCCGCAGACGGTGCAGGCGGTCGACGGCGTCGACCTCGAGATCCCCGAGAACGACGTCGTCGCGATCGTCGGCGAGTCCGGCAGCGGAAAGACCACGCTGGGCAAGGCGGCCGTCGGCCTGCAGCGGCCGACCGGCGGCACCGTCAAATACCGGGAACAGGACGTCTGGAAGGCGAAAAAGCGGTTCTCGAAGCCGTCGATTCCGTACGACGACATCCGGCGATCGCTCCAGATCATCCACCAGGACCCCGGCTCGTCGCTGAACCCGCACCGGACCGTGGAGGCGTCGCTCGCCGAACCGCTGAAGAAGTACCAGACCGATCTCGGACCCGAGGACCGCGAGGCGCGGATCCTCGCGATGCTCGAGCGCGTCGGCATGACGCCGCCGCACGACTACGCCCGGCGGTACCCCCACCAGCTGTCCGGCGGCGAGAAACAGCGGGTCGCGCTGGTCCGAGCGCTACTGATGAACCCCGATCTCATCCTGGCCGACGAGGCCGTCAGCGCGCTCGACGTCTCGCTGCGCGTCGAGGTGATGGACCTCATGCTCGACTTACAAGAGCAGTTCGACACGTCCTTCCTCTTCATCTCGCACGACCTCTCGAACGCGCGCTACCTGGCCGAGCACGCCGGCGGTCGACTCGGCGTGATGTACCTCGGCGAACTCGTCGAACTCGGCACCGCGGAGGAGGTTCTTCGGAACCCGCAACACCCCTATACGAAGGTGTTGAAGTGGGCCACGCCATCGCTCAGCCCGGACGAGGGCGCGGCGGAACCGCCGGTCCGGGAGATCGACATCCCCGACCCGGTCGACCCGCCGTCGGGCTGTCGGTTCCACACGCGGTGTCCCTACGCGACCGAGCACTGCCGCGAGGCGACGCCCGATCGGCGCTCGATCGGCGCGGGCACGCACCGGGCGTCCTGCTTCCGCCTGGACGAGAGCAGCGACTACTGGCGCAGCGAGCCGCTCGAGGGCGCCAGCCTGGATGCGGACGAGTAGCGCGTCGATCGCCTTCGACGGTTTTTGCGATGCGTGTTCCGGCCGAGAGTCGGCGCGAGCGATCGCGATCTCGAGCAGCCGGCGTCAGCAACCGAGGTCGGTACTCGGGATGACGAGAGCGAGACGCCGAGAAGCGGTGAGACGCCGGACGACGACGCTGAATAAGAGGGTACTCCCACCGGCGATCGCGGCGCCGGCGATCGTCTCGAGTCGCCCTCAGGCTTCCTGGAACAGTCGGACGTAGTCGATCTCCATCCGCTGGGGGAAGGTCGTCGTCGCGTCGGGCGGGCCGGGCCACTCGCCGCCGACGGCGCAGTTGAGGAGCAGCCAGAACGGGCCGTCATCGAACACCCACTGGTGGCCCTGGCTCTCGACGTCCTCGCGAGTGACCGTGAAGAAGTGCTCGCCGTCGACGTACCACTTGATCACCCCGGGGTCCCACACCACGGAGAACACGTGGTAGTCGTCGGCGAAGACGCCGGTATCGAGGTGGTAGCCGCCGCCGATGGAGCCGCCGCCGGAGTAGCCGGGGCCGTGGACGGTGCCGTGGACCGCGTCAGGCTCGTTCCCGACCAGCTCCATGATGTCGATCTCGCCGTCGTCGGGCCAGGCCGTGTCGCCGGCCGGCAGCATCCAGTGGGCCGGCCACATCCCCTGATCCTGGACGAGTTTCGATCGGAAGTCGACGCGGCCGTACTGGAACTCCAGGTTGCCCTCGGTCACCAGCTTCCCGGAGGTGTAGTCGTACGTACCGTGTTCGTCGGAGACCTGCTCCTCGCGGATCTCGACGACCAGGTTGCTGTTCTCGACCCACCGGTTGTCGGCGCTGTAGTACTGCTCCTCGCCGTTCCCCCAGCCGGGGATGCCGTAGTCGTGGCCGTTGCCCTCCTGGTCCTCCCAGACGGTCGTGTCGAGCGAGTCGCCGTCGAAGTGGTCGGCGAAGAACTGGTTCCACGATCGGCCGTCGAGGTTCCCCGGGTCGTCGGGATACGTTTCGCCGCCGTCGTCGTCCGAGGCGCGCAACTCGAAGTAGTTGAGGTTCCAATCGCCGGTCTCCGCGTGGACGCAGACGGCGTGCTGGCCGGCGGTTAGGTCGACCGTGCCGGCGGAGACGGTCGTCCAGTTCTGCCAGTCGCCGGTTCCGCCGAAGCCGATCGGGCCGGTGACGTCGGTGCCGTCGATTTCGACCCGGAACTGACCCCCGCTCGCGGCGGAGGCGACCCGGAGCTCCAGGTCATAGGTGTCATCGCGCTGGACGTCGACAGTGTACTCCAGCCACTCGCCGGCCTCGATCCAGCCGACGTTGTACCCGCCTTCGGTCGCGGATTCGATGTCGACGTCGTCGTCGCGGTACGCGCCGCCGGCGTTCCCCGCGGTGGCGTCGTGATAGGCGATGCCTTCACCGCCGACGTCGTAGTCCTCGGCCTCGACGCGGCCGGGGACGGTCCAGGCCGATCCGCCGTAGGGCTGTTGACCGGACGAGCCGCCGCACGCCGCCGCGCTCGTGGCCGAACTCGCGAGGCCAACGCCGGACGCGGCGACCGCTGCCGCCCCCATAAATCGCCTTCGCAGTACGTTCTCTCCGCTCGATTCGTCTGTTGTCCGTTCCGATTGCTGCTTGTCTGTCATCGTCTCTCGATCGTTGGATCCGCTGGTGGCTCTTCGCGTGCCACGTCGTCGCGTCTCCGGACGAACCGTCGGTCCGGGCTACGCGTCACCGGCTTCTGCTACCGAATGGCACGATCAACACATCATCATCCATGATATTAAGTCTCAGCATCTGAAACGAATGTTATGTAAACCGAGACTCACGTCTCACGATCCGCGTCGAACGCGTGTCGCTCGAACGCCTCGACCGCTGCGTCGACGATCGGTCGCCCGTGGCCCGCGACCGACCGATCGAGACCGGCCGACGACCGGTGATCGACGAGTACTCAATCGAGCCGACGGTACTGCCGACAGCGGTACAGCACGTAACTCGCAGCGAGGAATCCCGTCCCGATGAACGCGAAATCGGCGACGAGTACGACCCTCGTTCCGACCCCGTCGGGTTGCAGCCACAGCGCCAGGAACAAGAGGACGAGCAGGACGGCTTCGAGGCCAAGCAACAGCGCGACGGCGGCGCGGTACTCACACATCGTCTTCCAGAACCGATCCGCGAAGTCGTCGGCCATCGGCGGAACTGATCGAGCGTTGGTACTTGAGTCTACCGATCGTTACGGTCGGCGCGGATTCCGAGCGGCCGCTCGCGGATGATACCATTCGACACGAAGCGAGGACGGTTTCTTCACCACCCCACTACAGATAGTATTTATGATAAAATGAATTATATTCGTTCGACACACAGTATTGTGGAAGCCGGTCAGGAGCGGTGAGTGCAGACGAGTCTTCGCATACGACCGTCGCCGGACCGGTACTCTAGGTGAACACAATGACGGACGACTCCTGCAGGACGGACGAGCGGTATCGATCATCCCCCGACGAAACGGGCAGCGATAGCTACGACCGACGGTGGTTCCTCGAGATGGTCGGCGTCGGGACTGCCGGCCTCGTTGCCGGCGGGGCGACGGGGACGGCGGCCGCGGCTCCGGACGGCGAGTCGCCGGCACTCGACCTCGTCGACGGCGATTCGGCGATCGAACAGCCGACGCACACGGCCGTCGGCGACGGGCGGTGGAACGATCCGACGACCTGGAACGACGGCGTCCCTGACGACGACGCCAGGGTGGCGATTCCGTCGGGCGTCACGGTGACGCTGGGCGGCGAAACTGCGCGGCTCCACTGGCTCCGGGTGGACGGCACGTACCGCGTCGACCCGGCCGCGGACTCCCACCTCCGCGCGGGCACGATCGTCTCGACAGCGGAAAGTACCGTCGAGATCGGCACGGCGGCCGACCCGGTGGGCCCGAACGCCACCGCGACGGTGACGTTCGCGGATCGCGGGGCGATCGACGAGGGCTGGGACCCCGATCGCGTGAGCCGGGGACTGCTGGCGGGCGGCGACCTCGAGATCGTCGGCGCGGCGAAGACGGCCCACACGACTCTCGCCACGCACCCCCGTGCGGGAGACGGCCACCTCGAACTCGAGACGTCGCCGACGAACTGGCGGCCCGGCGACGCGCTGGTCGTCCCCGGCGTCTCGGCGCGGGAGAACCAGGACGAGGAAGTGACCGTCGCGAGCGTCAGCGGCTCGACGGTCGCCATCGAGGAGACCCTGGTACACGATCACGCCCCGCCGTCCGGGTACGACCTGGACTCGTACGTCCTGAACCTGGATCGGTCCGTCCGGCTCCGATCGGAAACCACCGAAATCAAGCGTCGCGGACACGTGATGGTGATGTCGCCGGGGTCCACGATCCGCCACGCCGGATTCTACGACCTCGGCCGAACCGACAAGACGCGGCGGTTCTCCGATCCCCTGTACGGCGGCTCCGAGCTCGAACTGGACCCCACCGAGAACGTCAAATCCCGGTACTCGCTGCACTTCCACAGAACGGGGGCCGACTACGACCTCGATCCCCACGACGTCACCGGCTGCGTGGTCGCGCCCCGGACCGACGGCAACGGGTGGACGGGCAGCCCGGGGTGGGGGTTCACGAACCACCAGAGCTACGCCGCGATCGAGGACTGCATCAGCTACAAGGTCGTCGGGACGGGCTTTATGACCGAGACCGGCATCGAGATCGGACACTTCCGGAACAACTTCGCGCTCCGTTCGGCGGGCAGCGGCGACGATCCCGACTGGCGGGAGTTCATCGAGAACTTCAACCACGAGCGCAACATCGACGATTACGGTCACGGCGGCCACGGCTTCTGGCTGCACGGGCCGCTCGTCTCCGTCGAGAACAACGTCGCCGCGGGCCACCGGAATTTCGCGTTCGCCTACTGGACGCGGGCGCTCGGGGACTACGTCCCCGACGCGCTCCCCTTCGACGACCCTCGCGAGCAGAACGCGCCGTTCGACGAGATGACCGAGGCGGATCTCGGCCGCCACCGCGGCAACGTTCCGAACGTCCCCGCGTCGTACGCCGACGACAAGCCCTCCGAGGAGCACAACGTCGCGCCCGGCACCGGCGGCCCCAGCGTCGCCGAGTTCGCCCATGCCACCTACGAGGCCGACGACGGCACCGTCTACGTCGACGAGGGGTCGATCCCGTTCCGGAACGTCGACAACGTCGCCTTCGCCTCGGGCGCCGGCATCGACGTCATGAACGTCATGCGAGGCGCGTACGACGGGGAAATCGAAGGCGAAACCGAGTACTACGCCCGCATCGAGAATTTCACCGGCTGGAACCTCCGAGGACGGGACGGCGAGGACGAACTCCCGCACGCGAGCGTCGAGGGATTCGGCGGCGTCCGCGGGGTCGATCTCGGCATCGCCCTCCGCTACTCCGGGTACGCGACGGTGACGAACTCGCGGCTGATCGGCGACGGGCGGGGCGTCGGCATCAGCCACAACATGCGCATGAACCACCTCGTCGTCGAAGACACCTCGATCGAAGGGTTCGAGGACGGGATCGGAGCGCTGAATCCGGGGCGAACCGACGTCAGTGGGTGCGACTTCGACAACGCGAACACCGACGTGTACGTAAGCGGCGACGACATCTTCGGTGGCGACGTGACCGTCGATCTGTGGGACATCGACGCCGACGAGACGGTCCGACTCGATCCGGGAGACGGCATGGATCAGGACCTCTCGCTCGACGGCGCCGCCCTGTACTACGAGGAGACCGCACCGCCCGAGGCCGTGGCGGATCCGCGAGTCGACGGCGGGTTGCTCGTCGACGACGGGTCGGACGATGACGAGAACCAGCCCGGCCTTCCGGTGACGATCGACGCGGTGGACTACGCCGATTCGACGGGCGACTACGAGATCGAGGGGAACGGCGAAGGCGGCGAATCGATCGGCTGGATCGACGGCGGTAACTGGTGGGAGTACGAGCCGGCGATCGACGGCGACGTCGCCGCCGACGTCGTGGTGAACGTGTCGTCGCCGTACGACGACACGGCGTTTCACGTGACGGTCGACGGCCAGGACGTCTCGGGCACCGTCGACGTGCCTAACACCGGCGGCTGGCACGACTGGACCGACGTCACCGCCGCCGCTGACGTCGCGATCGGTCCCGACAGCACGATCCGCGTCGTCGCCGAGACCGGCTCCTGGAACGTCAACCGCCTCGAGTTGCGGTAGCTTCCGCCCGCGATACCGGTTGCGCTCGCCAGCCGCCGTCGGATTCCGGCTCCCGAATCGCCGCCGATCTCGACGCCGTCGCCTCGAACCGAACGGACGACTTTGCCCCGTGATGCCATACCACAATAATTATTACTTCGGATTCGAGCTTAATACTAGATGCCGGAATCCGAAGGGGAAGTGAGCTGACCGCGTCGGGCGGCCGACGATCGGCGTCCATCGTTCCGTGGGAACCTCGACGGCGCGGAGAACGGAGCGTGACGACCCCTCCGGATACCGGTATCCGCACTACCAATGACACGCGACAACGACACTGACGACGACGCGTTCGGCCTTCCACGGCGGACGTACTTACAGGGCATCGCTGCGGCGACCGCGATCGGTGCGAGCGTCGACGCCGCGTCGGCGGCCGTCGACGACTCGACGATCGTGTCGGTCGGCGAGGGGAGTTACACGACCGAGATCCCGAGCGGCTACGACTACGCGGAGCCGATGACCGCGGCGGACGTCTTCACGACGGACGCCGAGGGCCCCCCGCTGCCGTCGAACGACTGGTGGAGCGGCCTCCACCTCGGGTACAACCCCTACGACGAGTACACGTACAGCCACTCCAACGGCGCGACCGTCGCACTGCCGTACTACGGATTTCCGTCGGACATCGGGCTTTCGGTCCAGATTCCGGACACGTGGAAGGGCGAGTACCTGGACCAGCGCCTGGAGACCTCGAAGCTCGCCAAGATGGACGACGACGTGATCCCGCGGCTGTTCGTCGGCCACACGGCCGTCTCCACCTACGAGGACGTCCGCGTCGACGGCTACGGCGACTGGAACGTCCGCGCCCGCTGGGGCGACGGAACCGCGACCAGCATGGACGTGACGATGGTGCGGGGCTCGCCGTTCATCTTCGTCGAGTACGAGGGCGGCGGCGCCGAAATCGAGCTGTACGAGTACTATCAGGACGACGGCGAGGGCGGCGACGACGCCGATCCGCTGGAGGAGGGTCGGATCGACGTCTTCGCCGATCGGGGGAACGTTCTCGGCGTGACCCTGTACCCCGACGAGGACAACGACGAACTCGTCGACCAGCCGAAGTCGATCCAGCACTTCGGGCTGTACGCGCCTGAGGGCGCGACCTGGGACGGCGTCGGGACGGCGACCGTCTCCTCGCAGCTCGGTGGACAGGACTACCTGACCGTGGCCGTCCTCCCCGACGACGACCCGGCGACGCTGGACGAGTTCGGCGACTACGCCTACAACGTCGTTCGGGACACGACGGTCGACTGGGAGTACCGCGAGACCGACGCCAGCGGCGAGCCGGTCTCCGAAGTCGAGACGACGTTCGCGTTCGACATCGAGGAACGTCCCGAGAGCGCTGCCAGCGGGACGCTGGCCGGCCTGTTTCCCCACCAGTGGAAGCACTCCGACGCTCCGCTGACCGACATCGAGTTCTGGTCGCCGAAAGGGACGATGAAGGTGTTCGCCGGTGACTCGTTCCGGACGACGCTGCGGTATCCCGGCATCCTCCCGTTCATGCCCGACGCGGGCACGGGCGACGACGCCCAGCTCGAACAGTACGTCGAGAACCTGGTCAACGACTACGACCCCTACGAGGCACAGGGCGTGCCGAACGAAGCCTACTGGGCCGGAAAGGACCTGATGCGCAACGCCGCGGCGATTCCGATCGCCGAGCAGCTCGGCCGCGACGACGCCACGCAGTTCTTCCGGGACGCCGTTCAGAAGCGACTGGAGTGTTTCTTCGACGTGGAGACGAACGAGTGGGAGGTCGGCGGCGAGACGTACGCGACCGAAGACGGTCAGGAGGTCACGTACTACCACGACGATCTGGGTATCTTCCAGACCTATCCCGGCGGCGAGTTCGGCGCCGTCGAGGCTATCAACGACCACCACCTACAGTTCGGCTACTTCATCTACGTCGCTAGCGAAATCGCTCGACAGAACCCTCAGTGGGCCCAGGAGGACCAGTACGGCGGGATCGTCGAGCTGATGATCCGCGAGTACGCCAACTGGGAGCGCCCGGACAAGTCCGCGCCGCAGGATCCCGCCACGAACCCCAAGGACGCGTTCCCGTTCCTGCGGACGTTCAGTCCGTACATCGGCCACTCCTACGCGGGCGGCATCCAGGGTAACGACTGGGGCGCCAACCAGGAATCGGCCTCCGAAGCGGTCGCGTCCTACGCGGCGATGATCCGCTGGGGTGAGATCACCGGCAACGAGGAGCTGCGCGACGCCGGAATTTACCTCTATACCCACGAGATTCACGCCATGTGGGAGTACTGGTTCGACGAGGACGACGACTCCGTCCCGGACGACCTGGCGATCGACGTCGAGCCGCCCGGGTGGCGGATGGCGCTGCCCGGCGGCCAACTCGACTACAGTCCGATGGCCTGGGACGTCGGCTACTGGCGCCACGTCTACTGGGACATCGCCGACGCCATCGAACTGTACGGCATCAACTGGATCCCGACGGGGGGTCACTCGTTCTTCCTCGGGATGAACCAGGAGTACGCGCAGACGAACTGGGACAACCTGGTCGATGCGCGGGCGCACCTGGCTGACGGGTACGACCACATCGACATCCCGGACCCCGAGCGGGACTTCATGGACGGCTGGCAGCAGGCCGCCGTCGTCTACCGGTCCATGTTCGACCCGGCCGGCGCGATCGACCTGCTCGACAGCGAACTGCCCATGGCGCCCGAGGGGAACTCCTCGGCGTTCGTCTACCAATTCGCCCACGCCATGAACGGCGTGGGGACGCCCGACCACACGGTCGTCGCGGACGCGCCGTTCTACCAGGTGTTCGAGGACGGCGGCGAGCGGACCTACGTCGCCTACAACGCGAGCGACTCGCCCGTCACGGTGTCGTTCAGCGACGGCGCCTCGATAAGCGTGCCGGCGAACGCGATGGCAACGTCCGACGGCGACGGCGGTAGCGGAGACACGACCCCGCCCACCGCCCCGTCGAACCTGACGACGACCGGGACGACCGAAACGTCGATTTCGATCGAGTGGAATGCCGCCTCGGACGCCGGCGGTTCCGGCCTGCTGAACTACGCCGTCTACGTCGACGGCTCGATCGAGCAGACGACCGGCGCCGGCACGACGAGCGCCACCCTGACCGGCCTGGACGCGGACACGGAGTACGAAATCTACGTGACCGCACAGGACGGCGCGGGCAACGAGTCAGCCGCCTCCAACGCGGTCAGGCCGAGCACCGATCGGGACGACGGCGGCTCCGGCGGCGACGTCGTGACGGCGATCAACTGCGCCGGCGACGCCTACGCGACGAGCGACGGCACGGAGTTCCTCGCCGACCAGTACAACAGCAGCGGCGGCGAACTCACCGTCGGCGACGAGATCGCCGGCACGGACGACGATCCGATCTATCAAAGCGTCCGCGAGGGCGAGTTCGAGTACGCCATCCCCGTCGAGGACGGCAGCTACGAGGTGACGATCCACTTCGCCGAGCTGTGGTTCTCCGAGGCGGGCGATCGGCTACAGAGCGTCCACGCCGAGGGGACCGAGCGAATCACAGAGTATGACATCGTCGCCGAGGCCGGCGACGGTCTCACGGCGGTCCGGGAGACGTTCTCCGTCGACGTCACCGGCGGCGAACTGAACCTGTTCTTCGAGGCGGTGCAGGACCAGGCGCACGTCGCGGCCATCGAGGTCGTCGACCCCGACGGGAGCGGGGACGACAGCAACGACGGTGACGGCGAGCCGGAGCTACCCCAATCGGTCTCGTCGGTCGACTACGACGACGCCGAGGGCGACTTCGACACCGAGGACAACGGCGAGGGCGGCCAGTCGATCGGTTGGATCGACGCCGGCGACTGGTGGGAGTACGACGCCCCCATCGACACCGGCGGCTCCGTCGACCTGACCGCGCGGGTGTCCTCGCCGTACGACGGGACGGCGTTCCGCGTCGAGGTCGACGGTCAGAACGTCTCGGGCACCGTCGATGTACCTAACACGGGCGGCTGGCACGACTGGACCACCGTGACCGCGGCGACCGACGTGACGGTCGACGCCGGCAGCACCATCCGGGTGGTTTCGGAATCCAACTCTTGGAACTTCGACGAATTGCGCCTAGAGTGAGAACGCCTTCGATCAGTCGTCCTCCGATGCGCGCTCGGCGATCGGCGCGTCGTCGGCGTCGACGCCGCTCGCACTCGTCGGCTCGTCGAACTCGATGGCCTCGAGGGAGATCCGAACCGCCTCGACGTCCTCGTAGACGGCGCCCCAGCCGCCGACGCTGTATCGATCGTCCTCGGCGACGACCTCGAGTTGCAGGAACCCGGCCAGCTCCTCGAACGACGGACGGCCGTCGACGCGGTAGACGCCCGGGTACGCGATGTCGGTGACGATCCCGGTGATCTCGCAGGGGTCGTTCGTGTCGACCCACGTGCCCTCGATCGTCACCGCGACGTTCGCGCCGTCCGCCCACAGCGGCGCCACGTCGCGGACGAACTCCTCGAGAGTCATGTAGACGCACGGCGGATCGGTGTCCTCGTAGACGGTCTCCCAGAGGGCCCACACGCCCGTCTGAAAGTACCAGTGGAAGATAAACGAGAGGATGTAGTCGTCGATCAGGACGCCGAACGGCCTGTTGGCCCAGTCGTTCGGCGTGAAACACGTCTGTGTTCGGTCCGCGATGAGCAGGAACGGGCCAGGGATTCGGCAGGCGCGAAGCTCCGTCACCGTTTCGTCGAGATCGATGTCCGCGAGCTCGTCCGTCAGATCGTCGCCGTAGACGGCCACGTTCGTGACGACGCCGCGATCGCAGGCCTCCTGCAGGGCGTTCGTCAGGGCGCGGAATTGGTCGACGGTCGCGGACAGCTCGATGAAGCTCTCCGCGTCCCGGATCAAGTCGCGCGCCCGATCGACGACCGTCTCCTCGTGCTTGACGACGCTGACCGTGTGGTCGTTGACCGCCGGCTGCTCCCATCGGTCCTCGACCGCGTCCGCGGCCCTGTTCATCAGCGTCCCCCGCGATCGCAGCTGGCTGAGCACTTTGATCGGCTCCTTGGGGCGGGCGTGGAGCGTGTCCTGGTCGAACGTCTCGACGTAATCCATCCGCTCGAGCGCGCGGAGGGTGTCGTAGATCTGGGACACCGGGACGGAACACTGGTTTGCGACTTCCACGGCCGGCGTCATTCCCTGCTCGAGTAGCGTGATGTAGGCGTCGGCCTGGTACGCGGTCAACCCCGCGTCCTGGAGCGCGTCTTGGAGACGGTCCCTGTCCATGCCCTCACCACTGGAGCACCTACTAATCAGTCTTTTGCAAATTCGGACGGCGAACCGGCGGCTTCGCGGGCGACACCGTTCGTGCCCGGGGATGATCGAGCGCGCGGCGTGTTGCGAGCGGACTCGATCCGTCGCGTCTCACCCCGAGAGAGGCATCGACGCGGAACCGGCGGAGCCGATCGCGTCGTCCCGATCGCCGCCGGAATCGACGGGGGACGACGCGGACCCGAGTCCGATCGTTCCGCCGGGGTCAGTACTGGTGGGTGAACGCGTCGGAGACGTACTGGGTGCCGCCGCCGTCGTCCCAGACGAACCGGACGTCGATCGAGGAGCCGTCGCCGGCGGCGTCGCGAGTGTGAAGGTGGGTGCCTCCGTCGGGCTCCATGCGGTAGCCGATCCAACCGCCGCCGTCGTCGAACTGCACGTCGGCCCAGTCGGCGGCGTTGTTCGGATCGAACTCCCAGTGGCTGGTGTCTCCGTCATCGACGACGGTCGCGGTCCAGCCGTCGCCGGCGTCGCCGGAGTAGGTGTTCCCGTCGCCGTTGTTGCCGTCATCTCCGTCGTCGCCATCGTCTCCGTCGTCCTCGCCGGTGGACGTCGCCATCGAGTTCGCGGGGACGTACAGCTCCGCGCCGTCGGAGAACGTCACGGTCGTCCCCGAGTCGCCGGCGTTGTAGGCGACGTAGGTCCGCTGCGTCCCGTCGCTGAATACCTGGTAAAACGGCGTGTCCGCGGTGACGGTACCGTCCGGCGCGCCCATCTCGTGGAGGTTGTAGATCCAGTGGTAGGTCTGGGCGCGCGTGTGGCCGGGTTCGACCTCGTAACTGCCCTTTCGGGCCTCGAACTTGTCGACGGCGTCCTGTCCGTCCGAGAACGCGCGGTACATCCACATGAGGTCCGGCCAGTAGTCGAACTCGTCGGTCCCCTTGTTCGCGACGAGTTCGTCATAGTTCGCCGCGGGGGCCGCGTCGTCCCAGCCGAGGTGCAGGGAGTAGCCGGCGAACGGCAGCCAGTTGATCCCGTGGATGGCCTCCTCGTCCGCGGTCCACCAGGTGGCGTAGGCGTAGCCGTTGCCCCACACCATGCCGGCGGTGTCGTAGTCCCACGAGTCGGGGTGGTTCGTGCCGTCGGCGTCGAACCAGTACTCGTGGACGGCGTGGAGTTCGGTCGTGTACAGGTAGACGCCGAAATCGCGCAGCTCCTCGTTTCCGGTGTACTCGCTCCACTCGACGATCGCCGCGTACGCGTTGAGCGCCTCCGAGGAGGACTCCTGGTTGTTGCCGTCGGCGAACTTCGCGCCGCCGCCCTCCGCCCAGGAGTGCCCGCAGTAGGGGCTGAAGTTCCGCGCGAACGGGAACATGTCGTCCCCGCGGCTCGGATTGGCGTAGTCGCGGATCAAGTGTTCGACCATGCCGCCCCACTCGGACTCGGCGGCCCACCCGGGGTTCGTGCGCGCGATCTCGGCGGCGGCGCGCACGTAGTAGCCGTAGTGAAAGTGGTGATCGGACAGCGACGACGCCGAGCCGTGGCTCTCGGGATAGCCGAGCAGCGTTCCCCAATTGTCGTCGTAGTAGAACAGCTCCTCGGCGCCGCTCTCGGCCTGGAGCCACCGCTCGAGGTGGTCCCGCAGCGAGCCGACGATCGCGTCGCGCTTGTCGGGCAGGTCGAACTGCTCGGCCAGCGCCTTGCTCTCGACCAACCGGCCGTAGTCCTTGCCGACGTTGTACGTGTCGGGTCCCTCGATCGCGGTGTCGATCTCCTGGATGTACCCCCGCAGTTCGGCGGCGTCGTAGCTCCCCTCGTCGGGCAGGAACGGGAGCATGCCGCCGTAGTCGTAGGTCGTCGAGAACGACGGCCCGGCGACGGCGCGCATCTCCCCGCGCGGGGACGTGTACGTCGCCTCCAGCGTCTCGTCGTCGCTGTGTTTCCACTGGTGCGGGTGCAACGCGGTGATCGTTCCCGCGACCGCGCTCTCGGGTTTGTCGTCGGTCTCGAAGCTGAACGCGGTGCGCACCTCGGCGTTCGCCTCGTCGTACTCCCAGTCGACCGTCGTGTCGACGACGAAGTTGTACGCGTACTCCTCGAACGTGTCGAGGGCGGCGGTCTCGGGCAGGGCGGCGATCGAGCAGTACCCCGCGCCGCCGAGGTCGTTGACGAGCGTATCGGTGCCGACGCCCGACCAACTCGTCCCTGACGGAGCGAACAGTCCGTAGTGGTGAGCGTCGATCGTGACGCCGAGGACGTTCCCCTCGTCGGCCCAGACCTCCGGCGCGTCGTCGAACGCGATCGCTGCGCCGCCGCCCTCGTACTCGCAGAACACGAACGGCGAGCCCTGCGCGAACGTCGCGCGCAGCGTCGTCGCGGTCCCCTCGCCCCAGATCGCGTCGACCGACCAGTCGCCGTGGTCGGCGAGACGCGCGTCGGCGAAGCCGTCGGCGCTCGTATGCCCGATCGTCAGGTCCCTGCCCCGGTTGTCCATCACCGTCGTCGAACCGTCGATCCACTCGGTCGGGTTCTTGACGAGGAGGCCATCCGCCTCCGCCCGCAGCATCAGGGGCTGGGAGAACATGTTCTCCGAGAACGCGTTCCAGACCAGGCTCGACCACCAGTCGTTGGTCGGAACCGGTTCGTCGCCGAACTCCGCGCCGGTCCAGATCGCGTCCTGGGGCGCCTCCGCTCCCGACGGTAACGCCGTCGCGTAACTGCCGTTGCCGACCGGGACGTGGTCGCTCGCACTAGCGGTGCCGACCGCACCGATCGTCCCGACCGCCGAGGCGGCGCTGACCAGCTTACAGTAGTCCCTGCGGGAGACGTCGTTCGCGCGCGATTCGCTGTCGATTCCCTCGTCGTCCGAAAGTCGTCCGTCGTTCATGCGTATCTACCGATAGCGCTCGGCGCGTCCGCCGAGACGGCGATCACCGTCGGCGGGTCTCTTCGTCCGGTACCGCTCGTGACGTTCGGGGCCTCCGTGGCTCCAGTACTGGCCGGTCGAATCCCGCGCCGCCGTTCGCTATCATCGGGACGTTCCACGAGGCAATTATTATAAGTTTTGTCTGTAATAAATATATTGGCCCGATCACACGATCGGAAAATAGCGAGCGAAATCCGATCGCGGCGGTACGATCGCGACCTCGACTACTCCGACGGCGATTCGCCGTCGGCTCCGTCTCGACCGTCCGCGGGCCGGCCGAACGTGAACACGTCACCCCTCCGGTTGTCGTCGTCGGACGACGCGGACCCGGCGTCGGAATCGTCGGCTGACGGGGCGTCGCCGGACCCCGGGCGGTCGTCGCTCCGGTCGCCGACTCGAGCCGTCTCGGCCGCGCCCTCGCGACTCGAATCCGTCGCCGGAACGGTCTCTCCGAGCGCCGGTTCGCCGTCGCGTTCGATCGACCCGTCGACGTCCGCGGCAGTGTCGAAGCGGTCGAGCGCCGTCGAGAGGTGCGACGCCTGGGTCGCGAGGTCGGACGCGGAGTGTGAGACCTCGGTGAGCGCGGTGGTCTGTTCTTCGGCGGCGGCGGCGACGGTTTCGGCTTCCTCCGACGTTTCCTCGCTGATGGCGGCGGCTCCGTCGACCATGGCGACGACCTGCTGGGTCGAGGCGGCCTGCTGCTGGGTCGCCGCGCTGATCTCTTGGACGCCGGTGTTGGTCTCGGCGGCGTAGCCGGCGATCTCCTCGAGCGCGTCCGCCGCGTCGCGAACGGAGTCGGTGTGATCCGAGATTTCGGCGGCGGTTCCGCGAACTTCGTCGACGGCGGTGTCCGTCTGAGTCTTGATCCGTTCGAGACGGGTTTCGATGTCCGCGGCGGCGTCTTTCGTCTCGGCGGCCAGTTCCTTGACCTCCGTCGCGACCGCGCCGAACCCGCTGTCGTCGGCCTCGATCGACCGTGAGGCCTCGATGTTGGCGTTGAGCGCCAGCATGTTCGTCTGGTCGGCGACGTCGGTGATGAACTCGAGGAGGTCGTCGATCTGGGCGACGTCCTCCTGCAATCGTTCGATCTGGGCGACGGTTTCTTCGTTCTCGGTCTCGATCGAGTTCATCCCTTCGATCGCCAGTTTCGCGGCCCGCCGCCCGTCCCGGCCCGTCTCGGCGGTGCGTTCGGCGAAGTCGGCGACCTCGTTCGACGAGGCGGCGATCTCCTCGGTTGTCGTTGACAGGGCGTCCATCTCTCCGACGACGGTCTGCAGCGAGTCGTTCTGCCGATCGGCGCCGTCGGAGATCTCCTGTATCGACTCGGTGACCTGTTCGCTGGCGCTCTGGACCTCTTCGCTGGAGGCGGTCACCTGCTCGGAGGCGGTGGCGACCTCCTCGGCAAAGCGCTTCACTCGCTCCGTGGTCGCCTCGATCTCGGCGAGCATCTTGTTGAACGCGACGGCGATCTCGGTCATCGCCTCGCTATCGCTCTCGGAATCCATCCGCGCAGTCAGGTCCCCGTTCGCGGCGTGGTCCATCACCGATCGGTACTCGTCGGCTTTCAGTTCGAGGTGTTCGTTCATCCGCTGGGTCTCCGCGCGAGCCCGCTCGGCCTCCTCGCGAGCTCGTCCGGCCTCGCGAATCTGCGCCCGCAACGCGTCGCGCATGTTCGCGAACGCGGCGAAGAGCTGGCCGATCTCGTCCTCCCGGCGCGACGCGAGCGTCACGTCCAGGTCCCCGGCTTCCATCCGTTCGGCCCGCTCGCGAAGCCGGGCGAGCGGCGACACCGTCTGCCGCCCGAGCACCAGCGCGACGGCGCCGAGCGCGACGAGACTGACGAGCACGATCGTGGCGACGTAGCGACCGACCTCATCGCGCACCGCGAACGCCTGCTCCGTCGAGACGGCCGTCACCGCGATCCAGTCCGTCCCCTCGACAGGAGCGTACGCCAGCACTCGGCCGTCCCGTCGTTCCTGCCTGACGTCGCCCGCCTCGTCGACCGCGGCGAGCACCTCCCGCTCCCGCTGGTCGCCGAAGGCCTTGACGGCACCTCGCTCGTCACCCAGCACCACGTCGCCGTTCGCGTCGAGGATAATCGTCGAGTGCCCGACCGTCGGATGGTGGAGCGTGCTCACTCGGTACTCGATCGTGCCGACGAGGACGACGACCGCGTCCTTGCCGGGAACCGGCGCGACGAACGCCATCACCTTGTCGTCGAGGTTGGGGGTCCGGTACGCCGACGACGTCCGGACGTCGCCGCTCCCGCCGTTCCGGACGGTCGACGCCTCCGCCCAGGGCTCGGCCACGGCGTCAAGTTTGCTACCGACGATCGGATTGTGCGTGCTCGCGACGACCGTCTCGGACTCGAGGTCGACGTAGTGTACCGCCCGCACGTCCGCCGATAACCGCTGTCGCGTCGTCACGAGACGACTGTTCAGCTCGGAACCGTCGGCGTTCGCTATCGATTCCGATCGGGCGACCGACAGGGTCTGCACCCGCATCCCTTCGGCCCACTCGCCGAGCGCGTCGGCCTGCATCGTCGCCGACGAATTCAGCGTGTTCCGGGTGTCGCGCTCGACCGTGTCGCCGGCCTGGACGTAGCCGACGACGCCGATCGCGGCGATCACCAGGACGACGGCGAGGATCGAAACGGCGAACTTCGCCGCGTACCGCCGTCTGATCGGATCCGGAACGAGGGTCGACGCCAGTCGCCGTCGCGACGCCGGCATCCCGCCGGTCGAGTCCCGGTTCTCGTGTTCGTCGTCCGTGCGAGTCATCCGTCCGCCCCGTAGTGGTCTCGTTCGTTCGTCATCTGTGTCTCTCCGCCGTACGCTCCCGTATCGCCTCTCGCCCCCAGTTTACGAACCGTCAGCCGATGCTACCGGCCTGGCTGCCGTACTGCGGCGATCTTCGAAGCAGTTCTTAATTGTCGTTACAATATATAAATTATTCGCTATTTCAACCTCTTCTGGCCTTCCGATCGTCCCGCGATCACCCCGGAATCGCGCAGTTCCTCGGCGCCGATCCCTCGTTCGAAGTCGATTCAAGACACCGGTACCCGCTCGTTCCCGCCGTTCCGCTCTTCGGCCGTCAGATTCGCTCCGTCGATCCACCCGATCGAACGCTAACGATTTACCAACACATTCGATGGTTGATTGCTCATTTTTACCTGCTAATACTTGGAGAAACAGCCGACTCAGTCGACCGATATATGACATAATTATATCATGTATTCACCAAATAGACAGATTTTGTGTATATCCGGATCTTGCGGGAAGAGTTTCGGTATCCGTCGACCGCCGGCAGTTCGACCGACTAATCCTACGGTGACAGGGCCGCGCGGGAACGCATCGGCCGTCCGCCGGCCGCCGGTCACCGATGTTCCACGGTCGGCAGACCCGACGACCGGAAACGGCGCCCCGATCAATTTACAGGCATACGTTCGTAATTACGCTGTGCGTCCTCGGGTTGTTCCGAACTTCGTGGACATAATAAACTATATAGGAATTTATTATGACCGAGAATCCGTTTTTGCGCCATTTACATCAATTCTCTGTGGTTATCAGAAGGCATAGTTATCGCTGCGGATTTCGTGCGACTCGATCGTCCGGCACGCGCCGGTGGAACCGGAGATGCGGAGCCAGCCGACGGCCCGGTGCCGATCGCAGTCCGGATCACGGTGCAGGTGACGAACCGCGATGACGGCTCGCTGTCGAGCGGTACTGGCCGTCCGCTGCCGTGATCCTGAATCGGTCGATCTTCTCTGCCACCCACTCAACTCGGACGGAATCGGTATTTCGAGGATCGTTCGCCCGACGCTTCGCGAAAACCACGGTGTCGCGGATGCCGTCTCTCTCGGGGCCTGTGACGCCGCGCCGAACAATGTCGTTATCGAGACGATCCAAGCCCGAAGACAGGGATCGTGACGATCGGCTCATCGGTACGTTTGGTGTAGCGGTAGAATGAGTGTCTTTTCAATCATCTGTATTTTCCCAATCTTCCAGTGAAAAAACTCCAATAGAGTTTTCGATCGGTCGGTTCGCTCGAACCGGCGGCGGTGATAGGTCTTCCGAGGGCGACCAAACCCTCTTTGCCGTCCGGCCCGAGAGGAATGCGATGAGTTCGCACAGCCGTCCGCCCGGTCCGCGCGGCGTTCCGATCGCCGGCTCTCTCCCGCGGTACGCGGCGGACCCGTTCCGATTCGTGACGGAGCTGCGCGACGCCTACGGCGACGTCGCCGCCTTTGACCTCGGGCCGAACCGAACGTACCTGTTCACGGCGCCGACGGCCGTCGAACGCGTGCTCGTGACCGAGGAGTCGGCCTTCTCCAAGCCGCGGTTCCAGACCGACGCGCTCGGCGACCTCCTCGGCGAGGGCCTGCTGTTGAGCGAGGGCGAGACCTGGCGCGAACGCCGGGATATCGCGGGACCGGCGTTCGCCCCCGATCGAATTTCGAACCTCGCTCCGATGATGGCTCGGCGATCGGTCGAGATGGTCGATCGGTGGAACGACGGCGACGAGCGCGACGTCGAGTGGGAGATGACCCGGACGACGCTCGAGATCATCGTCGAGTCGATGTTCGGAATCGATCTCGATCCCGGCCGATCCCGCCAGATCCGCCGACTCCTGGAGCCGATCGGCCGGCGGTTCGAGCCCGACCCGCGGCGGCTTGTGGTGCCGGAGTGGGTGCCGACGCCGACCCAACGCGAGTTCGACCGCTCGATCGCCGAACTCGAGCGGATCGTCGACGTGTTCGTCGATCGGCGTCGGCGGCGAGGGATCGACCCGGACGACCGCGACCTGCTCGCGTTGCTCCTGCGGGCTCGCGAGGCGGGAGCGATCGACGAGGAGGGAATCCGCGACGAACTGTTGACGATGCTGCTGGCGGGTCACGACACGACCGCGCTGGTGCTCACGTACGCCTGGGCGCTGCTGTCCGAGCACCCCGACGTCGAACGGCGGATTCACGCGGAGGTCGACGCGCTGTTCGACGATCGGGACGACCCCCGGGAGCTGACGGCGATCGACGTGCGGCAGCTCGCGACGCTCCGAAACGTCCTCCGGGAGACGATGCGGCTCTACCCGCCGGTGTACGCGCTCTTCCGGCAGGTCGATCGCCCGGTCGAGGTTTCGGGGTATCGCCTCCCCGAGGCCGCGTTCGTCCTCCTGTCCCAGTGGGCGACCCACCGCGACCCGCGCTACTTCGACGACCCGGAGACGTTCGATCCCGATCGGTGGACCGACCCGCGCCACCCGACCTACGCCTACTTCCCGTTCGGGGCCGGCCCGCGCAGTTGCATCGGGAAAGGGTTCACGATGCTCGAAGCGCCTATCATCGCGGCGATCGTCGCCCGCGAGTTCCGCCTGCACCGCACCCAATCCGACCCGATCGACCTCCGCGGGTCGCTGACCGCCCATCCCGAAGGCGGGATGCCGATGGAACTCGTCCGCCGGTCGTGATCGCGCGCCCCTCGCGAGCGCTGTAACGCGGTCTTCGCCGCACGAACGTGGCCCGATCGGAACGCCGGCGAACTGTCCGTGCGGATCGGACGAGTTCCGCCCGCTGGAGCGAGCTACTCGCTCGCCGTCGCCGTCTCCGAGACGGTCTCCGGCTCCACCGGCGCGTGCCGGACGATCGAGTCGAACGCTTCGAGGACGAACCGATCGCCGCTCGTGATCCCCCGCGCCTCGCGGTCCGCGAGTTCGGTCTGAATGAACCGGCGAGCGATGAGCGCCAGCCGACCGTTGCCGGCCTCGAGTTCCGCCTGGGCTTCGTCGAGTAGCAGCGCCGCGGTGAAGACGTCGAAGACGTAGCGGGCGAGCCGTTTCGCGGAGAGCTGCGCGTACTCGGGGTCGTCGCCGGCGAGCGTCGCGAGCGCTCTCGCGAGGTTCTGGTACTCGGATTCGACCGTTGCCGCGGCGTCCGCGAGCGCCGGATGAGAGATCCGCTCGAGTCGGTCCTCGATCGCCTCGCGCAGCGGTTCGTGGGCGTCCTCGCGCTCCAGCGCCCGGAGCACGTCGAGCGAGAGGATGTTCTCGGTCCCCTCCCAGATCGGCAGCACCTGCGCGTCCCGGAGCAGGCGGTTGGTGACGAAATCGTCGACGTAGCCGTTGCCGCCCTGAATCTCCATCCCGTACGAGGCGGCGTCGACCGCCATCCGAGCCGTGCGGAGTTTGGCGATCGGGATCAGGAGCCGCATCAGTCGGTACTCGTCGTCGGCCTCACCCCCGGCGCTCGCGGTTTCACCGCTCGCAGCCCCCGCGGAACGGAGTTCCGCGCTCCGCTCGGCGCGTTCGCGCTCGGAGAAGAGCCGCGCGGCCTCGAAGACGTACGCCGTCGCGGCCTCGTGGGCGACGGTCATGTCGACCAGATCCTCCCGCATCAGCGGATACTGATCGATCGTCTCGCCGAAGGCTTCGCGGTTCGCGGCGCGAATCTTGCTCTCCAGCAGGACTCGACCGATGATTCCGCACGACGCGGCGGCGTTCGAGAGCCGCTCCAGGTTGAGCATCTCGACCATCTGTCGGAAGCCGTTCTCCGCCTCGCCGACGAGGTACGCCTTCGCACCGCGGAACTCGACTTCGCCCGTCGGAACCGAGACGGTCCCGAGTTTGTCCTTGAGGCGGCGGTACAGCTGGTCGTTCACCTCGTCGGGCGAGAGCGGTCCGTTCTCCAGTCGATCGCCCTTCGTGACGGGACTCGCCGCTGAACCCGTTGGATCGCTGTGCGGGACGAGGAACATCGAGAGGCCGTCCGTTCCCGCCGGAGCGCCGTCGGTCCGGGCGAGCGCCAGCGTTCCCTCGGCGTCGACGTTCGAGCAGAACCACTTCTCGCCGGAGAGGCGCCAGCACCCCTCTTCGTCGTCGTACGCCGCGCGCGTCTCGTTCGCGCCGACGTCGCTGCCGCCCTGCTTCTCGGTGAGGAACATCGCGCCCTCGATCAGGTCGTCGTACTCGCGACTCGTTAGGGCCTCGTAGTACTCCGCCAGGGGGCCGTCGTCGAACTTCTCCAGGACGAGCGCCGCGCCCGCGGTCATCGCAACCGGGCAGTCGAAGCCGGGGTCCGCGTAACACAGCAGGTACTGCATCGCGAGATTGTGCGAGAGCGGCATCGGCTCGTCGCGACTCGGCGGCGCCTCGAAGGCGTCCGCGACGATGCCACTCTCGTACGTGAGACGCTCGTTCTCGATCTGTTCGGCGGGGTACCGGACGAAATTCTGAACTTCACCGTACTTGTCGTACGTCTCGAGTTCTGGCCCGTGGTCGTCGACGTAGTCCGCGTTGTCCGCGATCGTGCGACCGACGATCGCGCCGAACTCGGACAGGCGGGGCTCGGCCCAGTCGAACTCGTCGTCGGCGTAGATCCGGCGCAGTTCTCGCTGCAGCGCCCGATCGAGCTCCCAGTAGTTCACGTCCCGTCCCTCCTCGAATCGGCCGTAATCGATCCCGTCGCTCATATGTGCCGATTGTTGACGAACGACAATAAAACGGCAGCGAGTCAACGCGTCGGGAGTTTGCGAGCGTTTTCGCCGCGGAAGGACGGCGACACGAACGCCAGAGACGAGCGCCGCGGCCGATCGGTCGGCCGAATGCGGCAGTTCGACGCTACGTCGCCTTCTCCAGCCGGGTCCGCGGGAAGGTGTAGACCTTCAGCGACTCGGGGACGACGCCGTTGGGCGCGACGGTCGCGTGCGGGTACACCGCGCCAACGACGGGGACGTCGGGATCGTAGGTCTCGTTCGTGCCGTACTCGGCGACGGTGGTTCCCTCCGGCCGAATTTGGACGGCGTCGGCCCGCAGATCGGAGACGTCGACGACGGTGAGCCGATCGCCGGTCTCTCGATCGACGACGAGGTCGCCCGGCCGGATCGCGTGCTCCTCGCAATAGATCGGCCCGGACGCGTCCTCGTCGACGAAGACGGCGCTCCCGCAGTCGTGGCAGGGGACGGCGATCTCGCCTGGCGGCGGCGTCCGTCCCTCGTTGATCTCGATTGCGACGCGGCGGACGTGCTTGCAGCGGGCGCTCCGGAAGACGTGATCCGGACACGTACACCGCCCCGCTTCGAGGTCGACGAGGTAGGTGTGGTCGCTGGCGGACTCGATCTCGTAGAGGCCGTCGCCGAGCGGGAGCACGGACATCGGTTCGGCGCGCGCCCGACGCGATCGCTCTTCGAGGTGGTCGACTGGCGAAACTGGCAGTGGTGCTTTCGGTGACGCTGTTGTTTTCATGGGTGCGTCGATGTGCAGCCGGCGGAACGCCGGCGAGGATTCGATCGGCTGGCTATTCGATGTCGATAGGGGCTTCGAGGAGATAACGGTCGCGCCTGCATACTCCGGGTGCGAGTTTATATCCAGAGACGCGCCAGGACGGTCGTCCGCCGCCCGATTCTCCGGGCAGCTCCGGTCGCTGGCGGACGATCGAATTCGATCCGGGACGCTCCGCCGCGGCCTTCGAAGCGCTTTTCACCGGGCCGGAGAAATCGATTCGACAATGGTCGATCGCCAGCAGATAATCGAAATCGTCGTGGCCGTCACCGCGGTCGTCCTGATGCTCGGAACCATGATCAGCATCGGGTCGATGTACGGCGGCGACAACGGGGCCCTCTCTTCCGACGGCGGCAAGATGCTCGTCGGCGCGATCATCGGCTTTATCTTCGTGATGACGGCCGTCGGGATCGGACTCGCGTTCGTGCTGAACGATCCCGAAAAGGACGTCGAGACGGACGAGGACGCCGACGCGCGAAACGCCGTCTGACCCTCGCCGATCGCGACGGCCGGCCGGATCGAACGCTCAATCGCCGCTTGCCGCCTCCTCCTCGCCGTTTCGTTCGCGCCAGTCGTCGAGATCGTCGTCGGCGTCGTCGATCCGTTGTTCGTAGTAGGCCATCGGGTGGGGTATCCGCTCGCAGAGGTCGTCCTTGTTCACGCAGTCGCCGTAGGACTGCATCGTCGCACAGGAGGGCGGCGAGTACTCCGTCGGCGAGGTGTCCCCCCGGATGTGGTCGGTCTGGTAGCGGGTCATCTCCTCGCCGAACGAGGAGTTCACGCGATAGAGGTCGACGATCTCGTCCGTGCTCATCCCGATGCTCGTCAGGAAAGCGGTGACCGCGAACCGGGAGTGGTGGGGCAGGTGTTCGCCCTTCTGGATCGCGTCGAGCAGGGCCTTCATGCACGGCGGGAACATCTCGGGGACGACCGTGTCGATCTCGCGGGTGAGATCGAGTTCGGCGAGGATCGCGCGGATCTCCTCCGCCTCCGCCTCAAGCGCCGTCGCGATCATCTCGGGGACGTCGAACGGGAGGCCGTCCTCGACCCGGGTCCGGATCGCTTCCCGGAGGAGCGCGAGCAGTTCCGACTCGTCGATCGGGACGCCCCCGCCGGTCAGCGCGCGGTTGACGAGTCGCCACTCGTCGTCCCACAGGTCGGCCGCGAGCGGGAGGTAGGTCCCCACGTCGATCCGGTAGCCGTCTCCCGTCTCCCGGACGTCGTCCTCGAGGTCGAACTCGGCCAGCAGGTCGCTGAGTTCGAGCCCGGTCGACTCGACGCTCTTCAGTTCCGTCGTGTCGGCGAGGTCGTCGGTGAAGCGCTCGAAAGCCGTCGCCGCTTCGGCGCGGGCGTACTTGCGGACGAGGACGCGCTCGCCGACCAGCGAAACCAGGACGCGGGCGACGGGGTAGGAGAGCAGTTCGACGCGCGCGTCGCGTCGGGGCGTCCCCGTGTCCCCCTCCTCGAGCGTCGCGACGACCCGATCGCAGGCGCGCTCGACGACCGCCCGATCCTGCTCGACGACGGTGGCGAGATCGACGGTCTCCGTCGCCACGGCGTCGCGAGCGGCTTCGAGGAACGGGTACCGGGCGTGCAGTCGCTGCATCGGTAATGCAATATTACTGCGGCAGGGTAAACGTGCTGGTTGGCGGATCGTCAGGATTTCGTGACCGTTTCGGCGCGCCGATTCGCGGGTCGCGGGCCGATCGATCGCGTTCGTCGGTAACGTCAGGTTATCACCCCGTCGCGGCGGGGCGTTCGCGAGAAGGCGATCGAGTAATCCGCACTTGGCGCAGTCGGAGGGTCGATTTCAAGGGCGCCCGACGCGTCACGGCGAGTATGCCACGGGTGAGTCGAGACGGCGTGTCGATCTACTACGAGCGCGACGAGGGCGACGGAACGCCGGTCGTGCTCGTCCAGGGACTCGGGTACGGGCGGTGGATGTGGCGCTGGCAGCGGGAGGCCCTCGCCGGGGAGTACGGCGTGATCGCGCCCGACAACCGGGGGACCGGCCGATCGGACGCCGGTCTGCCGCCGCTGGTTCCGCGGCTTCCGCGGAAGCTCCGGGCGCCGCTGAGTGGTAAACTCGCAGGGTATTCGATCGAGGGGTTGGCGGCGGATCTCGAGGCCGTCCTCGACGACGCGGGCGTCTTCGACGCCCACCTCGTCGGTGCGAGTCTGGGCGGGATGATCGCCCAGCGCTACGCGCTGGAGTACTCCCGGGCGAAGACGCTGACACTTTTGTGTACGAGTCACGGCGGCCCGGACGCGCTCCCGGTACCGGAAGAGACGCGGGAGCACATCTTCGACGTCCCGAAGGGGGCGAGCGAGCGCGAGACGCTGCGACACCGGATGCGCCCCGCGTTCTCCGAACGCTTTACGAACCGAAATCCGCACCTGATGGACCGGATCATCGAGTGGCGACTCGAACGGGACGCGAGCGATCCCGCCCGCGAAGCCCAGGCCGCGGCCGTTCTAAACTTCGACGTCGGCAATCGCCTCGATCGGATTCGCGTCCCCACGCTGGTCTGCCACGGGACGAACGATCGAGTGGTGCCGGTCGAGAACGGCGAACTGCTCGCGGAGAAGATTCCGGACGCCCGACTCGAACTCGTCGAGGGCGGCTCGCACTGCTTCTTCATCGAGCACGCCGATCGCGTCACCGACGAACTGCGATCGTTTCTCGACGAGCACGAGTGACGGCCGTCGGCGCGGGCTGTGATTCCGCACGACCCGCCGGTAGCTCCCGTACCGACGGCGCCCGCACCCGGCGGCTCACTCCTTCCCGCGCGTCGAGGCGGCGTCGTCCGTCGGTCCGAGGATTCGGATCTGACCGTCGCTGCGGACGCAGACGTCGAACCCTTCGTACTCGAACCACAACCGGTGGACCGTCGCGGTTCCCGTCCGCTGGGCGTGGGCGCAGAGGGCGTCGAGCGCCTCGGGTTCGAGGACGTCGTACAGGGACGCCACGTCGGTCGGATCGGCGCCGGTCAGCGCGGCGATCGCCGACACGACGGCCCGGCTGGCCCGATCGCCGGCCTCGGGATCGAACGTCGTGACGTAGCTCGCGTCGCGAGAAGCGCTGTCGTCCGCGTCGTCGGAGGAGGACATACCCGCAGTATCGCATCGAGATGGGTAGAATCGGACCTTCCTATGTGGCGTCTTTTTATTCGATCGGAAGCGGCGATCAGTCGCTCTGAATCCGCGGCGCCAGCATGTACGTGACCTGGCCCTGGCCGTCCGCGAAGCCGAAGTAGATCTTGACGGGGAACTCCTCGCCGAGGTGGAGCGTGACCTCCGTGTCGCCGGGGATCGCCTTGTTCATGTCCTTGAGGTAGTCCAGCGAGAACAGCGAGTGAGCGGGACCGACCTGCAGGTCGATCAGGTCCGCCTGCGTGAGTTCGAGGTGGACATCGTCGGTGTCCCCCTCCGCGTCGACGTAGAAGTACTCCTCCGGTTCGTCGACGCCCAGCGCGATGTGGTCGGAGACCATGTCCGCCGCCTTCACCGATCGGTTGACGTCTTTCCCCTCGAGGACGACCTCCGCGGGCAGGTCGAGGTCGGGGATGTCCGGTTCCTGGCGGATCGAGTCGGGGTCGATCAGCGCGAGCGTATACTCGAGTCCGTCGATTTGGATGTGGAGCTTTCGCGTCTCCTCGTCGAGTTCGAGCTGGACGAGCTGGCCGGATTCGGCCATCCCCGCGATGTCTTCGAGTCGGGAGAGGTCCACGCCGATCAACCCGCCGTCGGCTTCGTAGGATTCGAAGGCCGCCGCATCGAGCGAGAGATCGACCATCCCGACGTTCGCGGGGTCGACGGCCCGGATCGACAGGCCGTCCTCCTCTAAGTGTATCTTGCACTCGTCGACCAGCACACTCACCGAATCGAGCGCGCTGGTGAGCGTTTCCGCGCTCACGATGGCCTTGAACATATGCGTCGGCCTACGGACGGTTGCCATAAAAAGCCACCCTTTACGCGCGGGCGGGGGAATCCGATAACCCGTCGACGATCGCCCGGCGTCGATCGGTTTCGTCGCGACTCCGACGATCGCTGCGACGGACGGTCGGGACGCGTGATAAACGACCGCTCAGTACTCTTCGCGCAGTCGGATCTCCTCGTCGGTGATCTCGCCGATCGCGTCGTTCCGAAGGGGGTACTCGCTCTGGGCGTCCGACCCCCACCCGAGCCTGCTCTTCAGTTCGCCGCCGACCTCCTGGTTCGGCTCGACGTACGCCGTCCCCTCCTCGTCGTCCACGTCGAGGACGACGCCGATCTCGGTGCCGTTGCTGTCGATCACGCGCTTGCCGCCGTCTTCCGTCGAGACCTCGTCGGTCATAGTAGGGTTCTACGGGTCGCCGGGATAACCGCTATCCCGGAATTCGCAACCACGAGCGGCGTCCACCCTCGACCGGCGCGCGAAACCGGGCGAAACGCGTGCTCGAATGAAAAGACAGTTCTCCGCCGACCCCGAAGGGCCGACAAATGCGAATCGCCGTTCCCAACAAGGGCCGCCTGCACGAGCCGACGATCGATCTGTTAGAGCGGGCGGGGCTCCACCTCGAGAACGGTGCCGATCGGAAACTCTACGCCGACACCGTCGACCCCGACGTCACGGTGCTGTTCGCCCGCGCGGCGGACATCCCCGAGTACGTCGCCGACGGCGCCGCCGACATGGGGATCACGGGCTACGATCAGGTCCGGGAAGCCCGCGTCGACGACGTCGAGGAACTGCTCGACCTCGAGTTCGGCCGCTGCCGGCTCGTCCTCGCGGCGCCCGAGGACGGCGACATCGACGGCGTCGAGGAGCTGGCGAGCAAGACCGTCGCCACCGAGTTCCCGAACATCACCCGCGATTTCTTCGCCGAAACAGGCGTCGAACCGGACGTCGTCGAGGTTTCGGGCGCGACGGAACTCACCCCGCACGTCGAGATGGCCGACGCGATCGTCGACATCACCAGCACGGGGACGACGCTGAAGATGAACCGGCTGGCCGTCGTCGAGGAGGTGCTCGCGAGTTCCGTTCGACTGTTCGCCCGCGAGGACGTCCTCGATCAACCGAAGGTCGGGGAGGTGCGGACCGCGCTCTCCTCGGTCAAACACGCCGACGGGAAGCGGTACCTGATGATGAACGTCCCCGAGTCGCAACTCGACGACGTGCGCGAGGTCCTCCCCGGCCTCGGCGGCCCGACGATCATGGACATCGCGAACGGCGGGGAGAAAATGGCGGTCCACGCCGTCGTCAACGAACGCGACGTCTTCGAGACGATCACCGAGGTCAAGAAGGCGGGCGCGAGCGGGATCCTCGTCACCGAGATCGAACGCCTCGTGGAGTGATCGACGGCGTCGCGGCGTGAGCGCGGGTCGAACGAAGCGGAACGCGAACGGAGCGACGGCGCGCCGTTACTCCCGTCGCGTGGCGATCGGCGTCTCGATCGGACCGCCGTCGAGGACGGCGCCGATGGCCGGGAGGTTCGCGCCGGGGGAGACGAGACCGCAGTCCCGATCGTACGACGCGATACCGTGGGTTTCCAGCAGCGGGAGGTGCGTTCGAATGAGCGAGACGTGGATCCGCTGGCGCAACTCGTGGAGCGTGGTCACGGCCGTCGCGTCGTGTTCGGCGTCCGCCAGTCGCCCAACCAGCGTTCGAACCGCGATCGGTTCCTCCGCGACGAGCAGACACCGAAGGACCTCGCGACGGCGGTCGCTGTCGAGCAGCCGGCGGATGTCCTCGCGCGAGAGCGGACGAAGCAGCACGGAGCTGTGCCGAGCGTCGGTCGACGGATCGGAATCGGGCCGCTTCCGCGTTGCGTGGATCGTCATCGTCGGCGGAGACTCACAACGATCGGTGGATAAACGCGGTCGGTCGTTCTGGTCGATCGGCAACAGTTTAGACGAGTATCGACGGTTTACATCCGCTTGAACGGTCGTGAACGGACGTGAAACGATCGATAGTTCGGCGGAAACCGTCGAAAACTCGGCGAACCAACCGTCTCGGAGCGGGGAGAGAGCGTTCGAGAACCGAACGTGGATGCCCCACGACGAAATGGCGGGGGTCCGGACGGCTCGAACGGGATCCGCCGTCAGCAAGCCGATGGAACGACGCTCGGTGACCGAAAAACGAGTCGCCACGAACGGTCACGCCGGTGGCGCCGCGGCAGCGTTCGGAACGCGATCGGCGTTACTCGAGGAGGCCGAGGTCCTCGAGACGCGAGACGATCTTGTCGACGGCGTGTTCGGCGTCTTCGGGTTTCTTCCCGCCGGTGATGACGAGTTTTCCGGACCCAAACAGCAGCGCCACGACCTCGGGCTCGTCGAGTCGGTAGACCAGTCCCGGGAACTGTTCGGGCTCGTACTCGATGTTCTCGAGGCCGAGGCCGATCGCGATCGCGTTCAGGTTGAGGTTCCGCCCGAGATCGGCGGAGGTGACGATGTTCTGGACGACGATCTCGGGGTCCTCGTTGACCTGGATCTGGAGCTCGCGGAGTTTGTCGAAGACGATGCGGAGGCTCTCGTGGACGTCTTCGGTGCTCTTGGCGCCGGTGCAGACGATCTTCCCCGACCGGAAGATCAACGCTGCCGATTTCGGGTTCTGCGTCCGATAGACCAGTCCGGGGAACTGCTCGGGATCGTAGTCCGCCCCTTCGAGGTCCATCGCAACGCTCTGCAGGTCGAGTTCCTGTCCGATGCCGGTCGACGCCACCACGTTTTCGATGTTTATGGTGTCCTTCGGGTCCGTCATAAGTCGCTTAAAAAGACGTATTTAAGGTTTATAAAGGTTGGTGCCGCCACCTGATATATCCGGTTTATACAGATACCGGTACTTCCGGTGACAGTTCGAGTCCGATCGCGCGGTCGTCCGGCGAGACGGGCTCGAGCCCGAGCGACGGCCGCGGTTCGGGAAAACGGTAGGCTCATACGCGACCCGCGGCGAAGGACGAACGTGTACTTCCTCGAACTGGGCGGCGAGGACGACGCGTTCGCGGCCGCGGAAGCGGAGCACGCCGCGACCGGCGTTCGGCGGATCGCGCCCGGGCTCGCCGCGGCGAACGCGATCGATCCCGCGCGGATTCGGGGACTCGCCTACGCACACCGCGCGAGCGAACTCGTCGGACGGACCGACGCCGATATCGACGGCGCCCGCGCGCTGCTGGAGGCGGCTCCGATCGATCGCGAGGGAACGGTCGCGGTGCGGGCGACCGACGTCCACGGGGCGACCGGCGTGAGCGCGTCGCGCGCCGAGCGCGAACTCGGACAGGTGCTGGTCGATCGCGGGTTCGCGGTCGACCTCGACGACCCGGATCACGTGCTGCGTGCGGCGTTTTCCGAGGGCCGCCTCGACGAGTCCGGGACGAAGGCGACCGCGAGCACAGATGCGGAGACTGGTGATCTGCTAGCCCCCATCGACGGCGACGACCCGATCGGAGAGCGCGTCTCGGTCTGCGCGCTCGGCTGGCTCGCCGCCGAGAGCGTCCGGGACTTCGGCGCCCGCGCGCCGACGGACAAGCCCTTCTTCCAACCCGGCAGCATGGACCCGCTGCTCGCTCGCGCGATCGCCAACGTCGCCGGCGCCCGTCCCGGTGCTGCGATCCTCGATCCCATGTGCGGCACCGGCGGAGTGCTCGTCGAGGCCGGACTCGTCGGCGCGGACGTGCTCGGCACCGACGCGCAGACGAAGATGGTCCGGGGCGCCAGCGAGAACCTGCGGCACTACCTCGATCGCGACGATGCGTCCCCGATCGGCGTCGATCGGGGGTTCTGGCGCGTCGCCCGCGGCGACGCGACCCGACTCCCGATCGCGGACGACGCGATCGACGGCGTCGTCTTCGACGCCCCGTACGGTCGCCAGTCGAAGATCGAAACCCACCGTCTCGAGGACCTCGTGTCGGGCGCGCTGTCGGAGGCCCGCCGCGTCGCCGATCGCGCGGTCGTCGTCGCCGATCGATCGTGGGCCGCGGAGGCGCGGGCCGCGGGCTGGGAACTCGAATCAGCGTTCGAACGGCGGGTGCACCGATCACTGACGCGGTATGTGCTGGTGCTGTCGGCGTAAGGGCGGCGGGTCGGTGCGGGGTTGCGGCGTTACGACTCGTTCGCGAGCGCGCGCTCTCGGAGCCTCCTCTCCTCCTCCGTCTCGGCGGTGAGTTCGGGGACCGAAACCGGTCGTCCGTCGCCGTCGATCGCGACGAAGGTGAACGAGGATTCGGTCGTCTGCTCGGATTCGCCGGTCCGGGGGTTCTCCCGCCACGCGCGGAGGTCGACGTCGACGCTCGTCCGCCCCGCGTCATAGACGTACGCCTCGACGAGCGCGATGTCGCCGATCCCGATCGGGCGATCGAAGTCGAGTTCGTTCACGCGGGCGGTGACGCAGGTCTCGCCGGCGAAGCGCATCGCCGACATGGCGCCGACCTCGTCGAGCCACTTCATCAAATTGCCGCCGTGGAGCGTGTCGTTGTTGTTCGCGTGATTCGGCTGGACGCGAAAGCGGTTCCGAATGTGCGTCTCGAGGACGGTTGGCATAACGGCTACTCGACGCGCAGTCCGAAAAAGCCGGGTTCCGCGTAGTTAGGCGTCCCGACCGAGTTCCGCCAGCAGGTGCGAGAGGTGAATCCGATCGCTCGTCCCCGCCTGCATCTCGAACTCGACGTCCGCGGCCAGTCGGTGGACGCGGGCCAGTTTTTCGCCCTGGTACCGCTTCCGGGAGAGGGCAAGGATCTCCGCGAGCACCTCCTCGCCGTCGAGGCCCTCGTCGACGAGCAGATCGTCGAGGGTCCCTCTGGCGTCGGTGAACTCGCCCGCCTCGGCGTCGTCGAGCATCGATTCGACCTCGTCGTCGAGGCCGACCTCGCCGATCGTCTCGTAGGCTGCGGACATCGTCAACTCGCCCTCTTGCTCGACGGTCGTCTGCGCCGCGAGAATGGCCTGCCGGAGGTTCCCGTTCGCGTATCCGGCGACGAACTCCAGGCCGTCCGGGTCGTAGTCGACGCCCTCGGCGTCGGCGATCCGTTCGAGAACCGTCACGATCTCCTCGCTCGTCGGCGCGCGGACGGAAACGGGGAAACACCGCGATCGGATCGGCGGGATGAGTTTCGTCGGCTGGCGGGTCGCGACGATAAACTGCGTCGTCCGGTGGTGCCGTTCCATGATGCGACGGAGCGCCTGCTGGAAGTCCTCGCGGACGTCCTCGGCGTTGTCCAGCAGGATCGTCTTGTACTCGCCCGAGACGGGCGCGTAGCTCGCCGACTCCTTCAGGACGTGGTTGATCATGTCCCGCTTGGACAGCGACGATCGGCCGACCAGAAACGAGGCGAACCGGGGGTCGTTCTTGATCTCGGTCTTGGTGCGCCCGAAGAAGTCGGCGACGTTGATCTCGATCAGGTCGCTGTCGGGGTCGGTGTGCGCCTCCCGGGCCAGCGAACGCGCCGCCGCCGTTTTCCCGCTCCCGGGCGGCCCCTGCAGGATGAGGTTGATCGGCTCCTCGACCGCTCGCTCCAGGTACTCGCGAGCGTCGTCCTGTGGCAACTCGGCCAGCTCCGGGGCGTGGGTGTCGGTCCACAGCGGCGCGTCCATCGCCACCGGCTAGGGGCGGGACGGGTAAGAATCGGTCGATCGATCGCCGCGAATCGCAGCGTCCGGTCATCCGACGGTCATCGATCGTGCCGTCAGCCGTCGCTCGTCGCCGCCCCGCCGTCACCCGCCGGTCTCGTTGTCACCGCCGCCCCCGGCCTGCACGTCCGCGATCGTAAACGTCGTTTCGACGCGCTCGCCGTCGCGTTCGATGGGGGAGGCCGCATCGACGTCTTCCGGGTCGCCCTCGTAGAGGACGGCGACCAGATCGTCCTCCTCGTCGACGGTCGCGTTCTCGTTGACGTCGACGGTGACGTTCTCGTGTTCGCCGGGTGTGAGCTGGTCGCTCGTGCCGATCACGTTCCCGGTCTGGTTGTTCTCGATCGCGACGAAGCCCTCCGCCGGAATCGCCGCGTTGGCGGTCACCGTCCGCTCGTTCGCGTCGACGATCGTGACGTTCGGCTCGGTGTGGAACTCGAGTTCGATCTCCGAGAGCGCGCCGTCGCCGTCGGTGTAGACGCCGATCGTCCGGTTTCCGGCTGCGGTCCCGGTGGTGTCGAGCGAGAAGGACACCTCCCGCGACTCCCCGGGGCCGAGTTCGAGCACCTGCCACTCCATGACCTGTCCGTCGAGGCGGAGCTGGACGTTCTGCTGGGCGTTCGCCTCCGTCGGGTTACGGATCTCGGCGACGACCTCGATCGTCTCGTTCGTCGTCGCTGTCGGGGGCGCGTCCATCGATTCGACGAGGAATGAATCCTGCAGCGGACTCTCCCCATCGTCGACCGTCACCGTCGCGGTATCGCTGACCGGGAACCCGTCCGCGAGGTAGGGTTGATCCTCCTCGCCTTCGCTCTCGCCGTACGAGTA
Source organism: Halosolutus gelatinilyticus (assembly GCF_023028105.1). Classification (NCBI taxonomy): domain Archaea; kingdom Methanobacteriati; phylum Methanobacteriota; class Halobacteria; order Halobacteriales; family Natrialbaceae; genus Halosolutus; species Halosolutus gelatinilyticus. The sequence continues at coordinate 1,385,250 of NZ_CP095491.1, forward strand.
GGTCTCGTCGCCGTTCGTGTCTCGGTGGACCGTCGCGGTCAGCTGTCCGGAGAGTTCCGGGCCGCCCTCCTCCTGCTCGATCGTGACGTTCTCGTGGCTGCCGGACTCGAGATAGTCGGAGACGGCCAGCGGCTCGTCGCCCCCGTCCGTGATGACGATGAATCCGCCGTCCGAGAGGGATACCGCGTCGATCTCCACGCTCGTCCCGTCACCCTCCTGATTCTCGAACGTGATCTCGGCTTCCGGGTTCTCGTCGACGCCGAAGATCGCCGGTGCCTGTCCGACGACGATCCCAGCGATGAGGACGATCGCGATCGCAATCAGGATCGCGACGATGCGCTTGATCGTGCCGAACTGCAGTCTCGAACTCATTGTGAGGGACCCGCGTGCGTTGGACCATCGTTCGGCAGCCACCGGCTTAAAGGACGCTTTTGATTCTGGTGGATGAGAAACGGGCAACGGATCGACCCACGATCCCCGGCGACGCGCGATCCGACAGCCGGCCGGCGATCGCGCTCGGACTCCAGGGGACCCAATCCGAAGCCGGTTTAGCCGCAGCCCGCCGACTGTGAACCGATGCCACTGCGCGTGACGTTTCTGGGAACCAGCGGGGCGATTCCGACCACCGAGCGGAACCCGAGTGCGATCTTCGTCGCCCGCGAAGGGGACCAGCTGTTGTTCGACGCCGGCGAGGGGACCCAGCGGCAGATGATGCGATTCGGAACCGGCTTTTCAATCTCGCACCTGTTCGTCACGCACCTCCACGGCGATCACGTCCTCGGAATTCCCGGCCTGCTCCAGACGATGGCCTTCAACGATCGCGAGGAGCCGCTGGCGATTCACGCCCCTCACGGTACGCGCCGCCAGCTGAAATCGCTCGTGAACGCCCTCGGAAACCGCCCCTCGTTTCCCGTCCGGATCGACGAGGTCGGCGACGGCGACGTCGCCCACCGCGCCAACGAGTACGAGGTTCGGGCGTTCGGCACCGACCACGACGCCCGGTCGGTCGGCTACGCCCTCGTCGAGGACGATCGCAAGGGCCGGTTCGACCGCGAGCGCGCCGAAGAGTTGGGGGTGCCGGTCGGCCCCAAGTTCTCGAAACTCCACGAAGGCGAACCCGTCGAACTGGAGGACGGCACCGTCGTCGAACCCGACCAGGTCGTCGGCGAGCCCCGCCCCGGTCGGACGATCGTGTACACCGGCGACACCCGGCCTACGACGGCGACGATCGACGCAGCCGATGACCCCGGCTTACTGATCCACGACGCGACGTTCGCCGACGACCGCGCCGAGCGGGCCGCGGAGACCGCCCACTCGACCGCGCGCCAGGCCGCCGAGATCGCCTCTCGGACCGGCGCCGATCGGCTGGCCCTGATGCACCTCTCCTCGCGCTACGCCGGCTATACCGACGATCACGAGGAGCAGGCCCGCGAGGTCTTCGACGGCGACGCCGAGAACGTCTTCGTCCCGGATGACGGCGACACGCTCGACATTCCGTATCCGGACGCCGACGAGTAGCGGACGACGGGAAGAGAGGGAGCCGCGGAGCGAACCGGGCGTCTCACGCGCGGCGAATCGGGACGAACTATTCGGGCCTCCGCGTCGTCGCTTCCGTATGGTCAGGACGATCGGCGGGCAGGACACCGATCGGATGGAGGCGCTGAGCGACGGCCTGTTCGCGATCGTCCTCACGCTGCTCATCCTGCAGTTCGAAGTGCCGAACGTCCCGCCCGACGAATTGCCGGCGGCGGTGACCGACCAGGGGACGCTGCTGTTCAGCTACCTGCTGAGTTTCTTCGTCGTCGGTCTCTACTGGATCGTCCACCACAACATCTTTCAGCACATCGTCCGCCACGATCGAGTGCTGCTGTGGCTCAACCTCATCTTCCTGCTCACGGTCTCCTTTCTCCCGTTTCCGACCGAACTGATCGGCACCTACGGGACGCAGTTCGCCTGGACCCTCTACGCGCTGAACATCATCCTCGTCGGCCTCTCGCTGACCGTCGTCTGGGCGTACGCGGCTCGCGAGGAATACCTCAGCGACGAGATCAGCGATCGGACGGCGTGGCTGGTTACGGGCCGCGGGCTGATCTCTCCGCTCGTCTTCCTGCTTTCGATCGGCGTCGCGGCGGTCTCGCTCACCCTGGCGTTCTACATCGTCCTGCTGATCATCCCGCTGCAGATGTACTGGGTCCGTCGATACAGGCGGGAACTCGAACCCTTCGACGAGGAGTGAACGGAGGAACGCGGAGCACCCGAGGGGTCGTCGATCACGGCCTCCTCGATGCGTTCGAGTCGCCGCTGCTCGAACGAGGGTGTACGCGTCGAACTCCTCGACTTTCGTCCGCCCGCCGCCGGTGACGTCGTCGACCGACAGCGAGTGGATGTCGAAGACGTCGGCGAGCCGGCGAAGGTCGGTCGCGTCGCCGCCGGTCGCGTCGATTCAGGCGAGATCGCTCGACTTCCGAGCGCCGCCAGGTCCGCGGAGTCCTCCGCGGCCGTCGTTCCAGTCGGTCCGCCCCGTCGGCCGATCACCACGTCGATCATTCGGCGTTCACCCCAATCGCGAGCAGCGTCACGCCGACCATGACGAGGGTGATCGAGAACGATCGGCCGGGGTACGCGACGGCGGTCCCGAGCGCGTACCCGACCAGTCCGAGACACGTCCCCACGACGCCAGCCAAGAGGCGTCGATTCATACGGGACCAACGACGCGCCGAGAAAAAGCGTCTGGGGTGGTTCGTCCCGACGATCGCGTTCGAGCCCTCGGAGCGACGATCGCGTCGATTTTGAGTTTCGGCAGAAAAAGCGTCCTTCCGCGTCGCTACTCGTGGCCGTACACGGCCACCGGCTCGTAGGGCGCTTCGAGGTACTCGACGTCCGAACTCGAGAGGGAGATGCCGAGCGCCTCGACGGCCTCCTCCAGGTGCTCGATGCTGGACGTGCCGACGATCGGCGCCGTCACGTTGTCGTTCTGGAAGTGCCACGCCAGCGAGATCTGGGCCATGGTGGCATCGTACTCGTCGGCCAGTTCCTGGACGCGCTCGTTGATCTCCCGGCTGACGGGGAATTCGTGGTACGGAACGCCGGCGTTCTCGATCTCGTGGTCGGCCCGGGTCGTCGTCCGGAACTCCTCGTGGGGCCGCGCGAGGTAGCCCGCACCGAGCGGGCTCCACGGAATCGTGCCGACGTCGTACTCGTTACAGACGGGGTACATCTCCCGTTCCTCCTCGCGGTAGGCCAGGTGGTAGAGGTTCTGCATCGTCTCGAACGGCGCCAACCCCTCGCGCTCGCTCACCCGGCGCGCTTCGAGGAACTGGTGGGCCCACATCGAGGACGCGCCGACGTGGCGCACCGCTCCGCGGCGAACTGCGGCGTCTAACGCGCGCATCGTCGTCTCGATCGGCGTATCGTAATCCCAGCGGTGGATCTGGTAGAGATCGAGGGCGTCCATCCCGAGCCGGTCGAGGGAGTGGTCGAGTTCCTGCTCGATCGTCTTTCGCGACAGGCCGCGGGCGTTCCGGTGGTCGTTCGCCCCCGTAAAGCGGACCTTCGAGGCGACGACCAGCCGATCGCGATCGTAGTCCGCGAGGATGTCTCCCAGAATCTCCTCGCTCTCGCCCGCGGAGTAGACGTTCGCCGTATCGAAGAAGGTGATCCCGAGATCGATCGCGCGCTCGATCAACTCGCGGCTCTCGTCCGCGTCGAGCATCCACTCGCGATCGCTGCCGAAGCTCATGCAGCCCAGACAGATCTTGCTGACCGCCATCCCGGTCGAACCGAGGGTGGTGTACTCCATAAAGAAGCATCCCGCAAGGGGCGGCAAATAAGCACAGGCACCGGCAGAACGATTCAGACAGCCGAGCATCGATGCGATCCTCTGCTGAAATCCCCCGCGTGAGCGCAACCTCGGAGAGCACCTCGACGCGCGCGAATCTCACAGTCCGGTCGCATACGACGGCCCTCGCCTTCGTGACGGTCGGTCTTGGATCGCTGATCGTCGTTTCCGGCGGATCTACGTTCTCCTTTCAACCGTCGCCGCGTTCGCACTCGTCGCGATGGCGATCGGCCGACGAACAGCGTGTTGTTCCTCAGGCGAGTGACGGACGTTCTCGAGGGGGTCGCCCAGTAGCACCGATGCACACTGGATCAGGACCGAAGCGTCGAGTCGCGGTGAGATTCCGCGCCGGATTTATACCGCCTTCGCCCCTATGGCCGCCCGTGAGTACGCGAACGAGTGCGCTCGACGCAGTCGTTTTCGGAGTCGATATCCAGAGCGGCGACGTGCGCGGCGACGCGCCGTCGTACGCGCTCGCGGTCTACGACGGCGACGAGGTCAGCCGCGACGTCGTCACCCACCGCAAACTCCGGCGACTGATCGACGACGAGGAGCCGGCGATCGTCGCGACGGACAACATGTACGAGCTTGCGGCCGACAAGGATCAGCTGATCCACTTTCTGGGGTCGCTTCCGACCGGAACGAAGCTCGTGCAGGTGACGGGCGCCGAACAGCCCGAGCCGCTCTCTCGCGTCGCGAAACGCCACGGCATCCCCTACGGGAAGGAGCCGATGAAGGAGGCCGAAGCCGCGGCCCGGCTCGCGGCGCACAACGTCGGCCACGAGGTGTCGGCTTTCACCGACACCACGACGGTCAAGGTCTCGCGGGGCCGCTCCACCGGAAAGGGCGGCTGGAGCGAGGATCGCTACACGCGGCGCATCCACGGCTCGGTCAAGAAACGCGCTCGCGAAGTCGAATCCGAACTGGAAGACGCCACCCTCGACTACGAGAAGGACGTTCGGGAATCCTACGGCGGCTACGCCAACGCCGTCTTCACCGTGGAGGCCCCGCCGGCCGACATCCCAGTCTCCCGAAACCGATCGGGCGACGTCCGCGTCGAGATCGAGCGCGAACGGCGCGACGGCATCGAGTTCCGGCCGCTTGCGAAGCGCCGCGATCACGTCGTCGTCGGGATCGATCCGGGGACGACAACGGCCGTCGCGATCGTTTCGCTCGAAGGCGAAGTGCTGGACGTCTGGAGTTCGCGCACGAGCGACACCGCGGACGTGATCGAGTGGATCGTCGAGCGCGGCCGGCCGATCATCGTCGCAGCCGACGTGACGCCGATGCCCGAGACGGTCGAGAAGTTCCGCCGGAGCTTCGACGCCGCCGGCTGGACCCCCGCGACGGACCTGCCGATCGACGAGAAGCAACACCGCACTCGCGATCAGTCCTACGACGACGACCACCAGCGGGATGCGATGGCCGCCGCGCTGTACGCGGTCGACGCCCACGCGGACCAGTTCGAGCGCATCGCTCGCAAACTCCCGCCCGGCGTCGATCGCGGCGAGGTCACGGCCCGCGTCGTCGCCGGCAAGGAGAGCGTCGAAGCCGTCCTCACCGATCTGGAAGAGGACGACGATGCCGACGAGGAACCCGCGAAACACGAGCCGCGGGAGCTTACGGAGGAGGAAAAGCGGATCAAGGACCTGAAACGGCAGGTCGATCGCCTCCAGTCGCACGTAAAGACCCTCGAGGATCGGCTCGACGGGAAGGATGACCGCATCGACGACCTCGAAGCGGAGCTGAGCGCCGCCCGTCGGGAGGAACGCAGGGAAGTCCGGCGCGATCGCGAGGTGAGCCGACTCGAACGCAAGGCGAACCGCCTGGAGCGCGAACGCGACGAGGCGCGCGAGGAGGTCGAGACCCTCGAGAAGAAGGTCGAGCGGATGAAGGCCCTCTGGAAGCTGGACCACTCGAACTTCAGCGACGTCTCGGCGAAGAAGGAGGGGCTCGTCCCCGTGAAAGTCGTCGAGAAGTTCACGAAGGGAGCGATCCGCGAGGCCGACGAGCAGTACGGCCTCGCGCCCGGCGACGTCGTCTACCTCCGGGACGCCAGCGGCGCCGGCAAGTCGACGGCCGACCTCCTCGCGGGGTTCGAGCCGCGGGTCGTGCTCAAGGACGGCGGCCTCTCCGAGATCGCCGACGAGATCCTCTTCGACGAGGAGATCCCCGTCGGCCCGGCCGACGACGTCGCCATGCAGGAGGTCGACGAACTCGCCGTCGCCCGCGAGGACGACGTCGAGGCCGTGATCGACGACTGGCGCGAGCGGGCGAACGCCCGCCGGCGCGATCGGAAACTGGAGATGGTCGATCGACTCATCAGCGAACACCGCGCGGGCGACAACGAGGCGTGACGCGGCCTGTCGTTGTCGGCTATAAAAGCCCGCTCACTCGGGCGACTCCATCGGCGACAGCACCTTCGGGACCTCCTCGACTTCGATCTCCTCGGTGAGTTCCTCCGGGGCGTCGACCGGCCCGTTGACGAACAGCGCGTGGCCGATGAAGCCGATCGCCACGATCCCGAGGACGACGATCGAGAGTTCGATCGCGACCGGCGTCGCGTACCCGATCAGCGCGCCGAGGCCGAGACTGACGGCGATGCAGGCCAGCACGAGATCGTAGTAGTGGAGCGAATACCCCATGCGAAAACGACGGTTTGAGCCGTGAAAACGGTTGGGTGTGCTCACGCAGCGCGGTTCGGCGCGTTTAGCCGCGACTTCCGCGACCGCCACCGATCGCACCGCAGCCTCGCCGATCGCGTCACATCATCCCCCAGGCGCCGAGCATGCTCGAGATGATCGCCTTCACGACCAAGCCGAGCCCGACGAGCACGAGCGCCAACCCGACGGCGACAAGGAGGTTCGCGTGCGCGATGAGGCCGACGCCGGCGACGACGATCAGAAGACCGACGATGCCGAGCGGACCGAGCTTTTGGATCATACCCAGTTCTGGATACCCGATAGAAATAAACGACGTGGTTTCCCGGTTCGGGGCGATCGCCGCTGTGTGTAGCGATCCGTGCAGCTCGAATCGATAAAGGGTTAAACCGATCGGACGACAAGTCCTAGCCATGAGTGACGAGGAGGGCGGTCGGAAGAACCTCCGAATGCCGGAGGACGACGAGGTCTTCGCGACCGTCACGAACATGCTCGGGGCGAATCGCGTCAAAGTACGGTGTGCCGACGGCAAGGAGCGCACCGCCCGCATTCCCGGCAAGATGCAAAAGCGCATCTGGATCCGGGAAGACGACGTCGTCCTCGTCGAGCCGTGGGACTGGCAGGACGAGAAGGCCGACATCACCTGGCGCTACGAGAAGAGCGAGGCCGACCAGCTGCGCCGCGAAGGCCACATCCAGTAGCGCGATCGACTGTTCTCGACACGCGTGAGGGGCGTGTTTACCGCTGTATACGATGCATATCGGCTCCCCGATATCCGGCGGAGACGGACGGGGTCGTCCGTCCGGCGTTCGGGACGATAACTCAGGCGACGACGTACAGGACGACGGCGTACGCGGCCAATTGTCCGAGCGGGACGACAGCGACGAGCCCCCACTTCAGCAACGGTCGATCCTCTTGCGCGGCTCCGGCCGAATACAGGCCGCCGAGGACCGCAGTCGTCGCGAGAAACAACGCGACGTTCCTGCGCAGTTCAGCTAACTCTCCGGGGTAGGACGCGGATCGAACCCCGAACAGGAAGAAGGCGATCACGCCCGAAACGCGGATCGTGTAGTAGGCCCAGATCACCAGCGCCCCGATCTCGAGTACGGAGACCGTCGACGCGACGCGGAGGTAGCAAGCGATCGCGAGGGCGATCGGAAGAACGTTTACGACGAAGTTCGCGAGCCTGAGGTCTCGGACCGACGAGAACGGACCGTTCAGTGCGAGCAAGACGAGCCCGGCGACGAGGAGGACGCCGATGAGTCCGTCGAGCAATCGCTCGTTCCCGATTTCGTATCTCGTACGGACGTCAACCATGTGTAATTTGGTGCTGAGGTGATTTTTCTCGAGTAGTTCGATCACTGCTCGATGCCGCTAATCGTACCCGCCACCGATCGTAGGCTGCCCAGGGGAGACAGTGTAACCAATGCTCCCCCCGAGACAGCCGCTGAGAAGGAGAGAGACGCCGGTGAGGGCGGCGATGGTGATCACACATATGTTCACCTATTTATTTTAAGAAGACGAACTTAACACTTGCCGAATCGAATATTCTGTGTTGCTATCCGGGCCAGTCGACGGCGTTTGTAACGTGTTCGATCGTCGAAACTCGAAGGATCGATCGTGAACTATATCACCGTCTGTTAATAATCACTACGGCGGTGAGATGAATGACAGACGGTAGCGACCCGACGGAACCGGACGCGGATCCGGGCGAGGCGTTCGTAGAGCCGACGAGTACGAACCCGGACGTGTCGTTCTACGGCGGACGAGGGATGAGCGCGATCCCGATCCTCTTTTTCATCCTCTGGGCCATCGTCCAGACGGCATTCCTGCGGATCTCCTCCGAGGAAGGCCTGGTCGCGGGCATTCTGCTCGGGTTGATCGTCGGGATGTTCTTCGTGAAGGGATCGTGGAAGGACTACGCGAATACGATCTTCGAGGGCATGACCCAGCCGGTCGCCGTGACGGCGATCGTCGCCTGGATCTGGGCCGGCATGTTCGCCGAGACGCTGCAGGCCGGCGGCTTCGTCGAGGGGCTCGTCTGGCTGGCCGACCTGGCGGGGGTCGGCGCGGCGCTGTTCCCGGCGATCACGTTCGTTCTGGCCGCACTGCTGGCGACCGGCATCGGCACGGGCTACGGGACGACGATCGCGTTCGTCGCGCTGTTCTTCCCAGCGGGCGTGTTGCTCGGCGCCAACCCGGTCTTGCTGTTCGGGGCGATCCTCTCCGGCGCAGTCTTCGGCGACAATCTCGCACCGGTCAGCGACACGACGATCGTCAGCGCCGTCACGCAGGACGCGGACATCGGGGGCGTCGTCGCCTCCCGGTTCAAGTACGCGATCGTGGCCGCGGCCCTGGCGTTCGTCGGCTACGTCCTCGTCGGCGGCGCCCTGCCCGGACTCGACATCGGCGGCAACGCGCGCGAAATCCTGCTCGCCCAGAGCGAGCCGCTCGGACTCGTGCACCTGCTCTCGATGGGCGCGGTGATCGTGATGGCCGTCGCCGGCCGACACATCGTGGAGGCGATCTCCTGGGGGATCGTCGTCGCCGTGGCGGCGAACCTCCTGTTCGGGCTTGCGTCCGCGAGCGACATCGTCGTCTTCGGAGCGCCGAGCGACGCGCCGGCCGCCGACGCGCTCGCGGCGTTGCCGATCGTCGAGATCGTCGGCGACGGGACGGATCCGTTCGTCGGCGGCAGCATCGTCGAGGGCGCGGCGGGCTTCTTCCCGCTGTCAATCCTCGTGCTGTTCATCATCGCCGCTGCCCAGATCATGATCCGGGGCGGCGCGTTCCAGGCGATCCTCGACTGGTCGATCGACACCTTGGCGACCAACGTCCGCAACGCCGAACTGACGATGGTCGGATCGGCGGCGTTGATCAACGCGACGATCACGATCAACACCGCCGCCGAGGTGGCGATCGGCCCCTACATCTCGAAGATCGGCGAGCGGTTCAACATCAACGGCTACCGGCGGGCGAACATCTTGGACGCCCAGACGGCCGCGCTCGGCTACATCTTCCCGTGGTCCGGCGGCGTGCTGGTCGGCTATTCGACGATGCAGGAACTTCCGGGGACGTACGACTGGTTCGAGCAGTCGATGGTCGTCAACCCGATCGAGGTCGTGCCGTTCGTCTTCCACGGCTGGCTGCTGGTGGCGGTGTTCGTCCTCGCGGCGATCACCGGCTTCGGACGGGAGTACCTCATCGATCGCGAGTCCGAGGAGGTGGCTCGCGTATGAGCGTCCTCGAGAAGTTCCTGAGCGGCTGGCACTTCCGCACGACGAAACCGGCGCTCACGCCCGATACCGAGGTAAACGTCTTCGTCTCGGAGATCAACGGCGACGGCGTCGGCGTCGCCCGAATCGGCGACACCCGCCTCTACGTCGAGGGTGCCGGCCCCGAACAGGTCGAAAAGCGCGTCCGCGTCCGCGTAACCGAGTTCGACGAATTGAAGTCGACGGGCCGCGGCGAGTATCTCGAGACGGTCGGCGAGAGTTCCTACACCGGCTGATCCCCCGCTCGAACTCGTTTTCGCACCCCGTCACGTCGGGTAGTTCCGTTGACCGAGTGCCGACCGCCGATCGGCGCTGTGGAACTCGCAGCGTCCGATCCGATCGGCCCGGTTCGATAGGTATTGGCGAAGGCGTTACCGGAGCGGGCATCTGTATTTCTGATAGCTGTCAGAAGCGACGTGCTGCATACATACTCTGTATACAGCAGAGCGGGATCTACAGATGATGTAGCTAGCAGTGGTACGTGTTCCAGTGCTGATTGTCCAGCAGTACTTTTCCCTGTCGCATCATCGTACGCCCCTCCGGTCCCTTGCTAAACTCACCCTGCTGACCATCTACCGCACACATAGCGGTCACTGCGTGCAGGTGGAATTATTAGTTAGCCCGTCGAAGTATGACCGGCGGTCACACATGACACGCATCGATCCACGGAGCAAACCCTGCCGGTGGTACCAGAATGACTGATCTCATCCTCTACGTTGACCGATCATCGGTGCACGACGGGAAACTGGACGAACTCAAGCCGGCCATGGCGAAGCTGGCCAACTTCGTCGAAGCCAACGAGCCAGACATCCTGTCGTACGACGTCTACTTCAGCAGCGATAGGGAACAAATGACGGTCGTCCACATGCACGAAGATCCAGCGACGCTGGAATATCACATGGACGTTGCTGGCCCCAAATTTCCCCCGATCGGTGAGTTCATCGAGCTCGAATCGATTGACGTGTATGGTGACCCTGGTGAGGACATTGCCCAGCGGTTACGTGAGAAGGCGACGACCTTGGGAACCGGACGTGTTTCGATACACGACTTCCACGAGGGATTCGACCACGTCACGACAGACTGAGTTCGGTGAGAAGTATTCAGCAGCCGACTGGTGGACGAGCGGTCCTCCTCCGGCGGGGATCGAGTCGAGTCATGAACGGTGTTCGACTGCGGAAACGTACCGTTGGGACACAAATGAGAATGAGCGGGACGCAGTTCAAACGGTCGGCTTGATGTTCTGGTTCATGCGGAAGAGGTTCGTGGGATCCCACTCGTTCTTGAGATCGACCAACCGTTCGTACCGCTCGCCGTAAGCTGTCCGGACTCTGTCTTCCTCGTCGTCGTCGAGGTAGTTCACATAGACGCCGTCAGCCGCATAGGGACTCATGGCCTCGTGGAACTCTCGGGCCCACGAGATGAGTTCGTCATCCCGTCCGGGATCCGTCCATTTGGGTGCTACCGTAAACGAGAACGCCGCATCTCTATGCGGGAAGGCGGTCGCAGAGGGGTCCACCTGGCGTATCGCGCCGCCCATCCATTCGAAGAACACCGTGGTGAACGGCGACGGGATCGGCGTAACGTGCTCAATTATCGTGTCGATCGCCCCTTCGGACAGGCCGTTCATGAAATGCGATTTCCAGTAGTTCCGGTGACCCGCTTGAAACAGCTTGTCGGAACTCTGTTGGTACGTCGTATACTGTTGCGGTTGCACGGTATCTTCTATTGGATCCCCGAAGGTTCGGACGGGCTCGAGCAACTCCTCTGCCTCGTTATTGGCGTTAGAGCAGAACGGAACCAGGACCAAGACCGTCTGTCCGTGGAGTTCCTGGGGAAACTCGGGAAGTGCCGGAACTTGGCTGAAGATGGCCGAACACTGGACGTGGTCCGGCGCATCGGCCATAAACTTGCGGTAATAGTGTAGGACGTCCGCAGCGGCCTCAATGGGGTGGATCACCTGGCCGACCAGCACGTCCGGTCCGACGTCGTGGAGCTGGAACTCCAACGAGGTGACGATACCGAAATTTCCGCCCCCGCCCTGGAGACCCCAGAAGAGGTCCGCGTGGTCGTCCTCGCTGGTGTAGACTAACTCACCATCCGCGGTGACGACGTCCGCCGACAGGAGATTGTCGATGGTAAGGCCGAATTCCCGATCGAGTCGGCCGAGACCGCCTCCGAGTGTGAGGCCGGCCACGCCAGTGGTCGAGACGACTCCTCCTGTGGTGGCGAGACCGAACGCCTGCGTTTCGTGGTCGAGGTCGCCCATTGTCGCTCCACCGCCGACACGAACCGTCTTTGTCTCGGGATCGACTCGCACCCCGTTCATGGCCGAGAGGTCGATCACCAGACCGTCGTCACAGACTGCGTTTCCGGCGACGTTGTGCCCGCCGCCCCTGACGGCGACAAGGAGGTCGTGTTCACGGGCGAAGTTTACTGCCGCGATGACGTCTGCCGCGCCAGTACACTGGGCGACGAACGCGGGATAGCGGTCGATCATCGCGTTCCAGATCGTCCGGGCGTCGTCGTACTCGGGGTCGGCTGGCTCGATCAATTTCCCTCGTATATTCTCTTGAACGGCATCGACTTCTGTGTCTTCAGGTTGTGATGATCGTGTCATGTTAACCCCCTCTAACCCTCCCCGCTTAGCTCGGATTACAGAGTGTATTATCTCAGCTACTACCTGCTTCTTGTTACCAGTTAGCATTGGTCGGAATGGAGAAGATTACTCCGGTATGCAGCAGACCTGAGAATGCCGTTATTAGATTGATTGAATACAAGGTGCGCGGTAACAACGCGGATATAGGAAGCGGTGTAATCAGCGTAACTTGCCTACAAAATATGCGCTCTGTCTTCAGCATGGTCTTGCTATCATCACCGATAGCTGATAGAAGTAACAGGATTAGATTCGCGTGTGGACTGACACGCGATTCGACACCCGCCTATAGACCGGCGACGTCTTCGATCGCATCGGTCAGTTCTTTGATGCTCTCGACGTCGTGTTCGCCCATGTGGCCGATGCGGAACGTCTTCTCGCCCAGCGCGGAGCCGTAGCCGTTCGAGAAGACGAAGTCGTACTCCTCGCTGACGGCGTCGATCGTCTCGGCGACGTTGATCCCCTGCGTATTCTCGATGCAGCTCACCGTCTGGGATTCGTAGCCCTTCTCGGGGAACATCTCGAAGTGATCGCGAGCCCATTCCCGGGTGTACTCGGCCATCTCGCGGTGGCGCTCGTCCCGCGCGTCGTGGCCCTCCTCGAGCATGTGTTTCATCTGCGTGCGGTAGGCCAGCATGACCGGGATCGCCGGCGTGGAGTGGGTCTGGCCCTTCCGATCGTAGTAGTCGATCGTCCGCTGGAAGCCGCCGTACCACGAGGCGGACTCCTTCTCGAGTTCGCGCTCGTAGGCGTCCTCGCTGACGACGCAGACTGCCAGCCCTGGCGGCATGGCGAAGGCCTTCTGGACGGAGGTAAAGATGACGTCAATCCCGTGGGCGTCGATGTCGACGTAGTCGCCGCCCAGCGCGGAGACGGCGTCGACGACGAAGTAGGTGTCCGGGTACTCGGCGACGACGTCGCCGATCTCCTCGACGGGGTTGCGGACGCCGGTCGAACTCTCGTTCATGACGCAGGTGACGACGTCGTAATCGGCGTCGCGCTCCTCGAGCGCCTCGCGGACATCCTCGGGTTTGACCGCCTGCCCCCACTCGTACTCGAGCGTGTCGACGTTCTTGCCGAGCCGCTCGGCGATGTTCGCCTGGCGTTCGCTGAAGCTGCCGCAGGTCGTCACGAGGACGTTTTCGTCGACGAGGTTGAGGATTGAGCTCTCCATGAACCCGGTCCCAGACCCCGTCAGGACGACGACGTCGTTGTCGGTGCCGAGGAACTCCTTCGTATCCTCGACGATCGTCGTGTAGAGGTCGGTCATCCGGTCCATGCGGTGGCCGAACATCGGCTGGCTCATCTCCGCGATGACGTCCTCGCGCACCTCGGTCGGCCCCGGAATGTACAGCGTCTTCTCGGGATAGTCGTCTCTGTATTCGCGTTTCTCGGTCACGGAATCCACCTGAGTACGGCCCACTGGGTCGCGAGAGGGTATGGTACTTTTGATGGCGCTCAGCGAACGAAGGCGGCTCCCGTGGGGATCGAAACGGCTCAGTCGGCACCCGGCGCGCTCGTCCGCCCCTCGGCGCCGCGACCCGACGCCGCGACGTAGGCGTTCCCGTTCCGGTCGACGACCCAGCGGTCCGGATCGTCGTCGGCGATCGCGCCCGTCGGCCGGTGCGGGCCGTACCCGACGACCGGCCCCGCGGTCTTCCAGAGGGCGCCGATCTTACACAGGGCGAACCCGAGGACGATCAGTCCGAACCCGCCGATCGTCGCAAGCGTGATCGTCTCGCCCAGCAGCGCCCAGCCGACGAGAGCCGCGACGACGGGCGAGGCGTAACTGACGAGGCTGAGCTGGCTCGCGCCGATGCGATCGAGCAGGACGAAGTACGCGAGGAAGCCGCCGGCGGTGGCGACGACCCCCAGGTAGGCGAGCGCGGCGATCGTCGTGGATGTCCACGCTGACGCGGCGGGAACGGATTCGCCGGGGTGCACGTAGCTCAGGCCGTGTAGCGCGAGGGCGCCGACGCCCATCGCCCACGTCTGCAGCGGGACGACCGGAAGCGTCTCCTCGGCGCGTTCGATCAAGACCGAGCCGAGCGCGAACACGAACGCGGCGGCGAACAGCAGGACGACGCCGACGGCCTGCCCGCCGAGCGATCCGCCCGACAGCGCCACGACGATCACCCCGGCGAGTCCGAGGAGCAGTCCGACGGCGGCGGGCGCCCGGAGTCGCTCCTGCGGGAGCACGGCGATCGCGAGCGGCGGCGTCACGACCGGCGTCAGACTCAGGACGATCGCGGCGACCGCGCTCGAGACGTGCGACTGGCCGAGGAACAGCAGGCCGTAGTGGCCGCCGACCAGCAGCACGCCGCCGACGCCGATCGCGATCCAGTCGTCCCGCGTCCGCGGGCGCCACTCGAGCCCGTAGACGGCGATTCCGGCCGTAAACAGCAGCGTCGCGACGTCGAGGCGGAGCGCGGCGAAGAGGATCGGCGGCAGCGTCGCCAGGCCGACCTCGATCGCGCCGAAGGCGGTCCCCCAGACGATCGCGAGCGCGACGAAGAGGGAGAGATCTCGCTTTCCAGTCATTTGAATTTGAAACGGGAGCCGGACACTTGTATGTTGCTACCCGAGAGGTACAGCCCCTCATGGTAACGATTTCGCCGATATATGCTACCACCAATCACGGTAATACGGACCTATGATAGTAATTGATCAAACAGTACTGTGATCGATTCGCAAGTCGTCTTGGAACTCGGAGATAGCCGAGTCGAACCGTCGACGACGCGGTTCGAACTGGCCGCCGACGCGAGTTACTGCCGCGAGAACGGTCACGGACTGCGACGGGTCACTCAGAGAATACGACGGTATCGCCGTTCATAACCGACTTGTGCGGTCGGCAAACGTAGTGCGACATCTCCTCGGTCGCCTCGAACGCGATCGTTCGGGTGTCGCCCTCCTCCTCGACGAAATCCGTCGCGTGGAGCGTCTCGTCGTCGTCGTTCCGGATTACGAAATCGTGGATAATCCCGTCGCCGTTCTCCCACACGAGTTCGTACTCCCGTCCCGCGACGAGGCCGAGCGTCGGATTCTCGACGCCCTCGATCGGCGCCGGTTCGACTCCGATCCAGCCCCCGACGTTGGCTTCGAGGACGAATCGACGGTCGACGTCCGCGGCCGTCGCTTCGTCGTCACTGTCGTCGCCGTCGTCCCCACCGGCTGCGTCCGCCGGATCGTCGGCGGCGCCGCTTCCATCGTCACCCTCGTTCTCGCCGGATCCGTCCACCTCGGACGAGGTTCCCTCGTCGAATGTATCGATACACCCGGCGACTAGCGCCGACGTTCCCGAGAGCGCGGCCAGTCGAATCGTCCGTCGGCGCGAAAATTCGACATCAGGGACCATAGCTACACTGTTCGTGGTCCAGTAATAAACGGTCGGTTGTGGGAGTGGGCGATCGGGAATCGGAAAAACGATCGCGACGGACCGGATCGCAATCGACACCGCTGTACGGCATCGAACGGTCCACCGCGAGATCGGCGCCCCGAGGGAGGCCGAAGGGGTGGGTCCAGCGGTGGGCGCTATACGGACTGCGGCGTCAAAACCGAATCAGGTCGGTGTCGCGGTCGTCGCGTTATTTGACCTGAATCTCCCCTTCCATCGGGGAGTGGGGCTTGCAACGATACTTGACGATTTCGCTGGCGGCGGTGAACGAGATGAACTGGTCGTCGCCGCCTTCGGAGCTAAGCTCCGTCTCGTAGTCCTGGACGACTTCATCGTTCTCATTGCGGAGCTGGAGGTTGTGTTTCTGACCATCGCCCTTGTTCCAGCCGATCTCGTAGTCTTCGCCGTCCTGAAGGACGAGCGTCGGGTTCTCGACGCCCTCGATGGCGGACGGGGAGACACCCTTCCAGCCGCTCATGTTGGCTTCGAGTTCGATCGTACCCGGATCGATATCGTAGGTGTCGCCGCCGTCGCCGCCATCGCCACCGTCGCCACCGTCGCCACCGTCGCCACCGTCGCCACCGTCGCCGCCGTCGCCGCCGTCGCCGCCGCTGCTACATCCCGCAACGACTGCGGTCGCGGCCGCCGCGCCCGCGAGCTTCATGGCTTTGCGCCGTGAGAGGTTGTCGTCTTGTGTCATCGATCGCGAGTTAGATTCGAGGACATAAAAATTGGTATACTCTATCGCCGCGCTGTCATGGGTTGCCATACCACAAAAACGCGAATCGGGCCGCGGAACGGCCGCGTATCGCGTTCTGCGATCGATCGATCGCGGCACCCCTCACCTAGGCGTCATTTCGATCGCCGGGTCCGAATCGGCCGGCCCGGTTCGCGGAGACCCGGAGGAACGCCGGCACCGCGACGATCGCAATAGCGATCTCGAGCCCGCCGACGATCAGGAAGGCGAGCCCGTACGAGTAGGCGCCGGCGACGGTGCCGCCGACGAGAAAGCCGCCGAGAAAGCCGAGGCTTCCGGCGAGGTTGAACCCCGCCATCGCGACGCCGCGCTCGCTCTCGACCGCGATGTCGGTGACCAGCGCCATCGTCGCCGGCGCGACGAGCGCGCCGAGGACGCCGACGAGGACCATGGCGAGTGCGGCGATCGGTACCGACGACGCAGCGCCGACCGCGAGGATGCCGACGCCGTAACAGATCGAGCCGACGACGATCGGAATCGTGCGACCGATCCGATCGGAGAGCGCGCCCATCGGGTACTGCAACAGCGCGAACGGGGCGAAAAAGCACGCGAGCAACAGACCGGTCGTCCCGGGGTCGAGCCCGAACCGCGTCTGGAAGTAGAGGGTGCCGACGAGCGCGAAAAAACCCGCCGTCAGCCGATCGACGAAGCCGAACGCGTACGGGATCGACAGCGTCGGCCGCCGCCGGAGGCCGCCGACGAGCGCGCCAAGGGTCCGGCGATTGTCGGGCGCGCGGTCCTCGACGAACGAGACGAGCCCGCCGACGCAGACGAGAAGTCCCGCGGCGGCGAGCAGCGGCGCGAGCGGAGCGAGTTCCGTCAGCTGCCCGCCGACGGGCGCGCCGAGCGCCGCGCCGAGACCGATCGCGATCCCCGCGGCGCCCATGTTTCGACCGTGACCGCCCTCGAGATCCATCAGCATGGTCATCGTGAGCGAGAACGCGCCGATGGTCATCGCGCCCTGGAAGACGCGGACGAGCAGGACCCCCTCGAACGGGATCGACCCGATCGAGGCGACGAGCGCGAGCGCCGCGTACCCGACCGCTCCCGCCAGCGACCCGGCGACGATGAACGGCGTCCGTCGCCCCGTCGCGTCGCTCGCGAGTCCCCAGACGCCGACGAAGGCGATGTAAGCGGCGAACTCGGCGACCAGAAACCACATGCTGGCGTCGAGCGCCGTCGCGGTGAACGCCGAGGTCGTCGCGTCCGCCCCCAGCGTCTCGACCAGCGTCGCCACGCCCGGGTAGAGCAGCACCTGGGAGAACAACACCGCGAAGACGACGGCGGCGAGCACCGCTCGGTCGCGATCGTGTTCGTGCACGACCGACGATAGGTGTCGCGAGCCTATCAAGGCCGTCGTCTCGGCACGATCGGCCGCCGGATCAAGTGGCGGGGCGGATCGGCCGTCGCCGAACCGCCAACCGATACGTTTTCGCCGACCGATCGCCTCTCGGAACCGATGACAGTCGCGCGCCGGAGCGTTCTCGCGACGGGAGCGGTCGTCGGGCTCGGCAGCCTCGCCGGCTGCCTCGAGTGGCCCGCGGACGGGCTCGCGTCGACCCCGGCGAGAGTCGGTGACGGCGCCCTCATGGAGACCGGGTACGACGACCGGACCGGCGAGGAATTCGTCGTCGAGCGATCGATCCCGAACCGATCGATCGCTCGATCGAGGTCATCAACTGGTACGCCGAGTACGACCGATCGGCGCCGCTGGGTCCGGGACTCCTGCGCCTTCGATCGGCGATCGTCTCGGTCCTGAGTACGCCCCAGCTCTCGATGCTCGGCCGGACGATGAACCCCGTCGGCGAGTACACGACGGACGACCTCGTGGCGCTGGTCCAGAACCGGTACGACGAGATCCGCGGCGTTCGTCGCGTCGACGACGCGGCGATTGCGGTTCTGGGGACGACCACGACGCTCGCCCGCTATCGCGCCCGCCTCCTCGAAACGGGAGCCGCGATCGACGTGATCCTCCAGCTCAGCGAGACCGTCCCGAACGGCGACGATTTCGTGCTCGGCGTCGCGGTCTCTCCCCAGCTGCTCGGCCTCGACGTCGAATCGACCGCGATCCGGACGCTCCTCTACGGAATCGAACACGAGCGATGACCGGACCCCGGTCAGTAGTGGCCCAGCACGCCGAGTTTTCGCGCGCGGCGCTGGGCGACGTAGAACGCGGCGTAGCCGAGCGCCGCGTAGCCGACGCCCACCGCGACCAGGAGGGCGAGATCCGCGAGCGGGAACTCCCAGAGGCGGGTTCCCTCGGTCATCGCGCGCACGAGCAGGTTGCTGCCCGCGACCAGGGGCAACGCCGCCAGCGCGGGTTCGTCGATCGTCGGGGCGGCGATCAGCCCGACGAAGCTGAACTGGACGAGCGGAAACACGCTGTCGAGGCGCTTGTACACCAGCGCGAGGCCCGCGAACAGGAACCCGACGCCGACCACCGAGAGGACGGCCAGCGTCGCGATCGGAACGACCGTCGCGACGTCGACAGTCAGGAACCGGCCGGAGATCAGCATCATCGCCGCGAGCATCGCAAACCCCCAGCAGAAGCTCTCGATCAGGTTGACGATCGTCTTGACGACGAACACCGTCCCGAAGCCGTGGGGCGACAGAAACAGCTGCTCTAGGGTCCCCCACTGGGCTTCGCGTGTCACGTTCCACGCGAGGGCGCTGTAGGCCGTGACGGTGATCGTAAACAGGAAGAAGCCGACGATGAGGCCGCCGAGCGAGTCGTCGAACGCCGCGCCGCCGAGCTCCCGTCCGCCGTAGAACAGCATCAGGAAGAACAGCAGCGTCGTCAGGAAGCGGCCGAGCGTGTTCACCGGGTAGCGGACCAGCAACACGACCCGCTTGTACGCGATTTGCCGGGCGAGCGCGAGCAGGAGCCGGAGCGATCCCCGATCGGGGACGGACGTTCCGGGTTCGCCAGTCGGGGACGAGTCACGCATCGCGATCCCCTCCGTCCGCCGTCGCCGAATCGCCGTCCGCGCCGGAACGCTCGGCGCCGCGCGGGCGGTCGGTCGCGTCCCTCCCGAGATCGCTCGACTGCCCCTCGTCGCGGCCGATCAGCCGGAGGAACACGTCCTCGAGGTCCGGTTCGAGCGAGGTCACGTCGTGGAGGACGCAGCCCGTCCGCCGGAGCAGGGCGACGAGGTCGTAGAAGGCCTCGCTGTCGGCGATGACGAGTTCGATCGCGGTCTGATCGCCGTCGCGGGACCACCGCTGAATTCGGTAGTGGCGCTCGATGCGATCGCGCAGCTCCGGCGGCGGATCGCTCACCGTGACGCGGTAGACCTGCGTCCGGAACAGCTCCCTGAGCGCGGCGACCGAGTCGTCGGCGACGATCCGGCCCGCTCGCACGACGATGACCCGATCGCACAGCGCCTCGACGACGTCCATATCGTGGCTGCTGACCAGTACGGTCCGGGACTCCGCCTCGGCCAGCCGACGGAGTTCGGTTCGGAGGTCCCGCGAGCTCTCGACGTCGAGGCCCAGAGTGGGTTCGTCGAGGACGACGATCGGCGTGTCCCGCGCGAGCGTACAGGCCAGCGACACCTTCTGTTTCATCCCGCGGGAGAGTTCGTTGACCACCGTGTCCGCCCGATCGGCGAGGTCGAGTCGGTCGAGTAATTCGTCGTGACGTCGACGACGATCCGCGGGTACGTACCCGCCCACGGCCGCGAAGAATCGAAGGTTCTCCCGGACCGTCAGCCGCCAGTAAACGTTTCGAGCCCCCTCGAGCATCGCCCCGACCGACCGCGAGACGGCGCGCGGATCGTTTCGAACGTCGCTTCCGGCGACCCGGACGGTCCCTCGATCGGGAAGCACGAGCCCGAGGATCGATTTGATGAGCGTCGTCTTCCCGGCGCCGTTCGGACCAAGGAGGCCGACCACCTCGCCGGCGTCCACGGAAAACGAGGCGTCGTCGACGGCGGTGATCGCGTCCGCGCCGCCGGCGTACGTTTTCCGCAGGCCGTCGACGCGGATCACGGGCTCGCCGCCCGTCGCACGCCGTTCCGCGCGCTCTATCATCTTGTCTCCGCGGAAGGTCGGCGGGCAAATAAGCGTTCTCGTCCGGTCGAGAACACGTCGGGAGTGCGTCGGGAGTGCGTTAGGAGGGCGGCAAGCGAGAGCCCGTTCGAACGGACGGAGCGAGCCCGGAATCGACCGTTTCTCCGTCGATCCTCCCGATCGAGATTGTGCGAGATAGTAGCACTCACGACCAGCGGTTTTTGCCGTTACTGAGACGCATAAGACCGTGCAGGAGTATGCACACTAAACATGAGCGACGACGAGAGCGACGGGGCCGACTCCGGGCGGGGAATCGGGACGCGGAGCGTCCACGCCGGACAGGCGCCCGATCCGGAGACCGGGGCGATGGCACCGCCGATCTACCAGACGACCTCCTACGTCTTCGACGACGCGGACGCCGCCGCGGACCTCTACGCCCTCGAACGGGACGGGTACATCTACTCGCGGATCAGCAATCCGACCGTCTCGGTGCTCGAGGAGCGACTCGCCGACCTCGAAGGCGGGACGGGCGCGGTCGCGACCGCCAGCGGCATGGCCGCGCTCGATTCCGCCGTCCTGGTCCTCGCCGAGGCCGGCGACAACGTGGTCTGTTCGACGGACACCTACGGCGGGACGACGGCCTATTTCTCGAAGACCGCGACGCGGCGAGACATCGAACCGAAGTTCGTCCCCACGCTCGAGTACGACGCCTACGCGGACGCGATCGACGAGGACACCGCGTTCGTCCACGTCGAGACGATCGGCAACCCGTCGCTCGTCACGCCCGACTTCGAGCGGGTCGCCGAGGTCGCCCACGACAACGGCGTCCCGCTGGTCGTCGACAACACGTTCGCGACGCCCGCGCTCTGTCGCCCCCTCGAGCACGGCGCCGACGTCGTCTGGGAGTCGACGACGAAGTGGCTCCACGGCTCCGGGACGACCGTCGGCGGCGTGCTGGTCGACGGCGGCTCGTTCCCCTGGGGCGAGCACGGCTACGACGAGATCGCCGGCCCGAATCCGGCCTACCACGACGTCGACTTCTCCAGGGACTTCGCCGACGCGCCCTTCGCCGAGACAGCCCGGTTCCGTTCGCTTCGCAGCCTCGGCAACCAGCAGTCGCCGTTCGACGCCTGGCAGACCCTCCAGGGGCTCGAGACCATGCCCCTGCGGGTCGACAGGCACTGCGAGAACGCGGCGATCGTCGCCGACTACCTCGCCGAACACGAGGACGTCGCCTGGGTCACGTATCCCGGACTGGAGAGCCACGAGACCCACGACAACGCCTCGCGCTACCTCGCTGACTACGGCGGCATGATTGCGTTCGGTCTGGAGGGCGGGTACGAGGCCGGCAAGGTCTTCTGCGAGAGCGTCGAAGTCGCCCAGTTCCTCGCGAACATCGGCGACGCGAAGACGCTGGTGATCCACCCTGCGAGCACGACCCACGGACAGCTCACGTCCGAAGAACGGGCCGAAGCGGGCGTCACCGACGATCTCATTCGGATGTCGGTGGGGATCGAGGACCCCGAGGACGTCCTCGGGGATCTGGAGCAGGCGATCGAGACCGCAGCGAAAGCGAACGGCGGAACCGGTGGGTGACGATGACGACCAAGGACGCGATCGACCTCGGCGAGTTCCGGTTCGAGTCCGGCGAGTCGATCCCCTCGCTCGAGGTCGCCTACGAGACGTACGGGGAGTTCACGGGCAGCGCGGAGAGTGGCTGCGCGAGCGAGCCGGAGAAACCCGCAAGTAACGCGGTCCTCGTCTGCCACGCGCTCACGGGAAGTTCCCACGTCGCCCGCCGACCCGACGCCGGCGGCGACACCGCGGGGCAGGCTCGCGCGTGGTGGGGCGACGTCGTTGGCCCCGGGAAGGCGATCGACACGAGCGAGTACTACGTCGTCTGCGCGAACGCACCCGGCTCCTGTTACGGGACGAGCGGGCCGCCGAGCGAGAACCCCGAGACGGGCGAGCCCTACGGCACCGATTTCCCCCCGGTGACGGTCGGCGACTGGACCCGCGCGCAGCGACGGCTGCTCGACGAACTCGGCGTCGGTCGGCTCCACGCCGTCGTCGGCGGCAGCGTCGGCGGGATGAACGTCTTGGACTGGCTGCGCCGCTATCCGGACGACGTCGATCGCGCGGCCGTCGTCGCCAGCGCCGCCCGCCTCGACGCCCAGTGTCTCGCGCTCGACACGGTCGCGCGCCGGGCGATCACGAGCGATCCCGACTGGAACGGCGGCCACTACTACGGCGGCCCCGAACCCGAAGCCGGGCTCGCGCGGGCCCGCCAGATCGGCCACATCATGTACCTCTCTAAGGCCTCGATGGCCCAGAAATTCGGCCGCCGATCGGCCGGCCGCGAGGCGGTTCGAGAGGAGCCCCCGGACCCCGCGGCCGCCTTCTTCCCCTACCGGGAGGTCGAGTCATACCTCGATTACCAGGCCGAGAAGTTCGTCGATCGGTTCGACGCGAACAGCTACCTCTACATGACTCGGGCGATGGACGACTTCGACCTCTCGGCGGGCTACGAGTCGGACGCCGACGCGCTGGCGGCCTTCGAGGGAGAGCTCCTGCTCCTTTCGTTCACCGGCGACTGGCACTTCACGGTCGAGCAGTCCGAGGCGCTGGCCGAAGCCGCCCGATCGGCGGACGTCGACGTCGCCCACCACGTCGTCGAGTCGGACCACGGCCACGACGCCTTCCTCGTCGAACCGGAGAAGGTGGGGCCGCCGCTGTCGGAACTGCTCTCGACCGGGTTGGGCGGACGGACGATCTCCGATACGGACGCGGGAACCGACGAACCGTCCTCGTTCGCGCCGGTTCACACGAGCCTCTTTTCCCGGTGAGTTCGCCTCGAAACCCGTCGGTCGAGGCGGTCTGCATCTCCCCAAAAATTAGCCCGTAACAACGGGTTGAGCGGTCGGCGGTTCGTCGAGGCGGTTCAGTCGGCGGTCTGTTCGTAGCGCGGACGATCGGTAACGACGTACTGATCGACGGGCAAGCCGCTGGATCCCCACTGGGTTAGCCAACGCCGGCAGTCCCGTGCGAACAGCACGGGGCTCTCGACGCGGGCGAGGTGCCCCGCGAAACTCCGGGGCGATCGGAGGAGTGCGATCAGCGACCACATGCTGCCGGCGGCGAACGCCCCGAGCGCGGAGAACGTCATGCCCAGGGTGAAAAACGTCGTGCCGTAGACGAACCCGATCGCCATCGACGGCAGACTGGTGCCGAGTGGAACGTTCGCGCTCGCGTCGCGGAGCGTCGGTGCGAGGAAGACGATCGAGAGACCGCTTCCGATCATAAAGACGAAATCCTGCCACATCATCAAAACCGCTTACTCGAGTGTGAGTTAAAACTCTCTCGGTCCAGAAATCGGCAATTAGAACTGAAAAACAGCGACGAGAGAGTGTTCGGCGAGAACGGCGATCGGCGGCCGATCCCCGCGGAATCGGCGGCCGGTCTCGACGGCCAGTCTCAGTGCTGTCAATGGCCAGTCTTGGCACTGTCAACGGCCGATTGGCGATTGGACGCGGCGAGAGGAGTGATCGATCCGACAAGAGGGGCGATCGGCTGCCGGGATCGCCGCGTTCAGAGCACGTCCCGGTCGAGGAGGACCTCGCGAACCTCGGCCATCGACGTCGCGACGACCTCGCAGTGGGGTTCGACGGCGGGTTTCGGCTCGAACCCGATCGAGAGGCCGGCCACCCGCAGCATCGGGAGGTCGTTCGCGCCGTCGCCGATCGCGACGGTCTCGGCCATCACGGCGCCGACGTCGTCGGCCAGGTCCGCGAGGGCGTCGTCCTTGGTGCCCTCGACGAGCGGTCCCTCGACCTCGCCGGTCAGCGCGCTCTCGTCGCCGTTCGTCGGCAGCCGGTTCGCGACGATGTGATCGACGGAGACCCCCTCTCGATCGAGCGCGGCGGCGACGCCGCGCTCGAACCCGCCCGTGAGGACGGCCGTCGTGACGCCGGCGTCGTTCAGTTCCGCGATCAGGTCGGCGGCGCCCTCGCGAAGGACGACCTCGTCGAAGGCCGCCGCGACGTCCGCTTCGGGCAGGCCGTCGAGGAGGGCCGCCCGCTCGCGGAGGCTCTCGGCGTAGCCGAGCTCGTCGTTCATCGCTCGCTCCGTGATCTCGGCCATCTCCTCGGCGACGCCGCAGCGATCTCCGAGCAGTACGGTCATCTCGGAGTCCGAAAGCGTTCCGTCGAAGTCGAAAGCGACGATCGTCATCGATCGCCGATTGTGTCGCCCGGGATAAACCAGTTCAGGTTTCCCCTCGCGCCGGCGAGGTTGATTCCGAATCTGGGGGACCGTAACGTATTACGACCCCGCCCTCATTGCCGAACGTATGTCATCGAACCGACGACTCGAATACGATAAGGGGCCGCGGCTCGACTCGGAAACCGAGGATCGCGGCGACGACGGCAGCGCTCCGGACGAGCGAGACGAATCGAGCGACGACGGTCGATACCTGACGGCCGTCCCGCCGTGGGCTGCCGGGTTGGTCTCGGGAACGAGCGCGTTCGCGATCGTCTTCGCCGTCACCTACCAGATCGTGTCGGCGATGGACGCGACGGGGGCGCTCAGCGGTCCTGAAGAGGGTCCCAGCCGGATGGTACTGACGGGATTCGTCAACCTCGCGGGACACGGCGCGGTGATCGAAGCGAACGGCGAACCCGTCAGGATGGCGTTCTCGGGCAGGATCTCCGGGGGGCTGACGTCGCACCTGACGCCGCTGATTCCGATCGTCGCTCTGCTGGCCGCCGCCTACCTTCTCGTCCGGCACGTCCCGCTCGAGACGCGGCGGGACGTCGGCCTCGCACTCGGGGCGACCGTCACGAGTTACGTCGTTCTGACGGTCGGACTCGCGACGACCGCAGAGTGGACGCCGGAGGACAGGCCCGAGGCGGAGACGATCGCCGTCGCGGTCGACGCCGCCACGGTGATGGCGGTCGCTAGAACGGCGATCGTCTTCGTCGCGATCGGCGCCGCACTCGCCGCCCTTCCGCGGATTCTCAAACTCGAATCGACCGACTCCGACGAGGGCTCCGCCGACGAACCGGCCGCCGACGCCGCCTGATCGCCGACTCGAGAAATTGTACCGACACCGCAACGTTGACCCGGCCTCCGCCCCCACGTTCGTCGATGAGCGATCGCGCGCGGCCGGGTGAAGCGAAGCGATGACCGACGCCACAGCCGAGGTTCTCGCGCTCGCCCTCCTTCCGGCGGTTCTCTGGGGGTTCGCGCCGATCTTCGACAAGCGCGGGATGGCCGCGGGCGGCGGCTCCGTCCAGGCCTCGCTCGTCGTGGTCGTCGTCGACTCGTCGATCTACTGGCTCGTCATCGGCGCGCTCCGCGGCCGATCGGCCTTCTCGGGGCTCACGACAGAGGCGCTGCTCGTCTTCGCCTTCGCGGGCGTCGTCGGCACCGCGCTCGGACGGATCACCATCTTCGTCGGCGTCGACAAGGTCGGCGCGAGCCTCAACAGCACGATCCTCAGCAGCCGCCCGCTGTTCGCGACGGCCATCGCGCTCGCCTTTCTCGGCGAACCGCTCGGGCCGGTGACGGGCCTCGGGATCGTCGTTCTCGTGGCGGGCCTCGCCGTCCTCACCGTCTCGAGAGGCGGCGACGTCGAGGGCTGGCAGCCGCGGGACCTGCTGTGGCCGATCGCCGCCGCCGCGACGTTCGCCGTGGCGAACGTCAGCCGGCGGTACGGGATGACCGAGACGGCGATCCCGGCGCTCGAGGCGGTCGCGATCAACGAGACGGCCGGGCTGGTTGCCCTGTTGGCCTTCGTGCTGGTCGGGAGCGGATCCGCCCTCCGGGACCGACCCCGGGAGAGCTACTACTACTTCGTCGGCAGCGGCCTGCTGACGACCGCCGCGATGCTCTCGCTGATGGCCGCGCTTGGGCTCGAGGCGGGTCGCATCGCGATCGTCGATCCGCTGGTCGCGACTGCGCCGCTGTTCACGCTGCTGTTCGCCGCCGTGCTGTTGCGCGACCTCGAACGGGTGACGAGGGGGGTCGTCGCCGGGGCGGCGCTGGTCGTCGTCGGCGCGGCGTTGATCACGATGTGAACCGACCGACGGATCGGCAGGTCGGCGGTCGATCGACGGCGCGATCGGCGCCGATCAGCACTGTTAACACCGTGTTCCGCGCGTAGATACGTGAGACATGAGCGTTCCAGCAGTCCAGCTATCGACCGGTGACGAACTGCCGACGGTCGGCGTCGGCACGTGGAACATCGAGGGCGAGACCCTTCGGGACGCCCTGTGCGCCGCGCTCGACGCCGGGTGCACTCACATCGATACCGCCGAAGGGTACATGAACGAGGACGAGATCGGCGACGTCATCGCGGAGTACGATCGCGACGACCTCTTTCTGACCTCGAAGGTGCTCCCGAAGAACCTCGCCTACGAGTCGGTCCTGCAGGCCTGTGAAGCGTCCCTCGATCGGCTGGGAACCGACTACCTCGATCTGTACCTGATCCACTGGCCGAATCCCGCGATCTCGCTGCGGGAGACCCTCGACGCCATGGCGACGCTCCACGAGGAGGGGCAGGTCCGCAACGTCGGCGTCTCGAACTTCAGCGCGTACCAGCTGAGCGCGGCCCACCACGTTTCGGACGTGCCGATCGCGGTCAACCAGATCGAGTTCCACCCGTGGTTCCAGCGCCCCGAACTGGTCGAGTACTGCCGAGAGACCGACACGGCGATCGAGGCCGCCGCGCCGCTGGCCCGGACCGAGATCTTCGCCGACGAAACGGTCCGGGAACTGGCCGACGCGTACGAGAAGACGCCCGCCCAGATCGTCCTTCGGTGGGCCGTCGAGCGGGACGTCGTCGTCCTCCCCAAGTCGTCCTCGCCGGAGCACGTCCGCGAGAACCTCGACCTGTTCGACTGGGAACTCGACGCGGACGATCGCCGCCGCCTCGACGGCCGCGATCGGCGCCAGCCCGTCTACGACGTGCCGGCCCGCGAGTGGACCGGCGACGTCTACGGCATCTCGGAGTAGTCGGGTAGCGCAGTCCCGCCGATCGAAACCCCGAATCGACCCGACGGACGTAGCGGATCGGCCCGACAGCGGTAGATTTTGCCACCCCTGGCGACAACGGAAGGGTTTACGTCCTCCGCACGGTTGTCTCGCGCATGAAGGTACTCGTCACGGACCCGATCGCGGACGCGGGTCTGGACGTTTTGCGAGACGCCGGCCACGAGGTCGAGACAGGCTACGAACTCGAGGGTAAGGAACTCCTCGAGGCTGTATCGGACGCGAGCGGGCTGATCGTCCGGTCCGGAACAGAGGTCACGGCCGAGGTGCTCGAGGCCGCCGAAGAACTCGTCATCGTCGGCCGAGCGGGGATCGGCGTCGACAACATCGACATCGAAGCCGCCACCGACGAGGGCGTCATCGTCGCTAACGCCCCCGAGGGTAACGTTCGCGCCGCCGCCGAACACACCGTCGCCATGACGTTCGCTGCGGCCAGATCGATCCCGCAGGCCCACATCCGCCTGAAACACGGCGAGTGGGCGAAAAGCGACTACCTCGGCACCGAACTCGACGGCAAGACGCTCGGCGTCGTCGGCCTCGGCCGGGTCGGCCAGGAGGTCGCGAAGAAACTCGACTCGCTGGGGATGGACGTCGTCGCGTTCGACCCCTACATCTCCGAGGAGCGCGCCGATCGCCTCGGCGCCGAACTCGTCGAGTTCGAACCGTGCCTGGAGCGCGCGGACTTTCTGACGATCCACACGCCGCTGACCCCGGAGACGGAAGGGATGATCGGCCCCGAAGAACTCGACCTGCTCGCGGGCGGCTACATCGTCAACGTCGGCCGCGGCGGCATCATCCAGGAGGGCGCCCTCGCGGCGAAGGTCGAGGACGGCACCGTCGCCGGCGCGGCGCTCGACGTCTTCGCCGAGGAGCCGCTCCCCGCCGACTCGCCGCTGCTCGAACACGGCGACGTCATCGTTACGCCCCACCTCGGCGCCTCGACCGAGGCCGCCCAGGAGAACGTCGCCACCTCCACCGCCGAACAGATCACCGCCGCGCTCGCCGGGGAACCCGTCGCGAACGCGCTCAACGCTCCGTCGATCGACGAAAGCGCGTTCCCCCGGCTCGAGCCGTATATCGAGATATCCGAGACCGCCGGCAAGGTGGCCGCCCAGCTGCTCGACGGCCGCATCGAGGGCGTCGAGGTCGTCTACGAGGGCGACATCGCCGACGAGGACGTCGAGTTCGTCACCGCCTCGGCGCTCAAGGGCGTCTTCGAACCGCTCGAGTGGCAGGTCAACGCCGTCAACGCGCCGCAGATCGCCGAAGACCGCGGCGTCGACGTCACCGAGTCGAAGACTCGGCAGGCCGAGGACTTCCAGAGCCTCGTCTCCGTCACCGTCAGCAACGGCAACGACGAGGTCACCGTCGAAGGAACCCTGTTCGCGGGTGACGACCCGCGGATCGTCCGCGTCGACGGCTACCGCGTCGACGCCATCCCCCACGGCAAGATGGTCGTCACGCGCAACACCGACGAACCCGGCGTCATCGGTCTCATCGGCTCCGTGATGGGCGCCCACGGCGTCAACATCGCCGGCATGTTCAACGCCCGCGAGACGATCGGCGGCGAGGCGCTGACCGTCTACAACGTCGACAGCGAGGTCCCCGACGAGGCCAGGGAGGAACTCGAGACCGACGAGCGGATCATCGGCGTCGACTACATCACGCTGAACGGTCAGGTGTGAGGCCCGGAACGGCGGTACGACCGTTTTGATCGCCGGCTCCGTTCGCGACGTTCGATAGGACCTCGTGGACTCGTGACGGCGCGTAACGCCCTATAGAGGCGATCTTCGAAGGGATGAAGGGGGACGCGGTAATGGCGGTGGCTGATACGTCGACCGGTACGTCCCTCGGTTCTCGATCGATACCCGTCGATTAGACAGGTCAGTCTCGCAGCGCAAGCGGTTATCTCCGCCGTCAGCCTATCTGTGCTAGAGGTGAACCCATGTCGATCTCCGATCACCCGGACGAACCGGCCACACCGAGTTCCATGGCGGACGCAGCAGAAGCGCGCTGGATGCTCCGGACAGGACTCGCCCTCGGCCTCCTCACGACCGTCGCGCTGGTCCTTCTGATGGTGGGGCTCGACGCGCTCACCGGACTGACCGTGACCGCCGCTCCGATCGCAGTCGGCGTCGTCGCGCTGCTCCTCGTCGGGCTCGCGATCGCTGCCGCGATCGCGTTGCTCGCGACCGCGTCCGACGACCGATCGACCGACGAGCCGCCATCGAACTGAGCGCCGACGCCGATCGTCCTCCGGCGAGCGCGGACGAGACGCCCGGGCCGATCGCCCTCGCAGAGCGGTTATCGGCCGGCGCGCCGTGGATCGTTCGACCCTACGGCGCGCCCATCAGCACGAATCGACTCTCCGCGTCGCCGTTGTGGATCTCGCGGCTCGCGCCCGGAGCGATCCGGATCGCGTCGCCCGGCTGCAGTTCGATTTCGTCGCCTTCCACGGTGACGGTCGCTTCGCCCTCGATCAGCAGGTACACTTCCTCGTGGCCCTCCTCCTCGTGGTCGTGCTCCATGCCTTCCCAGCCGGGGTCGCATTCCACGACGGTCACGCCCATGTTCTCGCAGTTCAGTTCGTCCCGGAGGAAGTGCATCCCGTTCCGATCGTCGACGTCGCGGTAGTTCGTCGTCGTGTAGTCGGACATCACGGCTTCCTGCCCACGCAGCGAGCCATAAACGTTGGCGGTCGCCGAGCGGATCGATCGGTCGTCACCGCGGCGACCGACACCCGGCGGCAAAAGACCTATCGCCCGGACGGTCATGCGTTCGTACATGGACGACGACATCGCGGTCGCGTTCGACGACGGACTGGTCCCCGCGATCGCCCAGGACGCGGAGACGGGCGACGTGCTGATGCTCGCCTACGTCTCCCCCGAAGCCCTCGAGCGAACCCGCGAAACCGGACTGGCACACTACTACTCCCGGAGTCGGGACGAGTTGTGGCAGAAGGGCGGGACCAGCGGCCACGTCCAGCGCGTCGAAGAGGTCCGCATCGACTGCGACGCCGACACCCTGCTGTACCTGGTCGACCAGGAGGGCGGCGCGTGTCACACCGGCCATCGATCGTGTTTCTACCGGACGATCGAGGGGGAGCACGTCGGCGAAAAAGTGTACGATCCCGACGCCGTTTACGACTCAGAGTAGCATGAGCGAACGCGTCCACCGCGACGGCGACGGCGGCGCCGACGCGACGGCGCTCGAGCGACTCGGGGCGGCCCGCGATCGAGTCGCCGAGATCGAACGGGAGATCGACGACCGCGGCGACGAAACTGTCGCGACCGTCGCGACGGCCTACCGGAACGCCGCGGAGCTGCTCGACTCGTACGTCGATCGGGCGACCGGCACCGGTCGAGAGAACTTCAAGGCGTACATCGAACTCGAGGGGCGGTTCGCGTCGCTCGTCGACGGACTGGCCGACGACCTTCCCCGCCGGGACGCGTTCGAGAACTCCCTCGACGCGATCGACAAACGGCGGTTGAGCGAGGCCGACTTCGAACGGGCCCGCGACGCGCTCGCGCCCGCCGAGCGGTACGCCGACCTGGTCGACGAGCGCCAGGACGCCTGCGAGGCGCTGACGGAGGCGCGCAAAGCCGCGAGCGTGCGAGTGCGGGAGCTCGGCGACGAGATCGCCCGCCGGGAGCGGTTGCTCGAACTCGCGAGCGCCGACCTCGACGCGCCGGTCGATCGCCTCCGCGAGCCGATCGAGACCTACAACGCGGCGATCCGGGAGGCGTTCGCCGAGTATCGGGGATCGGCGTCCGCTCGCGAGGTGTTCTCGCTGCTCGATCGAAGCCGGTGGTACCCGTTCGTCGAGTTCGAACAGCCCCCGGAAGACCTACGCGAATACGTCGAGACCGCTCCGGCCGGGGAGTACGCGATCCCGGAACTGCTCGAGTACGCGGACTACTCCCGATCGAAGCTCTCCCACTACGTCGACGACGGCGATCGACTCAAGCGCCAGGTGGCGACCCAGCAGACGTTCCTCGAGGGGATCGACGCCGATCCCCTGTCGATCGAGTGGCCGCCAGGCCCGGCCGAAGTGCTCCGGCGGCGCGCGCGAGAGTTACAGCCGTTCGTCGGTCGCGTCGTCCGCGTCGCCGACGGAGACGAAGCCGGAGCGGCGATGGCGACCTTGCGGGAGGTCAGGCGGTGGAGTCGCGATCCCGACTACGATCGGCTCCAGACCGCGGCGCAGGCGATCGAACAGCTATCACCCGACGAGTGCGATCGGCTGGCCGACGGTCGCGTCGAGGCGGAGCTCGAATCCCTGCGCGCTGAGCGCGAACGCCTGGAGAAGGCGCTCGAAGAAGACGATCCGATTTAAGCGTCCAGCGACAATCCCGTGATACCGGGCGCGGACGAGGCGATCAGCCGCCGTCTCCGGTTCCGTTCTCCGATTCCAATTCCGGATCGAAGATGTCCTCGATCGCGCAGTCGAAGTGGGCGGCCAGTTCGAACGCGAGTTCGAGCGACGGATCGTACCGCTCGCGCTCGATCGCGTTGATCGTCTGGCGGGTGACGCCGACGGCCGCGGCCAGATCGGACTGGCTGAGGTCGGCCGCTTCCCGCCGGTCTCGCAAGTCGTTCTCCATGGGTCAGGCCCGCAGTCGGACGAAGACGTACGTGCTCCCCCAGACGAGCCAGAACGCGCTCCAGGTGAAGAAGACGGTCCACAGCTCCGAACTCCAGGTGAACCGGCCGAGTTCCTGCAGGAGTATCAGGGTCACGAAGACCGCGAGCCCGCCGTAGGCGAGCGCCCCCAGCACCAGATCGTTCGCTCGCGCGGTCAGTTCCTCGTCGCGTTCGTCGTACACCGGCGCGTCGGTCAGGAACGGGATCGCCATTCCGACGACGATGCCGGCGACGTAGACGGCGATTCCGAGCAGCGGTCGGCTGACGGCGAACCCCGCTAGGAACGCGGCGATGCCGACGATGTAACTTGCGTTCGATGCTCTCCGGTACGTTTTCGGGCGGTCGTCCCCGAACGTGATTGCGAGTTCAGTCATGGGTGATCGGTCCGGATACTGTGTAAAGCATCCTTTACAGTAAAGCGGGCTTTACACCTACTTCAATGTTGGGGCCCGTACGCGATCGACCGGTTGCGGGGGATCCGACGCGATCGAACTTGCAACGGGACGCTGAGAGCCCATGACTGAAGGCGCTAATCGTCGTAGCGTCGGTATGGCCAGACAGGTGCTCGTTCCGATGGACGACTCCGCGACTGCGCGAGCAGCCCTCGAATACGCCCTCGAACGGTACCCCGACGACGAGTTCACGGTCGTCCACGCGATCGACGACCTCGAAGCGGGCTACGGCGGTCGACCGCCGGCGGTCGACGGCGACGGCCCCGACCTCGACTTCTTCGACGAGGCCGAGCGGATCGCGGCCGAGTACGATCGGCCCGTCGAGACGCGGGTGATCGAGGGACAGGCGGCCGATGCGATCCTCGAATTCGCCGACGAAGAGGGGATCGACGAAATCGTGATGGGGAGCGAGGGCCGATCGGGCGTCTCGCGGATGCTGCTCGGCAGCGTCGCGGAACAGGTCACGCGCCGGGCGTCGATCCCGGTGACGATCGTTCCCTGAGGGACGGAAATCACGCACGTTTTCACCCCGAAGCGACGAACGATGGGCATGGACGATCGGACGGGGACGACGCTCCACACCGGCCTCCTCATCTCGACGACGGCCGGTCTCGCGTGGCTGTCGGGGCTGCCGATGCTCTTTCCCAGTCTCGGGCCGTCGGCGTTCGTCCTCGCGCTCTTTCAGGACAGCGAGGCGACGGCGCCGCGGCGCGTGATCGGCGGCCACGCGATCGGCGTCGCCGCCGGGCTACTCGCCTACCACCTGCTCGGCGTCGGAATCTCGATGACCGCGGCCGCCGATCCGGGCTCGATCGAAGGGCTGCGACTCGGCGCGAGCGGCGTGCTCGCGACGACGGTCACCGCGGGCGGGATGCTCGCGACGGACACCCGACACCCGCCCGCCTGCGCGACGACGCTGATCGTCTCGCTCGGCCTGCTGTCGACGGCCCTCGAGGGCGCGCTGATCGTCCTCGCCGTCGCGATCCTCGTGGTCGCGCATCGGCTCCTGCTCGCGACCGAACGACTGGGCGCGCGGTACGGGGAATCGTTGCGATCGTGAAAGGCGGGCGAGGAAGCGGCCGATCCAAACTCGCTCTCCGACGATCAGGCGTCTTCTTTCGCGTCCACGAGCGTCTCGTGCATATCGATCGCGAGGTCCGTCGCCCGATCCTCGTCGCGAGCCTCGGCGTAGATTCTGACGAGCGGTTCGGTGCCCGAGGGCCGGGCGAGCACCCACGCGTCGCCGTAGTCGAGTCGGTAGCCGTCGCGCGTATTGAGTTCGGCGTCGGCCGCATGGGCGTGGTTGGCCGCCGCGTCGAGCATCGCGTCCCGTTCGGCCGTCGACTCGTACTCGACGTTGCGCCGGACATTCGCGTAGCCGCCGTAGGGTGAGACGATCTCGCTAACCGGCCGCCGAGCGACCAGGCGGAGGAATCGCGCGGCTGTGTACGCGCCGTCGCGTGCAAGGCGGTATCCGGGGAAGAAGATCCCGCCGTTGCCCTCGCCGGCGATCGGCACCCGCTGGCCGTTCGCCTCGAGCTCCTCGATTCGAGTGATGATGTTCGTCGAGCCGATCGGCGTGAGTTCGAGGGAGGCACCGACGTCGGTGACGACGTCGACGAGCCGCTGGGAAACGTTGACCGCCGAGACGGTGGTGTCGCCGGCGTCGAGTTCGGCGGCCGCGAGCGCCGCGAGGGTGGCGTCGCCCTCGACGTACTCGCCGTTCTCGTCGAAGAAGATGGCCCGATCGGCGTCGCCGTCGTGGGCGATGCCGACGTCGGCGTCGGACGCCCGAACGAGGCGGCCGAGATCCTCGAGATTCTGCGGGACCGGTTCGGGGTCTCGCCCCGGGAAGTGCCCGTCGGCCTGGCCGTTGACCGTGACGACGCGACACCCCAGCTTCCGGAAGAACCGGGGACTGGTTAGCGCTCCTGCACCGTGACCGGGATCGAGCGCGACGGTGAGATCGGCCGCCGCGATCGGCTCCCGATCGACGGCCGCGAGCAGGTCGTCGACGTACTCGTCGGCGACCCCGTCGATCTCGCGCACCTGCCCGGTCTCGTCCCACGGGGCGACCGCGAACGACTCCGCGAGCAGCGTCTCCTCGATCGACTCCAGACTCGAGACGGCGAGTTCGACGCCGTCGCTCCCGATCAGTTTCACCCCGTTGTACTGCGGCGGGTTGTGCGACGCCGTGATGACCATCACCGGCACCCCCTCGCGTTCGGCGTAGGCCTGCGCCCCCGGCGTCGGTACGATCCCGAGTCGATCGACGCTCGCACCCGTACTCGCCAACCCGCTCGCGGCCGCGTCCGCCAGCATTCGCCCCGTGTAGCGCGTGTCGCGAGCGACGGCCACCCGGTCGACCCGCCAGGCCGTCCCCGCCGCTTTCGCGACCCGCAGGACGAACGCGGGCGTCAACTCCTCGTTGGCGACGCCCCGCGTCCCACTCGATCCGAAGACTTGCATTCGCGTACTAGTCGGGTCGGACTCCCCAAAGGGATTCCGACATTCGGCCCGCTAGAACGGCGATCGATAGTGGATGGATTCGGTTGAGTGTGGCACCGCGGCACTGAGACGAGTGAGAACACCACGAAAGCCCTGCCGGTAGCCCCTTTCAGTCCCGCCCACGATGGCTTAGCCGGTCAGCCACTGCGGGTGGGACTTTCGTGGAGTTCGCAATCGAGCTAGCACGGAAAACGCGCGATCCGAACGCCGCCGGAAACGCAGACAGAACGTTTTCGGCGCGCGGTCCCGATCGCTTCCGTATGGACTCCATCGAGGAAAAGCGCGTCTACGGCGATCGGAGGGGCGCGATCGATGCCTAC
Organism: Halosolutus gelatinilyticus; assembly: GCF_023028105.1. Taxonomy (NCBI): domain Archaea; kingdom Methanobacteriati; phylum Methanobacteriota; class Halobacteria; order Halobacteriales; family Natrialbaceae; genus Halosolutus; species Halosolutus gelatinilyticus. Next base: position 1,420,812 of record NZ_CP095491.1, read on the forward strand.
GTCGCGAGTTCGGTGGGCGTCGTTCGCGTTCGGATCGCCGGCGATGCGGTCGGCGAGTTCGGCCTCTGCGATCGCTGCGACGCGCGGGACGCGGCGGCGGCCGGGACGGACGCCGTCGCGATCGCGACCAGCGAAGACGTCCGGGTGCTCGATCCGACTTCGGAGCCCGATTCCGGGGCCGCGGCCGAGACGGCGTTCGTCGGGACCGGGTTCGGCCCCGCGGTGGCCGTCGGCTACGACGGGGGAACGCTGCTCGCGGCGGATGCCGACGGACGGATCGGTCGGCGCGCGGACGGCAACTGGGAATGGATCGACGGCGAGTCGACCGGAAGCGAGACATCCGAACGCGGGTCGATCGGGACTGTCCGGGCGATCGACGGCAACCTCGTCGCCACCGATGCGGGCGCGTACCGCGTCCGCGACGGCGACCTCGATTACGCCGGCCTCAAGGACGTCCGTGACGTCTCCGCGGCCGGCGTTCCGCTCGCCGCCGCCGACGACGGCCTCTACAAACTCGGCAACGGCTGGATGCGGGTTCGAGACGGGGATTTCGACGTCGTCGCGGCGGACCCGAGAGCCGAACCGGGGCGACTCGATCGGGCCCACGCGGTCGCTGGCGGGACGCTGTACGAACGCGATCCCGACGACGGGGAGTGGCGCGCGATCGACGAGTCGACCGAGACGATCGTCGGAATCGGCTACGGGGAGGCGGTCTACGCGGTCACCGAACGCGGAGCGTTCCTCGTGGAAACCGCGGCCGACGACCCGGAAACGTGGCGATCGCGAGCGCTCGGCATCGGCGACGTCACCGGGTTCGCCGTGCCGCCGTCGGGGTGACTCCCGCCGGAACAGCGGACGTGACTGTCGGAATTCAGGAGTTATTAACTACCCCGAATACATGGATCGCTCACATGAGCGACCTTTCACGACGCCGGCTGCTCGCGCTGACGGGCGCCGCGACCACGGCGGCGATCGCCGGCTGTTCGAGCGACGAGCCCGAAGACGAGGACCCGGAGTCCGAAGACAACCAGACCGAGGGCGTCGACCAGTCCGATGCGGAACCCGACGAGAAGAGCGAGACCGACGTCGCCGGAACCGTCCTCGGCGACATCACCATCGAGAACCTCCACGGCGAGCCCCACACGGTCGACGTTCTCGTCGAGTTCGACGGCGAGTTCGCGTGGGAAACGATCGAACTCGACGGCCGAACGGGCGCGCAGCTCGATCGAAACTGGCCCTCCGAACCGGGTTCGTTCCGCGTTATCGCGCGACTCGATCAGGGCGATCCCGTCGTGGTTACGCCGGCGAAGTGGAACAACCCGAGCTGTATCAACCTTGTCACGATGATTCGAGAAAGCGGGCTGTCGATGGCGGTGGGCACGGACGACGGTCCGTGCGGCTCGGACGACGAATCGACCGGCGCCGACGGCGACAGTTGACGAGGCGGTGCGAGCCGGGACCGCGAGAACGAAAACTGGTTTACCCCGCGGGCTGTGGCCACGCATATGATCGTTGCCGGATCCGCGTCGCAGGCGCTCGCCGCGGCGCTCGCGCGCGAACTCGAAGAGCCGCTCGCTGCCGCCGAGTACGACCGATTCCCCGACGGCGAACTGCTCGCCGCCGTTCCCGACGCTGCAACCGTCGACGCCGGCGCGACCGACGCCGATCGGGCCGTGATCGTCGCTTCGACGGTCTCGAGCGACGCTCACCTCGAGTTGCTGCAACTCCAAGACGCCGTCCGCGAAGCCGGCGTCGGCGAGGTCGTCACGGTGCTGCCGTACATGGGCTACGCCCGGCAGGACGAGGCGTTCGAGGAGGGACACCCCGTCTCCGCGCGGGCGATCGCGCGCGCCGTCTCGACCGGCGCCGACCGGGTGCTCACCGTCAATCCCCACGAGACGTCCGTCTGCGAGTTCTTCGAGCCGACGGCGACGCCGATCGACGCCGCGGGTCGGCTGGCCGATCCCCTGCCCGCGGAGCTCGCGGATCCCGTCTTCCTCTCGCCCGACGAGGGGGCGATCGATCTCGCCGAGACGGTCCGGGACGCCTACGGGAGCGGCGAGACGGATTACTTCCAGAAGGTTCGCCGCTCCGGCACCGAGGTCGAGATCACCCCGAGCGACGTCGACGTCGCCGATCGGGACGTCGTCGTCACCGACGACATCATCGCGACGGGATCGACGATGAGCGAGGCGGTCGGCGTCCTCCGGGATCGGGGGGTCGGTCGGGTCTTCGTCACCTGCGTCCACCCGCTGCTCGCCCGCAACGCGGTGACGAAACTCTCGCGGGCGGGCGTCGAAGCCATCTACGGCACCGACACGATCGAACGAAGCGCGAGCACCGTCTCGGTCGCTCCGGCGATCGCCGCGCACCTGTAACTGATCGAGACTGACACGTTTCTCAATCGTTAAGTACCCCCTTCGTCTCACCTCTAGTTGTTCGCGAGTCGAACGGATCGGCCGATCCGGTCGATAGACGGCCGCGGAGCCGATCGCACGTAGCAGGTCCAGATGCACGGAATCGTCCACAAAACGCTCAAGGAGTACGTCGTCGAGAAGACGGACGAAGAGACGTGGGAGACGGTCGTCGATCGCGCCGGCCTCGAACCGAAGCTCTACCTCCCCGTCTCGCGCTACGAGGACGACGAGATCGACGCGATTCTCGAGACCCTCGCAGCGATGACGACGGCGGATCGGCGGACGATCGAACGCGATTTCGGGCGGGCACTCGCCCCGGAACTGCTGTCGACGTTCAAAGCGCACGTCCGGGCCGAGTGGGGACCCGAGGACGTCCTCGCGTCGATCGGGACGATCGCCGACAGCGTCGAGGGGACGACCGGAGACGGGACGCTACCGGACGTCTCGTCGTCGGTCGATCCGGACGGCGACGCCGTCGCGATCGCGTACCGAACGCACCGCGAGCACGTCTACTGCGGACTGGCCCACGGGATTCTAGAAGGGCTGGTGGCCGAGTTCGGCGCCGACGCGACCGTCGCGAAGCAGGCGTGTCTCGAGGATCCTGACGGCGACCGCTGTCGATTCAGGGTCGAGTTCGGGTAGCCGTCCGACGCGGGTCGTAACGAGTTGTAACGGGACGAAACGGGACGAGCGGAGCGACGGCGATCGCACGGTGATCGATCGCCGCACTCGTCCACGCTCTGATCACCGGCGCCTCGATCGGTGACGCTTCGATCGGCGCGATCGGAGCGGGTCGGGTTCGTTACCGTCGGCGGGCGAACCGCGCCAGCCCGACCGCGATCGCGAGTGCGGCCAGCGCCGCCGCCGGCCCGAACCCGGGGACGTCGTCGATCCGCTCGAGCGCCTCGGCCGGGCCGTTCTCGATCGCGACCGCGGTCGATCGGTCCGCGACCGCGATCTCGTACCGACCGACTTCGTCGAACGCGAGCGTCGCCGCGACCGTCTCGGTCTCGCCCGGCCGTACGACGACGGATTCCTCGGCGACGACGCCGTCGGCGGTCCGGAACGCGAGGACGGCCGCGCCCGGTCGATCGTCGACGGCGGCGACCGTGGCCGTGACCGTCACCGTCTCGCCGGGCGCCGCGCGTTCGGGATCGACCCGCAGGTCGGTCACGGTCACGCTGGCGGCCGAACGGACGTACGCGGTCACCCGATCCGATCCGACGCGGACGTCGTAAGTGCCGGGCCTCCGAGGCGTCCACGAGAGGCGTTCGGTCGTCCGCTCGCCGACCCCGAGTTCGAGTCGACGGTGATCGACGACGGACCCGTCGACGGTGACCGTCGCGTCGGCGGTCCCGTCGCGATCGCCCGCGTTCTCGACGGTAACCGGCACCGTCACGGATTCGCCGGCCGGAACGGCGATGACGGGCCGGCCGTCGGCGGTCGTTCCGCTCGATCCTCGGGGCTCGCCGCCGATCTCGATCGACGCCGGATCGAGACCGTAGGCGAACCGCGCGACCGCCCGATCGAACGCGTCCTCGTGGGCCGACCGGGACCACATCTCGGGGGTTCGATCGGTTCGGGTGTACTCCTCGGCGACCGCCCGCACCTCGGTGCCGCCCTCGGCCTCGACGGCCGCGAGGAAGTCCTCCTCGGTCACCGCGCCGTCGTTTCCGTTCAACGTGCGGAGCACGTCCGCCATCGTCCGATCGCCGTCGGTCGCGAAGCGAACCCGGCGATCGAGTTCACCATAGACGAGCGGGCCCTTGACGTACGCCGTCCGGTCGCTCTCCCACGTCGCGGGGTCGGCGAGCGCGGCGTCGGCGTGGGGCGATCGCTCGCCCGCCTCCAGGGCATCCTCGAACTCGTGGAAGTCGGTCAGCCCCCCTTCGAACGCCAGCAGCGCGGCGTAGTACTCCGCCTGGGCCTCGACGAGCCACGCCGTCTCGCGTTCGGTCCCGATGTCGGGATTGGCGAACGCCTGGCGCGCGTGGACGTACTCGTGGAACCAGACCGGACTCGCCTCAGAGAGGGGCGCGTCGGCGACCACCCACGCGTCCGACTCGCCGTACTGGATTCCCCGCGCCGCCCACTCCACGTCGTCGGCCGGCACCGCGACGACGAACACCTCCTCGCGGCTCGCGCCGACGTCGAACCGATCGCTCGCGTCGACGAGCGCGTCGAGGATCTCGTCGGGCGCCGCCGCGAGCGCCGCCGCTTCCGGTACGACGAGTCGGAACCGCTCTCGCTCGCTCGCGCGCTCGTACTCCGTAACAGGCCCGAAGTACGCGATGTCGCCGCCGGTCGCCCCGGGGCCGTCGACCGCGACCGTCTCGTCGATCCCGATCGGCGACGATCCGGTGTAACGCATGGAGATCCCCACGCCGGGAACCTGGACGACCGCCCACTCGCCCGTGCCGACGAACGTGTAGCCGTGGCCGGAGCGGTGTCCGGCCCGGGAATCGCGCGTCTCCGCAGACGCCGGTTCGCGTGCGATCGTCGGGGACCCGTACTCGCTCGCGGCGTGCTGGTGGCCGACGTCGTCGGTCCGATCGGCCGGCATCGTAAACCGGATCGTCGGGTCGTCGGTCTCCTCCGTCCACCGGTAGGTTCCGTCGCCGGTCGCCTCGAAGCCGCCCGTCGCCGCGACGGTCGCCTCGGGTTCGAGTTCGATCTCGAGTTCGGTGAGCCGATCCGGGACCGCGAAGGTCATCTCGGCCTCGAACTCGCCCCGCCGATCGGGGAGGTGTCGTAAGACGGTCGTCCGGTGGAGGACGTCCGCATCGTGGTCCGTCGTTCCGCTGGCGGCCGCCGCGCTCGCGGCGCCCGCATCGATCGATCCGATCGTCGGTTCCGCGGCGGATCGATCGAGGCCGGGGCCGCCGCCGATCGCACCGACGCTGCCGGGGAGCGATCCGACGAGCAACGCGATCGCGAGCACGACGCCGACTCGGGAGTTCACGGACGTACACTGGAAAGTGACTCTCAAGTCTTTTGTGGCATTCCCGTCCAACGAACGACCGTCGTAGCGATCGTCTCGAGGCGCGACCCCCGTTCAAAATCGTTTTGAACAGTTCTGAGCGGAAGAACGATCGGCGATCCTTACTGTCCCTCCGGCCGACGTGACGACCATGACGAACCAGCAGTCGACTCGCGATCGTAGCCGAAACGGCGATCGGTTCGGGCCAGCCGTCGATCGGCGGACGTTCATCGCCGCCGGCAGCGGCGTCGGCGCGACGATGCTCGCCGGGTGTACGTCGGATCGCTCGCCGGCGGCGGAAAGCGATGACGGCACGGACGGGGCGGACAGCGCGGACGATGCGGGCGATGCGAATGCCGCTGGTTCGAATTTCCGGCTGCTCATCAGCGACATGCCGGCCGATATCGGGGATTTCGACAGGCTGGACGTCACCTTCGACAAGGCCCGTATCTTCGACGGCGGAAACGAGGGCGAGGACGAGACCGACGAGAGCGAACAGACGGACGACGAGCGAGCGGACGGGGAAGAACGGGCGGACGCCGAGGAGCAGTCGACCGATGGGGACAGTGCCGAAGACGGGGCGAACGCCGACGGAAACGAGAACGAGAGCGAGGGGGGCGGAACCGAAGAGACGACGGACGAAACCGAGGACGCGGACGAAACCGACGACCCTGCCGACGGTGTCGAACGAAAGCGGGGGTTCTACATCCTCGATCTCGACGGCGCGACGGTCGACCTCACGCAGGTCGTCGGCGACAAGGCGAGCGGCGTCTTCGAGGGCGAACTGTCGGACGGTCGGTACCGGAAGATCGAACTCCACGTCGCGGACGTCGAAGGGATCGTCGACGGCGACGCAGTGGACGTGAACGTCCCCAGCGAGAAGCTCCAACTCACCAACCCCTTCGAGATTCGCGCCGGCGAACCCATCGAGTTCGTGTTCGACATCAACGTGGTCAAACGGGGAAAGAACAACGGGTACAACCTGAAACCCGTGATCTCGAAAAGCGGCATCAACGGCGCGGACGTCGACGTTGACGAAGTGGCGGAAGATGGCGAAGACGGTGCTGAAGACGAAACGAAGGGCTCGAAAGACGAGGACGACGAATCCGACGGCGACGAGGACACCATAGATGGCGCGGAAGGCGACAAAGACGGCACGGACAGCGAAAAGAACGGCGAAGCGGCAGACGAGGTCGGTGGCGATAGCGACGCCAGCAACGGCGAGAACTGAGCTCGATCGGCGATCGCTAGTCGGACGCTTCGGCGGCCGCCAGCGGCTCGATCGCGATCACCATCTCGACGCCCTCGACCTCCCACTCCTTGCGGTGGCCGTCCTCGACGCTTCGAAGTTCGTCGGCGCGAACTTCCTCGCGGATAAGGGATTCGCGATCGGCGACCAGGTCGGCGACGCGATCGTCGTCGATCTCGAGTTCGAGTGCGATCCGTTCCTCGACGTCGAGATCGAGGTCCTTGCGCATCTCCTGGACGCGGCGGATGACCTCGCGGGCGTAGCCCTCGCTCTCGATGTCCTCGGTCAGCGAGGCGTCGACGTAGACGACGCCGCGATCGTCGCCGTTGAGTCCGAACGCGGTGCCGGCGACGTCCTCGGGCGTCTGGCTGACAAAGGAGATCATCTCCTCGGTGATCTCCTCGTCGTCCTCCAGGACGTCGGCGACGGCGTCCTCGATCGCCTCCACCGCGGGTTCCTCGATGCGGGCCTCGTTGAGCGCGTTCATGACCCGTCCGGCGCGATCGCCGAACGCCGGCCCGAGTTCGCTCATGTCGGCCTCGGCGCTGTACCGGAGTTCGCCCCAGCGCTCGTCGGGTCTGACGAGTTCGACCTCGCGCGCGTTGAGTCGATCGGCGAGCAGGTCGCCGTGGCGCTCGACCGCTTCGACGACCCGATCGTCGTCGGCCGCGACGACGACCCGCGGGACGGGCCAACGAAGCTTCCGGCCGGCCTGCTGGCGGGCGTTCGCGCCGGCCTCCTCGATCGCGCGCAGGAAGGCGACGTCCTCCTCGAGTTGTTCGTCCGCCCAGTACTCGTCGATCGCGGGCCAGTCGCACATGTGGACGGTGTCGAACCCGGCGTCGCCGGTCAGCGTCCCGTAGATCTCGTCGCTGACGAACGGCGCGTACGGCGCGAGCAGGACGACGCTCTCGCGGAGCACGTGGTAGATCGTGGCGTACGCGGCCCGTTTGGACGCGCTGTCTTCCTCCTCCCACATCCGTTCGCGGACGGCCTGCACGTAGAACCGGGAGACGTCCTCGACGACGAACTCGAGCAGGGCGTCGAGCGCGCGGTCCTGGCGGTAGTCCTCGAAGTGCTCGGTCATCTCGGCCTTCGTGGACTGCAGTCGGGCCAGCACCCACTCGTCGACGAGTTCGAGGTCGTCATCAACGTCCTCCAGCGTCACCCCGGCGGTTTCACCGTCGTCTCGCGGCTTTGCCGCTCGACTGTCCGCGGAACGGCGTTCCGCGCTACCTCCGTCCCGTTGCGACGGAGTCGCAATGCCCGGCTCGAAGCCGTCCAGCCGCATGTACGGCAGCGGGAATCGGAAGACGTTCCACAGCGTCCGCAGGTGATTCTCCATCGTCTGCATCCCCTCCCAGGAGAAGCGCATGTCGTCGCCCTGCGGGTTGTTCGACAGCAAGAACATGCGCATCACGTCCCGACCGTGGCGATCGATCGCCTCGTGGGGGTCGACCAGGATGTCCTTGGACTTGGACATCGCGCGGCCGTCGGGCATCTGTGCGAAGCCGTGCATGAGGACGGTCTCGTAGGGGATCTCGCCGACCGCGGCGGTTCCCATGCCGAGTTGTGACCAGAACCAGCCGCGGGTCTGGTCGTGGGCCTCGATGATGAGGTCCGCGGGCCAGAGTTCGTCGAACCGGCTGTCGTCTTCGGGGTAGTCGAGGGTTCCCCACGACGCCACGGAGGAGTCGAGCCAGACGTCGAACACGTCGGGAACGCGCGTGTATGTGGTGCCGTCCTCGGTGATCGTGAGGTCGTCGACCGTGTCCTTGTGGAGATCGACCTCCTCGGGGTCGACGTCCTGGTCGACCCGCTCGGCCAGTTCCTCGCGCGTGCCGACGACGATCATGTCCTCGTCGTCGTCGCGGTCCTCGGGGGTCCAGACCGGCAGCGGGATGCCCCAGTAGCGCTGTCGCGAGACGTTCCAGTCGGGCGCCTCCTGGACGAAGTCGTGGAAGCGGTTGTCGCGGGCCCACTCGGGGTGCCACTCGCTATCCTCGATGTTTTCCAACAACTCGTCCTTGACGTCGGTGATCGTGATGAACCACTGCTCGGTGACGATCTGGATGATGCCCGTATCGCAGCGCCAGCAGTGGCCGTAGCTGTGGTGGACCGTCCCCGACGCGAGCAGCGCGCCGTTCTCCTCGAGATCCGCGGTGATCTCTGGGTCGGCGTCCTTGACGAACTGCCCAGCGTACTTGCCGGCCTCCTCGGTGTAGACGCCGTCGCTGCCGACGGGACAGAAGATCGGGAAGCCAAGTTCGCGGCCGCGGAGGAAGTCCTCCTCGCCGTGACCCGGCGCGGAGTGGACGAGGCCCGTCCCGTCGCCGTCGGTCTCGACGTAGTCAGCCGCGTAAACCTCGAAGGCGCCCTCGGCGTCGACGCGGTCGGGAACCTCTTCGGCGAGCGGGTGCTCGTACGACCAGCCGATCAGATCCTCGCCGGTCAGCTCCTCGACCACCTCGTAGTCCTCGTACCGGCCCTCCCGCAGGACCTCCTCGTGCTTGGCCTCGGCGACGTACAGCAGTTCCTCCTCGCCGTCTTTCTCGGCGCGAACGCCGACGTAGTCGCCCTCCCCGTCGACGGCGACGAACGTGTTTGCGGGGATCGTCCACGGCGTGGTCGTCCAGATGACGATCGCGCCATCGCGGTCTTCGAGATCGAACGTGACGTAGATCGAGGGGTCCTCGACGTCCTCGTACTCGACCTCGTTGTTCGCGATGGCCGTTTCGCAGCGCGGACACTGCGAGATCGATCGGTGCCCCTTCTCGACGAGGCCGCGCTCGGCGGCCTTCGCGAAGCCCCACCAGGCGGCCTCCATGTACTCGGGACTGAGCGTCTTGTACGGATTCTCCCAGTCCATCCAGACGCCGAAGTCCCGGAAGTCAGACTGGAGGCCCTCGAGTTGCTCGTTGGCGTAGTCCTTGCACTCTTGGATGAAGTTCTCCTCGCCGAACTCCTCGATGTCCTTCTTGTTCTCGAAGCCGAGGCGCTCCTCGACCCGGGTCTCGATCGGCAGGCCGTGCATGTCGTAGCCCGGTCGATCGGTCACGTCGTAGCCGCACATTCGGTGAAAGCGGATGTAGGCGTCCTTCAGGGTCTTGTTCCAGGTGGTCCCCATGTGGGCGGCCCCGGAGGTGTACGGCGGGCCGTCGACGAAGAAGAACGATTCACCGTCCGATCGATGCTCGACCGTCTGTTCGTAGGCGTCGACCTCGTCCCAGTAGTCGAACACCCGTTGCTCGAGCGCGTGGGGGTCGTACTGGTCGTCGACCTCGCCGAACCTGCTCATACGTAGCGTATCTGGCTGGGGCAGTAAAGAGGAATCGATATTGCAGGTCCGGCGATCGGATCGAGGGGGCTCTCACCGGATCGCCGGGGCCGATGAACCGCGGCGGAACTGTGGGGTCGAAACCGCTCAGACGAACTGCGCGAGGAGCTTCTTGTAACCGAGGTTGTAGGCGCCGGCATAGAGCATCACGCAGCCGATCGCGGCGAGCCAGAGGGCGACCATCGACTCGCCCGCCCCGAGGTGCTGGAGGCTCGAATACTCCGCGACGATGCCGCCGGCCGTGAGAAGGCCGGCGACGATAGTGTAGACCAGCAGCGAGAGTGATTCGGCCAGGAGTTCCGATGTCATTACCAGTCACGAATCATCGAAAGAAGGTAAATCTGTCCCCTCGATCGCGATCCATTGGTGTTGACGCGCCGGCGATCGCGGCTCCGGCCCTCGTTCCGGCGGAGACGTCTTCTCGGACCGAGGTGCCCGCGAACGCGCTCGTCGCCGCATCCACGGGATAGGTGACGGATCGCGTGAACCGCACCCATTTATTCGTCCGACCCCCTGGGTTCGGGTGTGCCCGCCTCCGACGGAGAACCCCCGTTTCCGACCGATCGCACCGTTCTCGAACCCAACTGTCGGCGGTGTCCGGCCCTCGCGGAGCACCGGGAGCGCATCTCGTGGGGAACTGGCGATCGCGACGCGAGCGTCCTCGTCGTGGGCGAAGCGCCCGGTTACGGAGTCCCCGAGGCCGATCGGTGGCGAGGCGGCAACTGGACTGGGAAAGCCTACACCTCGCGCCACTCCGGCCGGCGGATCCGCCGCATGCTCGCGCGGGTCGGTTACGGCGACGACGCGTTCTACACGAACGCCGTGAAGTGCTTCCCGCCGGATCCGGCCGACCCGACGAGTAACCGCGAACCGACGGGCGAGGAGCGCGTGAACTGCCGGACCCACCTGCTGGCGGAACTCGACCTCGTCGATCCCGACGTCGTCCTCGCGACCGGAAAGCACGCGACGAAGACCGTGCTCGCGGCCGAAAACCGCGATCTGGAGGGGTTCATCGACAGCGTGCTCGAGCCGATCGCCTGCGACGGACTCGGGGTGTGGCTGCTGCCGATCCTCCACCCGTCGTACCAAGACGTCTGGATCGGCCGACTGGGGTACGAGCCCGACGAGTACCTCGCGGCGATCGGAACCGCGCTCGACGACCTCCGTACCCGTTCGACGCCTGCGGCCGATCGGGTGTAGGCGCGAGTGCCGCGTCTCGTTCCGATCGTCCCCGGCGCGCCGCTCGCGATCGACGGCGTCCGGCGCGAGCGAGCTATCGACCCGGCGATCGATCGGCAAAAAAACCGATGGGTGAACGGTGGGTGCGCGGTAATCGTGCTGCAGGATCGGACGTGGTGGGTGGGTGGTGGTGGGGTGTCCGGTCGAAGGTGCAGCGCGATGTCGCCCGTCAGTGGGCACTCGATTCGAACGGCGGGATACCCTTGAACGCACCGGCAGTACACGCCAATTCTCGATAGTTTATCAGAGTTTTCGTGACTTTCCTCGAGTTCAATCCGATCGAGTCGACGGCCGGCGCCGTCGGGGCATCGGGAGCGGGCGCGAGTAAGCTTCTTACAGCGGGCCGATAGACACTCGCGTATGAGTACGATCTTCAGTCAGATCGTCGAGGGAGAGATTCCCGCGCGAATCGTGTACGAAGACGAGACGACGGTCGCCTTCCTGGACGCGAACCCGCTCGCGCCCGGACACACGCTGGTCGTCCCGAAAGACGAGTACGAGCGACTGAACGACGTTCCGGAGGGTGTCGCTGCGGACCTGTACGCGACGATTCACCGGCTGGTCCCCGCCGTCGAGGAGAGCGTCGACGCCGACGCGACCACCGTCGCGTTCAACAACGGCGAGGCGGCCGGCCAGGAGGTCCCGCACGTCCACTGTCACATCGTCCCCCGATTCGAGGGCGACGGCGGCGGCCCCATCCACGCCATCGCCGGCGATCGACCCGACCTCGCGGACGACGAACTCGACGAGATCGCCGCCGACATCGAATCGCGCGCCTGAGTCGATCGCTTCGGTGAGTACTGATAGAAGCGTAGCGAGTACGGACACTACGAAAGCCCCTGGCGCTCTCGGCGGCTGCGACTCGCTGCGGTCCTCACTCCGTTGCGGTCCTTACGTCGTCTTGCACATCGAGGGCGCCAGCCCCTTTCAGTCCCGCCCGCGGTGGCTTCTCGACCAGCCGGTACGGGCGGGGATGAAAGGGGCAAGGGCTTTCGTAGTGTTTCCAAACGTCGTAGATAACCCACTGTACGTAACGTCAGCGAAGTGCCGTGACCCTTTTGCCGATCGCCTGCGAGCGGTGCGTATGGCTCTCGCCGGACTCGTCGCGCGGTTTCGCGCCCAGCCGATCGCCGCGGTCCTCGAACTCGGGAGCGCGCTGCTCTGTTTCCTGCTGTTTATCGGGACGTTCGTTGCCCTCGCGACCGTTCCGCCCGCCGATCCGACGCCGTGGCTGGCGATCGTCTGCGTCGGAGCCGCGTTCGTCGTGTTCTGGACGGCGATCGTCCCGCTGTACGAACGACTGGTGCTCTAACCGAGCCGTACCGGAAGCGGCCGGCATCGAGATCGCGAGAAACCGGAGCCGTCGGACTACAGCAGCGCACTGACGAGCAGATCGCCGTAGACGAGCGCGATCACCAGGCCGACGAACACCGGAACGAGAAACGGCGTTCCGGGCGAGATCCAGACCATCTCCTGTGCGGCGAGCACCTCGAGCCCCTCGCGCAGTTCGTCGGGCGTGGTTCCGTACGCCGTCCCGTCGATATCGTCCAGAAACGCGTCGGCGCCCCAGGGGTCGTCAATCGTCCGGTCGGCTTCGCTCGTCGCCACGTCCGCGTCGGTATCGCGACCGACCGCGGCGGCCGCCGTCGAGTCGAGGTCCGCGCCGCCGTCGCTTCGGGCGTCCGGCTCGTCGACGCCCCGCACGTTCGGACCGACGGCGACGGCCCCGTCGGTCGGCGGGTTCGGCTCCGCGGGCAGCGTCGCCGGGTCCCGGTACCGATCGGGGTCCGCGCGGAGGGCGGCGAGCGTCAGCCCGCGCCAGCGGAGGTACATCCGCAGCGCGTCGAGATCGAGCCCGCCGCGAGAGAGCCCCGTCGGCGTCGAGAGGAGCGCCCCGTGGGTCTCGGCAGTCCGGTCCCACCGGACGGGCCAGCCGACGAACATGACGGGGGCGATGCGGCCGGCGGCGGCGTTGCGGATCGCGAGGGCGATCGGAATCGCGAGGCCGACGAGCACGGCGTTGGTCAGAATCGTAAACGAGAACGTCTCGATCGGGGTGCTCGTCAGGGGAACCGTCCACGAACCGACGGTGTACCGCGGAAACGTCGGGAACAGGAGCGCGACGACGAGCAGCGCCTTCGCGTCGGCGCCGCCGAAGCCGCCGAACCACCAGAAGAGGTACGCGATCGGGACGACGAACCCCAGCCCGATCGCCGCCGGAAGCAGAAAGTCGTAGGTCCACGCGAGGCTCCCGGCCTGGCGGGCCAACCACCCCTCCCAGACGAGCGCCACGGCGCCGAGCAGGGCGAGCGGAATCCAGACGGCGCTCGAAATCCGTCTGGTTTTGACGTCTCGAACGGCGGTCCACGCGAAGACGGGGACGGCGACGAGTCGCAGGAGATCCGGAGCCGTCGCCGACGCGCCAGCGAGTGTCACGTCTCCCCGTCTCGAGCGCGGTGGCGTTATTGTTTCGGCTGGAGCGGCGCTCAGATGTCCCGCCGCCGGAAGAGCAGCTGGCTGCCGAGCAGCAGGATCGCGAAGAGCGCGAGCAGGACGCCGGTGTCGGCGAGGTCGTACGTGCCGTTGATGAGCATCGGCGTCGGCTCGTAGTAGTACGTCGGGCTGACGTACTGCAGCCACTCGAAATCGCTCGCGCCGCCGACCACCGACTCGACGAGGAAGAGCGCGAAGACGACGCCGAGCGCGGCTCGCTCCGCGATGGCGGCCCGATCGACGAGGACCGAGCACACCACGCCGATCGCCACGCAGACGAGCAGGTACGGGATCGACAGCAGGTGCACCAACGCGAGATCCACCGGGTCGATCGTCTCGCCGATCGCGAGCACCAGCGCGTAGGTGACGACGGCGATGACGACGTTGAGCGTGACGAGCGGGAGCAGCAGCGAGGCGACCTTCTCGGCGAGCAGCCGCGCCCGGGAGACCGGGAACGAGAGCAGCAGGTCCATTCGATCCTTCTCGATGTCGTCCGCGATGAGCCCGCCGCCCACGTACGCGAAGTACAGCCCCAGGGCGAGCAGCCACACGAAGTTGTAGATCTGCGACCCGAGGAAGCCCTCGATCGTCGCCATCGTCTCGATGCCGAACGCGTCCATCAGCGCGGGCGGCATCGATTCGAGCATCTGGTCGTAATCGACGCCCTCCAGGACGGTGTAGTACCAGACGATGAAGGCCACGTAGAGACTCAGCGCGACCGTCAGGACGACCGTTCCTCGAACGCGGCGGCTTGCCTCGTACCGGGCGGTCTCAAGCATCGGTCGTCACCTCCTGGCCGGCCGCCTCGAGACCGTCCGCGCCGTAGTAGTGCATGAACACGTCCTCGAGCGCCGGTTCGCTGATCTCGACGTCGACGACGTCGTGGCTCGCGAGCGCTCGGAGGAGCGTGTTGTAGTCGCCGGCGTAGGTGAACTGGACGCCCTCGGCGAACGTGGAGACGTCGAAGACGCCTTCGAGGTCGGTGAGCGCCGCGCCGACCTCGTCGGTCGTCTGGACGCGGACGCGTTTGCCGCCCTGATCGAGCAGCGTCTCGACGTCCTCGAGGCCGACGAGTCGCCCCTCGCGGAGGATGCCGACGCGATCGCAGATGCGCCGGACCTCGCTCAGCACGTGCGAGGAGAAGAAGATCGTCGTCCCGCGCTCGCGCTCGGCCCTGATGAACTCGTTGAACGCCTCCTGCTTGAGCGGGTCGAGCCCCGACGTCGGCTCGTCCATGATGACGAGATCGGGGTCGTGCATGAAGGCCTGGACGATCCCGAGCATCCGCTCGTTCCCGGTCGAATACTCCCGGATCGGCCGATCGACGGGCGGCGTGAAGATCTCGAGGAGTTCGTCCCGGCGGCTGTCACCCTTGATCGACGCGTGGTAGTCGAGGACGCGATCGCCGGTGACGTCCTCGTCGAATCCGAGGTGCGCGGGCAGGTACCCGACCCGACGTTTCGCCTCGAGCAGGGCGGCCTCGTCGCGAACGTCGGCACCGAGGACAGTTGCGGTGCCGGACGTCGGCGCGAGCAAGCCGAGCAGCGTGCGGATCGTCGTCGTCTTGCCGGCCCCGTTCGGTCCCAGGAAACCGAATACCTCGCCCTCCTCGACCTCGAACGACAGCGAATCGACGCCGAGGACGCTCCCGTAGTCCTTCGTCAGGTCGGCCACTTCGATGACGGCCATACTCGTATCTTGACCTCGTGACCATATATCTTTTCCGTTCACGAGGTTGTGACCGGTGACCATCTTATTTATGAAGTTTCACCGCCAAGGAGGCTCATGCACGGATTCAGCGACGAAGAGCGGGATCGGATTCGAGAAGAACTCCTCGAAGTTGGGCGCGAAAAAGTCCTCACCTACGGAATAAAGAAGACGAACGTCGCGGACATCACCGAGCCAGTCGGCATCGCAAAGAGTTCGTTCTACCTCTTCTTCGACTCGAAAGCGGAGCTCTATCTGGAGATCATGCAGCAAGAGGCCAACGAGTTCATCGGGACCCTCGAGAGCGAACTGGACGGTATCGAGGATCCGCGAGAGGGATTCGAACGGCTGTGCTGGTGCTACAAGGAGTTCGTCGAGAACAACCCGCTCGTTCAGCAACTGTTCCGCGAGGACGACTACCGGATGTTTCGCGACGACGTGTCGCCGGAGCGACTCGCGGAGATCGAACAGCAGAGCGTCGCCGAAGTCGTTCCGCACGTCGTCTCCCTGCAAGAGCGAAGCAACGGGTTACTCGCGGAGAGCGATCCGGTGACGGTTCTCGGCGTGCTCGGAACGGTCGAACTGCTCGCCCTCCACCGGGAGGATTACGACGAGTACGAGGACGGCTACTACGAGCGGGTACAGGAGCTGCTCATCACGACGCTCGCTCGGGGGTTGACGGCCGAACCGCCGACGTGACCGGCTGAGCACTCACTACTCATCCGATGTTCCGCGAGAAGAAGCGTGTCTTCGCCGACGTTCTCGGCTGAACGGATCAGGGACCATCTCGACCGATCCACGCCGTCGACGTGGCCGTCACTCGAGAACGAGCACCTGCCGTCGATCGAGAGCGGCCGGAGTCGTCCGCATCGATCGCTCGAAAACACCGTATCGTCCCGTTTCGCGGTCATTCACGGGAATTCAACTACATGGTTAAATAATTGCGGCGCGTCTGTTCGATCGGATGGTCGAACGACAGTCGAACGAACCGGACCTCGACGCGATCTTCGGAGCGCTGGCCCATCCGACGCGACGGGCGCTCGTCGAGCAGCTGGCCGCCGGCCCCGCGAGCGTCGGCGAGCTGGCCGAACCCCACGACGTGTCCCTGGCCGCGGTGTCGAAACACCTGCAAGTGCTCGAGGATGCGGGGCTCATCGAAGTCGAGAAGGACGGCCGTATCCGCCGTTGCTACCTGGACGCCGCGCCGCTGAGCGAGGCGTTTGGCTGGTTGACCCGGTACCGCGTCTTCTGGGACGATCGATTCGACGCGCTCGCAGACCATCTGGAGACCGAAGACCGATGACAGCAGACCCACAGAGCGGAATGGACCGCGGACCGAACGAAACGACCGTAACCGCCGACCCGGACGACCAATCGATCGTCATCACCCGCGTATTCGACGCGCCGCGCGAACGCGTGTTCGAAGCGTACACGGATCCGGACCTCATCCCGGAGTGGTGGGCCCCGCGGAGGTACACGACAACAGTCGACGAGATGGAGGTTCGCCGCGGCGGCAGATGGCGGTTCAGCAACCGCGAGCCGGACGGCGGCGAGCACGCGTTTCACGGCGTCTACCACGAGATCACTCCGCCCGAGCGACTCGTACAGACCTTCGAGTACGAGGGAATGCCCGGACACATCGCCCTCGAAACGGCGGCGTTCGAGTCGGTCGACGGTGGAACGAAGCTGACCCTGGAGGCGGTCTATCAGTCGACCGAAGACCGCGACGGGATGCTCGAGACCGGCGGCGAAGACGGAGCGATCGAGACGATCGAGCAACTCGCCGAACTGCTGACCGCGTCCGAGGAGGAGGAGCGGCGATGACCGCCGCGGCGAATTCCGACCGAAGCGTGACCGTGAATCGCGTGATCGAGGCGCCACCCGACAGGGTCTACGATGCCTTCCTCGACCCCGACGATCTCGCAGCATGGTTGCCCCCGACCGGCTTCCGAGCCGAGGTTCACGAACTCGAGCCCGAGGAAGGCGGAACGTTCCGCATGACGTTCACGGGCGAAACCGAGGAGTTCGAGTCCTACTCCCAGTCGTTTCACGGCACCTACTTGGAGCTGTCGCCGGGCGAGCGGATCGTCTACACCGACGAGTTCGAAACGGACGATCCGGAGATGGCCGGCGAGATGACGGTCACGGTCACTTTCGAGGCGGTTCCCGGCGGGACCGAGGTGACCGTCGTCCAGGAAGACATCCCCGAGGCGATCTCCGGAGACGACGCGAACGAGGGGTGGACCGACTCGCTCGGAAACCTCGCGCGACTGGTGGAGGCGTAACGGACGACGCCCCGCCGGCCGAGGTCGGGGTCGACTCGAGAGACGCGGCCTGGCGATCGCAGTAAGCGATGACCGTCGGTTTCGAGATCATCGCCGGAACGCCGACCTCGGAGTGGGTTCGAGGTCGCCACGACAGATCGACTCCCGACGGACCGCCTCGAACGTCGCGGACGAGCGACGTGGTACCGCGATCGCTTCGACTTCTTGCCTGAGGCCGTGGTGGAGACCTCGCGGTCGATGAGCCGCAGCCGCCGGAGCGCGAGATTCCGAAGCGCGGTTCGCAACGGGAATCCCGGCTCGGTGTAGCGGCGCGCCGCGTTCGAACCGGAAAGTCACCCACCGAGCGATGCGAGCGCCCCGACGTACAGGACGAACGAGACGATCGCCGCCGCGGTCCGAACGTGGTTCCACCGCGCCCAGCGCGTCCGAGTCGCGGCCCAATCGCTCGGCGGCGACGCGGGATCCCAGGCGGCGATGGCGTCGTTCATCGGAAAGTGGACCAGCACCGTCACGGCGATCGTCCCGATCGCGTAGACGACGACGCCCGCGAGAAACAGGCGGCCGTACTGCGCCGCCCAGTCGCCGCGGAGGACCACGACCGCCGCGCAGGCCGCCGGGACCGCGATCGCGCCGAAGAACGCGACGCCGAACGCCGAGTTCCGAATCCGCTCGTTGATCGGCTGCATCACCGCGGCGTACGCGTCCGCCGGAAGCACCGCGAGCGCCGGGACCACGCTCGCCGAATAGGCGAAGAAGAATCCGGCCATGACGCCGCCGAAGACCGCCGACGCCGCGACCAGATGGACGGCGAAACCCTCCGAGAGAACGGTCGAGATCACGGCCTCAGACGCCTCCGGCTCGGCCGGCGTCTCGCTCGACGGGCGTCGTGGTGTCGCCGGCCCACTCGGCCGCGACGAGACGACGCGGGTCCACGTTCTCGGCGTCGGCCCCCGCGACGACCTCGAACGTTCGGTTCGTCGTCGCCGGCGCGTCGAGCGCCGCCACCAGGAGGCGAGCGACGTCCGCTCGCGGGATCGACCCCGTTGTGGTCCCGCCGCTTTCAGTGACGAGGACGTCGTTCGTCGCCGGCTCGTCGGTTAACCACCCCGGCCGAACGATCGCGTACTCGAGGCCCGACTCGACCAGCGCCCGTTCGGCGCGGTTTTTCTCGCGAACCGTCCACCGGAGCACGACCGCGCGCGCCCACAGCGGCATCCCCCGCCGGGAGTCGCCGGCGCCGATCGTGCTCTGGAGGACGAACCGCCGAACGCCCGCGTCGACCGCGGCCTCGACGAGGTTGCGCACGCCGGTTCCGTCGACGACGCGGCCGGGGCGGAGCAATCCGGTCGTCAGGGTCAACCCCGCGGCGAACAGGGCGGCGTCGCAGTTCTCCACAGCCGCTCGCGCGGCCGCTTGATCGAGCAGATCGCCGACGACGACCTCGTCGGCGCCGGCCGCGAGCAGCGAGTCGCGGTTCGCCGCCGATCGAGTCATCGCCCGGACGCGAACCGACGCGTCGGTTGCGGCGGTCGCGGCGGTCTCATCGGTCAGTTCGCGGAGGATTTCGCGGCCGGTCCGACCCGTCGCCCCGGCGACGAGGACGGTGGAAGTCGAGTCGTGAGTCATCGTTGTTCACGACGTCGTAGGTCGCCCGCGACGATAAGATGTCGAGTTTCTTAGAGGAAAGGGACTATCCCCATGGAAAGCGGCCCGAGGTCCGTGCCGACGCGGGCACACGCGGCGCCACAACCGCGTACGTCGTCCCCTCGAGCGACGCGCAACTCGAGGCAGCTATTTGCCCCGTCCCGCCGTTATCGGACCTATGGAACCACCCGAGTCCGATGAATCGACCCCGTCGAAGGCCGAGGGAGCGGCGGGGCCCTCCCGAGACGTCGATCCGCACGCCGTCGTCGAGGAGCACCTGTCTCTGCTCGACGACGCGCCCCACATCGACGACACCCCGAAGGAACTGAACGAGACGGTCGGCGAACTCCTCGAGCTGTTGAGCAACGCGCACGCGCTGGCGATCCTCTACCAGCTCTTCTGCGAGCGGCGACCGCTGCGATTCTCGGAACTCGAGGCGGCGATCGGCGTCACCCCGAAAGTGCTCTCTCGGCGCCTGGCGGAACTCGTCGACGCCGACCTCGTCTCCCGACGATCGTACGACGAGATCCCGCCGCGCGTCGAGTACGCGCCCACACCGAAGGCCGACGCGCTCGATCCCGCGTTCCAATTTCTCTACGCGTGGGCGGCTCGCTACGAGTCCGAGGGCGCGGTCGAGTGAACACCGAGAGACAGCTGCCCTCCGCTCCGCGACGTCAGGCGCCGGTGACGTGACGAGACGCCGCGCGGTGAGGACGATCGGAGATCGGTCCGCAGACTCGAGCGTCGGAAGACGGCCCGTCCTAATACATAATAGATATTATATATCGGTCGACCGGTATCGGTATCGACGGACGTTTGGCGCCAATATTACCAGATATATTACTATTATTTGTTTGATCCGAATATCCCCTTATTACACCAGTGAAAACCCCATTTTTGTGCCATCGCGTTACCATGGTAGCGCCGTAACATGATCGATAGAAAACATTATTTGGATCGCCGCCGAAGAGGGTTTGCACGGTTCGCCAACCGACTGGAATATCGCCGTCGTCGAGCGGCCGCTATCGACAATTATGATAGATACACTACAATCCGATCGCATCGAACTGACGCGGGTCCGAGAGAACAATCTCAAAGATATTTCGCTCGAAATTCCGAAGCGCCAGATCACCGTCTTTACGGGCGTCTCGGGGGCGGGAAAGTCGTCGCTCGTCTTCGATACGATCGCCGCGGAGTCGCAGCGACAGCTGAACGAGATGTTCTCGACGTTCGTGCAAAATTTTCTGCCGAGGTACGGCCAGCCGGACGCAGACTCCATCGAGAACCTCTCGGCCGCGGTTATCGTCAATCAGAAACCGATCAGCGGCAACGCGCGATCGACGGTCGGCACCTTCACCGACATCTACTCGCTGCTCAGGCTCCTGTACTCGCGCGTCGGCGAGCCCCAGGTCGGCTACTCGGACGCCTTTTCGTTCAACGTCCCCGAAGGGATGTGCCCTACTTGCGACGGGTTGGGAGAAACGATGACCCTCGACGTGGAGCAACTCCTCGACACGTCCGCGTCGCTCGACGACGGCGCGATCCGGTTCCCGCCGTTCAAGCACCAGTGGAAGACGTACGTCGAAGCCGGTCTCTTCGACGGCGACAAGACGCTCGCCGAGTACACGGAGTCGGAGTGGGAACTGCTCCTTCACGGCGACACGTCCGTCGATCACCCGAACGACTCGATCGAGCTCAATTACGAGGGGCTCGTCGACAAGTTCACGCGGCTCTACATCGAGCGGGACATCAGTTCGTTGGGCGAGCGCACCCGCGAGTCCGTAGACCGCGTCACGTCTCGAGGCACCTGCCCGGCGTGTGAGGGAGCGAGGCTCAATCGAGACGCCCTGCGGAGCGAGATCGACGGCTACAACATCGCGGAACTCGCCGCGATGAACGTCACGGATCTCCTGGAAGTGGTACCCGGTATCGACGAGCCGGCCGCCGAACCGATCGTCTCGGAACTGGTCGACCGACTGGAGAACCTCGTCACGGTCGGCCTCGGCTATCTCAGCCTCGATCGGGAAACGCCCACGCTCTCCGGCGGCGAAGCGCAGCGGATCAAGATGGTGAAACACCTCAACAGTAGCCTCACGGACATGACGTACATTTTCGACGAACCGACCATCGGGTTGCACCCGCGCGACGTTCACGGGCTGAACGAACTGCTCCGGGAGTTACGGGACGCCGGGAACACGGTGCTCGTCGTCGAACACGATCCCGACGTGATCGAGATCGCGGATCACGTCATAGACATCGGCCCCGAAGCGGGAGAGAACGGCGGGGAGATCGTCTACCAAGGGGGGGTGGACGGGTTGTACGAAGCCGACACGCTGACGGGACGACACCTGAGTCGAGATCGGCCGGTGAAATCCGAGTTCCGTCGGCCAACCGGCCGGCTGATCGTCGCCGACGCGTCGCGACACAACCTCCGAAACGTCACCGTCGACATCCCAACGGGCGTTCTCACCGTCGTGACGGGCGTCGCGGGAGCCGGAAAGAGCACGCTCACCGACGTGTTCCTCGAGGCGCACCCCGACGCGATCAGCATCGATCAGTCGGCGGTGAGCACGTCGATCCGATCGGTTCTCGCCACGTACACCGGCTTGATGGACGACATTCGCGATCAGTTCGCGCAGGCCAACGGCGTCAGTACGTCGCTGTTCAGTTTCAATTCGGACGGGGCGTGTCCGGAGTGCGAAGGGCACGGATTCAACTACACCGACCTGGCGTTCATGGACCCGGTGAAATCGCCGTGCGAAGTCTGCGACGGGAGGCGGTACAGAGACGACGTCCTCCGGTACACCGTCCGCGGAAAATCGATCAGTGACGTACTGGACATGACGGTAAGCGAAGCCCTGGACTTTTTCGAGCGGTCGTCGCTCCGACGGACCCTCGAGGCGCTCGAGGACGTCGGCGTCGGCTACCTCACGTTGGGCCAGTCGCTCCCGACGCTCTCGGGCGGCGAGTGCCAGCGGATCAAACTCTCGAGCGAGTTGCACAAGTCCGGAAGCGTCTACGTGCTGGACGAGCCGACCACCGGCCTCCACATGGCCGACCTGGAGCGAATGCTCTCGATTCTGAACCGACTGGTGGACGAGGGGAACACGGTGGTCGTGATCGAACACAACCTCGAGATCGTAAAGAACGCCGATTGGGTCATCGACGTCGGGCCGGATGGCGGCAGGCGCGGCGGCACCGTCGTCTTCGAAGGGACGCCGCGACAGCTGCTCGACGAAGAGGGGTCGTTCACCGCCGAGTTCTTGCGGAAGGACGTTCGGGCGGCGTGAAGGTGCGCCTCGCCGCGGATGGAGGACACCCGTCGAAAACGGTACCGAAGACGGAGCCCGGCGATCGCGTTTCGATTCGACGGGTGGGATCGATCCCTACGTCTGATTGCGGAAGAGGTACATCGTGACGGGAGCGAACACCGCGACGAGCACCGCGGACATGAGCAGCACGATCCCAACTTCGCCGGTCGTCGCGGTCCCGTGCATCAATCCGCGCATCGCCGTAACGAGGTGACTAACGGGGTTGACGTCGACGAACGCCTCGAGCCACCACGGCATCGTCCGCGGATCGACGAAGACGTTGCTGACGAACGTTAGCGGGAACAGGATCATCATGCTCGAGGCCATGAGCGATTCGGGACTCCGCATCACGAACCCGAGGGCGGTCCAGATCCACGAGAGGCTAAAGGAGAACACCAGCAGGAGCGCCACCGCCGACAGCACGCCGACGGCCCCGCCGTCCGGCCGGAAGCCGAGCACCAACCCGAGGACGATGACGATCGTCGAGGCCATCGTGTACCGCACGGCGTCGCCGAGCAGGGCACCGACGATGACCGCGGGTTGCCAGACCGGGAGCGTCCGGAACCGGTCGAAGACCCCCTCGTCCACGTCGTCGTTCAGGGTGATCCCGGTGTAGATGGTGATGAAGACGACCGTCATGGCCAGGATTCCGGGAAGGAGGTCCTGCAGGTACGCGCTCGTCGAGCCGGCCAGCGCGCCGCCGAACAGGTAGGTGAACAGCAGCAGGAACATGATCGGGAAGACGGTGACGTCGAACAGCTGCTCGGGGACGTGCTTGATCTTCAGCAGCGCCCGCCAGCCGAACGTGAGCGACGCGGAGACGGCGCTCGGTCGCGGCGGCCGCGGCTGGTTCGACACCGCCGATCGAATAGTCTCCGCGTCGGGCTCGGCGGCGCCGTTTTCGGACGTCATCGGGATCCCTCCTCGGCGATCGCTTCGTCGCGCTCGATCCCCTCAGTGCGATCGTCGCGCTCGGTCAGCGAGAGGAACACCTCATCGAGGCTGGGCTGGCCGAGCGAGAAGTCGGTGACCGCGATGTCGGCTCGGGACAGCTCCACGAACGCGTGGGCGATGCGATCGGTGTCGGCCACGCGGGCCGACAGCGCCGCCGGGTCCGACTCGAAATCGACCGGCGCATCGAGGATCCGAGTCAACGCTCGTCCGGCCTCCTCGCGCTGGTCCGGATCGCGCACGCGGACGTTCAACACGCCCGAGCCGATCGAGGCCTTGAGCTCGCCCGGCGTCCCCTCGGCGACGATCCGCCCGTCGTCGATGACGGCGATCCGATCGGCCAGCTGATCGGCCTCTTCCAGGTACTGCGTGGTCAGCAACACCGTCGTCCCGTTGGCGACGAGCGCTCGAATGATCTCCCAGACCTGGGATCGATTCCGCGGGTCGAGGCCGGTAGTCGGCTCATCGAGGAACAGCAGCTCCGGGGTGACGACGATGCTCGCGGCGATGTCGAGGCGACGGCGCATCCCGCCCGAGTACGTCTTCACCTGCCGCGTCGCCGCCTCGGTCAACCCGAAGGCGTCGAGGAGCTCCGCCGTCCGCGCTTTGGCGTCCCGTCGCGAGTAGCCGAGCAGTCGTGCGAGTAGGACGAGGTTCTCGCGACCGGTGAGGTCCTCGTCCACCGACGCGAACTGACCGGTCATGCTCACTCGACCGCGCACCGCGTCGGCGTCGGCCACCACGTCGCGACCGAACACGCGGGCCGTCCCCGCATCGGGCCGCAGCAGCGTCGCGAGCATGCGAATCATCGTCGTCTTGCCGGCGCCGTTCGGCCCTAGCAGGCCGTAGATGCCGCCCGCGGGAACGGTCAGATCGACTCCGTCGACGGCTTTCGTGTCCCCGAAGTGCTTGACGAGCCCCTCGGTTTCGATCGCGAGCGCCCCATCTCGGTCGCTGCGCGCGGCGATCGC
The DNA here is from genome assembly GCF_023028105.1 of Halosolutus gelatinilyticus. Lineage (NCBI taxonomy): Archaea > Methanobacteriati > Methanobacteriota > Halobacteria > Halobacteriales > Natrialbaceae > Halosolutus > Halosolutus gelatinilyticus. The sequence goes on from NZ_CP095491.1 coordinate 1,445,396, forward strand.
CGAGCCCTCGGACGGGGTGCGATCGCCGACCATCGCCGCGGAATCCGCGTCGCCCCGGTTCGTCGACGCCGGACCCTCGAGGGTCGAGGATCCTGCGAGGTCGACGGTGCGCTTCCGCGAATCGTGTTCGGTCATCGGCTCGCCTCGTCGGATTCGGTCCGTCGATCGCGATCGACGAACCCTGCGGTCATGTGTTCGGTCAGGGTTCGAGTAGTCATAGCGTTCTCCTCCCTATTTCGTACGCTTCTCGAGCGTATATACTCGCGCCAAGAGCGGCGCGAAAGTGGTCCCCACGGGCCCAGAGATGGCCGAAATCGACCGGTACCGAGTTCGTCGAACCACTTTCACTCGCCCCCAACTGGTCGCCCTCGCAACCGGTCGCGATCGCGATACCCGCTGGAATCCGTTCGGATACCGAGTCCCCGCGATCGGGAACGGACGCCGGCGGTCGGCATCCGCGAGCGATCCGTTCGCGATCGGGCGGCCAGGCGCGTCTTTATGCCGGCTCCAGCCGTCTCTAGACGGTGAGACGCCCACGTAACGGACCGGACGGCGCCGGTGTCACGCGGGGACGTCCGAGATCGGGAGTGAACACACCATGGCGAAACGCGACACTCACAGCACTCGCGCGGGAACCGTGCGTTCGGAAGACGGAACCACCATCGCGTTCGAACGAACGGGAGCGGGCGATCCGATACTGCTGGTCGGCGGCGCGCTCACCGATCGCTCGGCGAGCGCACCGTTGGCCGCACACCTGGCACCGCAGTTCTCCGTCTACGCCTACGACCGTCGCGGCCGAGGCGATAGCGGCGACGCGGAATCGTACGTGGTCGAGCGGGAGGTCGAAGACCTCGAGGCGCTCGTCGAGGAGGCGGGCGGATCGGCGTTCGTCTTCGGAAAGTCCTCTGGTGCGGTCCTCGCACTGGAGGCGGCGGCTCGCGGGCTCGACATCTCGAAACTGGCGCTGTACGAACCGCCCTTCCGCGTCGACGAGGGCGGACCCCGACCGCCGGCGGACCTCGCGGCGCGAGTCGAGGACCGCCTCTCGGACGATCGCCGGGGCGACGCGGTCGAGCTATTTCTGACGAAAGCCGTCGGGATGCCCGCCGACGCGGTCGCCGAGATGCGAAACGAACCGACGTGGCCGGCGATCGAAGAGACCGCGCCGACGCTCGTCTACGACCTCACCGTCGTCGGGGACGGGGCGTTGCCGACCGATCGGCTGGAGTCCGTCGCGGTCCCGACGCTCGCGATAGACGGCACGGAGAGTCCGGCGTGGGCGCGTCACGCGACGCGGGCGGTCGCGGACGCCCTGCCCGATGCGCGATACCGTTCGCTGGCGGGTCAGACCCACAACATCGCGCCGGACGCGCTCGCGCCCGTGGTAGCCGAGCTCTTCGCCCGCTAATCGCTACCGGCCGGCGCCGACTCGGAACGCGTCACCGGGTCACCGATCGAACTCCTCGTCGATCAGCCGTCCGGAATTCAGTCTAAACGGACGGTTCGGGAGACGATAGAGACTACGCTATCACGGCTGCCGTCGTAGTCGTAGGATATGTCCGAGACGCGGCTTCGCCCCCCACAATTGCGAACGGACGGTACGACGGACGACAATCGGCACGCGACCTGGTTAGAACTGTTCTTCGACCTGGTCTTCGTCGTCGCCATCGCCCAACTCGCTCACCGGCTGCATGACGATCACACGTTGATCGGCGTCCTCGGATTCGTCGCGCTGTTCGTCCCCGTCTGGTGGGCGTGGATCGGCTCGACGTTCTACGCGACGCGATTCGACACGGACGACGTCGAATACCGGCTCCTGACGGCGGTCGAAATGTTCGGCGTCATCGCCCTCGCCGTCAACGTCCACGGGGGTCTCGGCGAGACGTCTCGAGGGTTCGCGCTCGCGTACGTGCTCGTCCGAAGCGTGCTCGTTTTCAAATACTTCCGGGCGCACCGCCACCTCCCTGACGTCCGTTCGCTCACGGCGCCGATGGGTATCGGCTACACGATCGCCGCGCTCATCTGGCTCGTCTCGGTGTTCGTCCCGACGCCCTACCGTTTCGGGCTGTGGGGGGTCGCAATCGCGATCGACATCGCGACGCCGATTCTCGTCCGTCGTCAGCACATCGATATCCCGGTTCATCCGACGCACATCCCCGAACGGTTCGGCCTGTTCACGATCATCGTCCTCGGCGAGACCATCGTCAGCGTCGTCGCCGGAATCTCGATCCAGGAGTGGGCGCCGACGACGATTCTGATGGCAATTTGCAGCACGGTGATCGCGTTCAGCCTCTGGTGGCTCTACTTCGACAACTACGACGAGTCGGCGCTTCGGACCGCCCGGGAGGAGGGTCGAATGGGGACGTACTTCGCGTGGATCTACGTCCACTTCCCGTTCGCGATCGGAATCACGGCGATCGGCGTCGGCGTACTCGGCGTGTTCACCGGCGGCCTCGCCGATCCGTTACCACCGACCGAACGGTGGCTCCTCGCCGGATCGCTCGCGCTGTGTCTCCTCTCCCTCGGCCTCCTTCACCGGACGACGCTCTCGTGTGCCGGCCGGCGGCCGATCGCCGGTGTGCAGTCGATCTACCGCTTCGGAACGGCTGCTCTCGTCCTCGTCGTCGGGATCGGGGGCTGGTGGATTCCGCCGATCGGGTTTATCGCGTTGCTGACGATCGCGTGTCTCCTCCAGATCGGCGTCGGATACGGCATTCGTGGACCGACCTCGACGCCCTCATGGGCCGATTGAGTCGTCGTCGGCAACCGAGGCCGCGCTCACCGTGCGTTCTCCTCGACCGGTCGGCCGCGGGTGAGAGCGGCCGGCCGAACCAAGCGGGCGTTCGCAGCGTTCGAAGCCGGAGGAGCCGTTCCGCGGCGCACGCTCCGGGTGGCGATACGATCGGGTGTCCGCGAACGCGGCAGGTCGATCGTCGCTCGCGCGACGATCGTGTCCGTCGCTTACGGCGACAGGTAGTGCCAGCGGCCGTACGCGACGAATGCTGCGAGAAGCCCCACCGCCAACGGAATCAGCGCCAGCACGATACCGCTATCGATGAGCGTGAGCACCGTGGCGCCGACCATGATACTTACCAGCCCCGCAGCGGCCAGCGGCGTCAGTTCCTCCCGGACGTGTAAGATCCCGGGGAGGAGCAACCCGATCGCGCCGAGTATCTCGGCGGCGCCGATGAACAGGATGAACGCCCCCGGCAGCGCCATCGGCAGTTGTGCTGTCATCACCTCCATCGGCGTAACGAATTTCGTGACGCCCGCGATCAAGAAGATGAGCGCGAGCGCTACCTGTACGATCCACAGCGAATAGTTGACGAGCCGACTCCTCGATCGCGAGTTCCCGATGTTCTTCCGTATGTTGGTGGTTGTTTGTGCGGTCATATGGACTCACGCTTCGTGATTTGCTACCGTTCGTACCGAGTACCGCGTTCGGACGCTCGCGCGGGAGACGATCCCACCTCGCGAACGCGTTCGGACGACGGGACGAACGGTGGCCGCGCGATCGGGCTCGGCCGAGCCGAGTCCGATCGCGGGTCCGTCGGTCGTCTCGTTCGCCATCGGTCATCACTCTCCGAACGGGCGGCTGACGGGTCGAACCGGTCCGTCCGAGAGACGCGCTACCGGTTCAGCCGGCCGGTTGGACTCGTCGAAGGGCCGTTCAATCCGTCGGTGGAGTCTACGACGCGCCAATATTTAACCGAATGGTTGAATAAAGGTGACTGACCACAGAAGTAGACGGAAATCCGCTCGGCCCCGATCTCGTTGTCGACCGGTACCGTCTCGGGACGAACGCGTATCGACGTGACCGTTCGCTGTTCGCTTCGAAACGCCCGGCTGAACGCGTCTCCCGCGGCTATTCGTCGCTCGCGAACGGTTCGGCGGACAGCTCCGCATTGATGACGGCGCCGATCTCACTTCCCTCAGCCGCGGCCAAACTCAACGACCATCCGTATCGATCCGACGCATCGCCCGCGACGAAGAGTCCATCAATCGACGTCCGGCCGTTGGCATCCGTCTCCACTAAGTTCCGGGAATCGAGCGAGAGACCGAACTGCTCGACGAGAGCGGTGTGTTGTGTGACCCCCGGAAAGTAGTAGAGGGCCCGCCGGTTGATCTCTCGCCCGTCTTCGAGCGCGACGCGTTCGAGCACCCCTTCCGACCCGTCGAGAGCGGCGATCGGTTCGTCCTCGAACTGAACTCCCTGCCCGACGAACGCGTCACGGGTCTCGTCGTCGAACGCGTCGCTACCGTCGGTAAAGACGACGAGGTCGTCACTCAGGTTGTAGACGAGCTTCGCGATCTCGATCTTCTCGGCCGAATCGACGTGAACGCCCAGCGGTCGGCCGCGGAGTTCGTACCCGTGACAGTACGGACAGCGATGGACGCTGCTCCCCCAGAACCGTTCGAACCCATCGATATCGGGGAGGACGTCGGTGACACCCGTTGCGAGAACGAGCTTCCGGCTCGAGTAGGTTTCGCCGGTTTCGAGCGTACTTCGAAACCGATCGCTATCGTCGGTGGCGCTGCTGACCGCAGCCGCCCGATAGTCGACGGATTCGTAGGCGGTTACCTCCTCCCGAGCCAATCGGCGGAATTTCGTCGGACTGATGCCGTCGCGAGTGAGGTACCCGTGAGCGCGCGAGGCCGGTCCGTTCCGCGGTTCGTCGCTATCGCAGAGCAGAACGCTGCGCAACGACCGTCCCAGTTGGAGTGCGGCACTAAGACCCGCCGGACCGCCACCGACAACGATGACGTCGTAATCCGGGTCGGGTCTTCCACCGTCGAAGTCGTCCTCAACCATATTAATAATTAATCTGTGTAGATTAATAAGACGTGCGGTTGTCGTCGGCGATGCTGCTACAGTACTAATTTCATATCGTGGTCCGGGACGTTCGTACGCGTCGGTGAGACGGGCAAGACAGCGATGTGCCGAACGCCTGCCTCCAGTTACGCGATACGTTCCGCTTTCACTGGCTAACTATCCCTACTCTCGGCCGGGTGTCGACCGGGTTGCGAAGCGCCGAACGATCCACGCTTCGGCCCGCTGCAGCCGATACTGGAGCGTCGACAGCGGGACCTCCAACTCCGCGGCGAGATCCGTCAGCGAGATTTCGCGCGGGGTCTGATAGTACCCACACTCGAGGGCCGCGTCGATCGCGGCGCGCTGCTCGGGCGGCAGTTCGGCGATGGCAACCGCGTCGTCGATCCAGTAGGACGGATCGCCGACCTGCTGAAATCCCAGGCCGAGCCCGTCTCGGAGTTCGTCCCGAAGCGCGTCGTACAGGTCGCCGGCGGGAGCGTCGTCGCAGAGGAGCAATCGCCACTCGTACCGATTTCCGCGCCGTTCGGCGTGGCAGATCAGTCCGTCGCCGAGGTAACAACTCGCGAGGTGCGGAATCGACCAGCAGTCGCTTCCCGCCGGCCGGTACGTGTAGACCAGCCGGCACGTCGGCTCGCTCGAGAGCGTTTCGTACTCCCAGTTCGTGTGGCAGTGTCGCTCGCCGATGCACTCGTTGCAGTGAACCGGGTCGGTGAAGAGATCGTCCAACCGGCCGAGCGCTGTCTCGGGGCCGGTGATCTGGTCGAGACGCCACAGTCCCTCGGCGGACACGTGACACGAAATCGTCCGCGCTCGAGCGTCGGGATTATCGATGAACACGTCCATCACGGGATCGGCCCCTCGCTCGTACTCGACGGTAAAGATGAACTCGCGCATGAGCGGTAGTCGGCGTGCACCGAAAATAGCCGTTTCGCGCCCGCACGCGAATCCGCTCGGAAACCCGCACTGCGGCGGGTTGCAGCGACTAGGAGTCGATACAGGCGACGTGACTCTGCATCCGTCGACGCGGTTCGGTGATCACCGAACGACGATCCAATACGAAGTGCTCGCAATAGACTCTATGAGCGAAGTACCGACGCCGACACCGATCGACGCTCCCGAACGACCCGCGAGACCGACCGTTATCGTTCCGGTCGACGATTCCGAACGGTCCCGCCGAGCGGTCGTCACCGCGGCGACCGAATTCGACGATGTCGAACTCGTCGTTCTCTACGTCCTCGAACCGTACGTCGCGATGTCGGTCACCGAGCCGGCGGTGTGGGACGACGAGTTCGCGCCCCGTCGGGAACGCGAGGCGAAACGAGTACTCGAGGACTATCGAGACCTCGCCGCTTCGCACGGTGCGGACGTCCGGACCGAACTCGCACGGGAGACACAGACGCGAGCGATTATCAATGCGAGCGAGAAATTCGGCGCGGATCGAGCGATCGTCGCTCGCCCGAGAGGGACCGGCTTCCGAGGGAAACTTACGAACCTCCTGCTCGAAATCGCGGGAAAACGAGCGCTCACGTCCGTAACTATCGTCGATCCTCGTAACGCGGAGGGCGCCTCAGATTGACCCTCTAGAGGGGCGCAGGATCGGATTCCGTCGCCCGGACGGCCACCGACGGCCGATCCACGTCGCCGTTGTACCGCGTCGATCCCGCCGAATCGTTTGTCGACCGATCCGGGCCATTTCACGGGGCTTCACGAGGATACTGCAGGGCGCCGCCGCCGAGTAACGAACCGATCCAAAACACGAAGCCGGCGCAGTTCCTGATCGCGAATCGATCCGTGAACCGGGTTGCGGCGAATCGATCCACCCGAGTAGAACGCACGAGAGCGCGTTGACGATCCGGAGGGTGAGATAGCCGAACACGAAGACGGTAGTTCTGCCGTGGAACACGCCGCTAAACGTCGTCAACCAGAGGAGGACGCCGAACATCGCCAGGAGCGTCGTGACCGAGTAGAGGAGATCGCCCGTATCGAACACGTCGCCGTAGTACACGTGCGTGAGCCACACCCACCAGATCGGGACGAACAGTAGGATGAACTCGAAATCGCTCCGTTCGATGACGAGTATTCGTCCGCGGTGGTCGCGCCAGCGAGATCGATTCGCCGGCCCCAACGGTCGCGAAATGCGGGAGCGGAGTCCGGCGCTCGTATCGGCGACTTCGCCCGTCTACGCCGGATACTCCCGTACCGTTTCGAAGGAGAACGTTCGTTGGAACGCGCCGGAGAACGGCGCGTTTCGGTTCGATCGACGCCGTTCCGGGGGACACTTCGGAAAGCAGAACGCTCACCGTTCTTGACAACGAGATTACGTCTTTAATACGGTGGTCGCCCTCTCTCCGTTGAGGGAATCAGAATGATCCGTACAAGCGGCGCCGAGATCGAGCCCTTCCGCGTCGACGTTCTCCGTCCTGACCTCGGGGGATTCAACGAGCGTTCGAATCGAATGAACTGGCCGGACGAACTGCTCGATGTGGACCGGGGCCGCCCTGCTGCCGCGGAGAAATCCGCCCGCCGAGTCGGCGTGCAGTCGTTCGTCCGCGGGCTGCGATGAACTCGGAAGTGCTCGATCGACGCGCACTCAACCGCGCGCTGCTGGAACGCCAGTCGCTGCTTCGCCGACGAGTGCTGTCCGCCGACGAGGCGATCGAGCGGCTCGTCGGGATGCAGGCCCAGGAGCCCGACGACCCGTACGTCGGGCTGTGGAGCAGACTCGAGGGGTTCCACCACGAGGAGCTGTCTACGTTGATCGCCGACCGGGGGGCCGTCCGCGCGTCGCTGATGCGCGTGACGATCCACCTGGTCACTGCCGACGACTACCTGCAGATCCGACCGGTCGTTCAGTCGGTACTCGAGCGGGGTGTCTACACCAATACCGCGCGACGGGCGGAGCTCGAGACGGTCGACGTGGACGAGGTGCTGGCGGCCGGCCGGGCGCTGCTCGAGGAGGAACCGCGAACCCAGGCCGAGGTGCGCGATCTGCTGGAACCCCGGTGGCCGGACGCCGACCCGACGGCGCTGGCGTTCGCAGTCCGGTGTCTGCTTCCGCTGGTGTTCGTTCCGCCGCGGGGAATCTGGGGTGAAAGCGGGCCGGCCGCGCTAACCACGGTCGAGCGCTGGCTCGGCGAGTCCGTCCCCGCGGCCGACGACGCCCTGCTGGACGACCTGCTCCGTCGGTACCTCGCCGCGTTCGGCCCAGCGACCGTCGCCGACGCGCGGACCTGGTCGGGACTGACAGGACTGGGCGACGCCTTCGAGCGGCTCCGCCCCGACCTGCGGACCTTCGCAGACGAGGACGGCAGGGAACTGTTCGACGTGCCCGACGCGCCGCTTCCCGACCCCAATACCCCTGCGCCGCCGCGCTTTCTCCCCGAGTTCGACAACGCACTGCTGTCCCACGCCGATCGGACGCGGATCGTTCCCGCCGACCACTGGGAACGGTTCGTCGACCGACGTTTCGGGGAGGGGAGCGTCCTCGTCGACGGGTATTTCGCCGGATTCTGGAGCGTCGAACGGGATGGCGACGGGGCGACGCTGCTCGTCGAACCGCTCGACCCGCTCGACGACGAGACGCGAGCCGCGCTGCTCGAGGAGGGGCGCCGGCTGCTCGCGTTCGTCGCCGACGATCGGGATCCGGAAGCCGTCCGGTTCGTCGCTCCCGACTGAACCGGACGATCGCTCCTCGAGAACGCCTGCGCCGACGCGTTCTCAAACGATCAGACGCTCGAGATCGCGAGGATAGTACGTCAGCGTCTCCGTTCCGTCTTCGGTCACCGCCACGGTATCCGAGTGGCGAAAGCCGCCCAGTCCGGGGACGTAGAACCCCGGTTCGACGGTGAACAGTTCGCCCGGCCGGATCGTGCCCTCGGAGGCGACGTCGAGAAACGGGCGTTCGTGTCCCTCCAGACCGATGTTGTGGCCGACGTGGTGTTGGGTGTACTCGATGACCCCCTGTTCCTCGTAGTAGTCGACGACGGCCTCCTCGACCGCGGCGTACTCCACGCCCGGCGCGATCGCGTCGATCGCGATCTCCTGCGATTCCCGCATGATCTCGAAGTACGTCCGCTGGTCGTCGCTCGCCTCCCCGACGAACATCGTCCGCTCGAGTTCGGTCGTGTAGCCGCCGACGGTCGGTTTGACGATGGTGACGACGTTGTCGCCGCGTTCGATCCTCGTCGTCTGGTCCATGCTGTGCGGAAGCGCGGTCACGTCGCCCGTCGTGAACAGACACTGCATCGGGTTCGCCCACGAGCGCATCTCGTACCGATCGCCGAGCGTATCGAGCATCGTCTTTACGGCCTCGGCCTCGACTTCGGCCCGGACCTCGATGGGGCGACGCCCGACCTCGATCCGCTCTTGCAGGAGCCGGTGGCCGAGGTTGGCCCAGACGCTCGCCTCCCGAATGAGTTCGATCTCGTGGTCGCTCTTCGTCTCCCGCAGTTCCGTGACGTACGCTTCGACGCCGACGTCCGCAGCGACGACCGACGAGAGCGCGGGACCGGTGTACCCGTTCCGCGCCGGGCTGCCGTCGGAATCGACCGCGATCGCGCCGTCTGCGATTCCGAGTCGATCGCACATCTCGGCGACCGACTCCATCGGCTCGTCCTGCGGATACTCGAAGTACGACGTCACGCCGTCGATCAGGAAGTCGTCTCGGGCGGCGTGCTCTCGTTCCAGGCGAGGGACGACCGCCTCGACTCGCTCGTCGGCGATACCGAGTGCGACCGGCCGTTCCGTCGGCAAGTGGTACATCCCGCTCGCGTAGTGGATGTTCAGCGAGCCGAACAGAACGAGGCCGTCGTATCCGTCCGCTTCGGCTCGCTCCAGCAGCGCCCGTTTGCGTTCGCGGTATTCTGATTCGGAGATCGAGAGATCTGTCATCGGATACCAGTAGTTTCGTCGGTATCTTAAAACCGAACCCGATCCCGGTACATTTCGTCAAGTATTTAATGTATTATAGGATGAATGAGGCGTTAGAGGTGCATTTATCACACACGTCTTCAATTCCCATAGTATGGCAGTTCAGAGCGACGCGACACTGCTGTACATCGTCGCCGGGTATCTCGTTGTAATGCTCGGCGTCGGCGTCTGGGCGTACGGAAAGACGAAGACCGCGGAAGACTTCATGGTCGCCGGCCGAAGCCTCGGCGCGGCTATCATCGCCGGAACGCTGCTGGCGACGTGGATGGGGTCCGGAACGGTGACCGGCGGCGCGAACTCGATCGCGTACGACAACGGGCTGTGGCCCGCGATCCTCTTCGGGACGGCGTCTCTCGTCGGTATCACCGCCCTCAAGGTGCTCGCCCCGCGTATCAGGGAGTTCAACAAGCTGACGATCCCCGAAATGATCGAGGAGGAGCTGGGTCGGGAGGGGCGAATTATCAGTTTGCTCGTGATCGCGTTCGCGTACGTGGGAATCGTCTCCTACCAGTTCATCGGGCTCGGCTTCGTGCTGAACGTCACGACCGGAATCTCGGTCACGCAGGGGACGATAATCGGGACGGGAATCATTATCGCACTCGCGGCGATGGGCGGACTCATGTCGGTCGCCTACACGGACGCGATCAGTGCCTTCCTGATGCTCCTGGGTCTCGTGATCGCAGTTCCGTTCGTGGTCCTCGAGGCCGGGGGCTGGTCGGGGATCACCGCGAACGTCCCCGCGACCCACCTCGACGCGCTCGGTAACCTCTCTCTCTTCGAGTTCTTCGGGCTCTGGGCACCCCCGTTGTTGTTGATCCTCGCCGACCAAAACATGTACCAGCGTATCATCGCCGGCGAAACGGATGAGGGGACGAACGCCGGACTCATCGCCTGGTTCGTCGGCGCCGTCGCGACGATGACGCTCGTCCCGGTGATCGCGTTCGCCTCGCGGGCGATGTTCCCCGAACTCGACCCGGGGATGGCGCTGATCGCGACGACCACCGTGCTCCCGACGTGGGTCGGGGGCATCCTGCTGGCCGCCGCCGCGGCGTTCATCATCACGACCGGGAGCTCGTACCTGTTGTCGGCCTGTACGAACCTCTCGCAGGACCTCTACAAGGGGTTCGTCAATCCAGACGCGCCCGACGAGCGAGTGTTCTGGTTGACGCGGATCTTCGTCGTCGTTCTCGGCATCTTCGCGTTCGTTCTCGGACAGTACTTCCCGACCATCCTCGAGGTTCAGATGTACTCGTACACGGCATACGGCGCCGCGATCACGCCGCCGCTGCTGGCGATCTTTCTGATGCGAAATCGACTGACCAAGATCGGCGGCCTTACCGGGATGGTCGCCGGCGCCGTGCTCGCGATCAGCTGGGACACGGTTCTCGGGAGCCCGTACGGACTGGACGCGGTGATCGTCGCGGCGCCGGTCGCGTGCGCGCTCATCGTTCTCGTCAGCTACCTCACGAGCACGTCGGCGTCACCGTCGCCGGCCCGAGCCTGATCGGTCACCCGTCGCGCCGAACTCGCACTGTAATCGTTTTCACCTCGGTGCGCGTCTGCACGTCATGATCGGACGAATCTGGCACGGAACGACGCCTGCGGAAAAAGCGGATTCGTACCTGGAATTCTTGAACGATCGGGCAGTTCCGGATTACGAGTCGATCGACGGGAACCTCGGAGTCTACCTGTTTCGCCGCCTCGACGGCGACGAAGCGCACTTCCTCACGCTCACGTTCTGGGAATCGGAGGCGGCGATTCGAGCATTCGCCGGGGACCCCATCGACGCGGCGAAGTACTATCCGGAAGACGACGAGTACCTGGTCGCCTTCGAACCGACGGTCACGCACTACGAGGTGTATCCGTCGAGGGAGTAGCGATCGCATCGTACGCCCGAACGATCGGACGGTATACGCGGATCGGCGTCTCGGCGACGCTACTCGCTCGCGCCGACGACTCGCCGGCGCGACGGCGATCGGTCGCTGGTCGTTAGGCAGCCGACTTTCGAAGTCGATCCCAGTTTCGGTACCCCTCGACGAGCAGGTAGGCGACGACGAGCGCGATCGCGAGCGCGCCGTCCGTCGCGGCGACCGCCGGTCCGTCGACCGCGTCGGTGCCGAACCCGGCGAGGTAGACGGCGAGTGCGGCCTTGTGGAAGATCACCAGCTCCCAAACGCCCGGATACTGGTCGGGTCGGTAGGCCAGCAGCAGGAACAGTCCGGCGAAGACGAGGAAGCCGAACAGGCGCCAACTCTCGACGACGACGGTTTCGGGACTCGCGGCGCGGACGGTCGGAATCGCCGCGACGAAGGCGTACAGCGCGCCAAGCGCGGCGAGCACCAGAATTCCGGTTGCCGCGCTCCGTCGCCATCGCGGAATCGCTTCCATCCTGCTTGTTGCGCGGGCAGTCATAGGGACACTACACTTCGGCGTTAAAAGCTCGTTTCGGCGGCTGGCACGTCTCTCCGGCCAAGGCGTTTCGTCGGACTCGCCGCTCTCCGAAGGCGTCGCGTGAGACGCTCGCGAGATCGCGCGGGAAATCGATCCGAGCCGCTCCGTTGAACGCGTTTCGTCTGACGTGACGCGAACGTAACGCTGACACACGTCGACCGCGGCGTGCTCTCGCCGTTTGCGTAGTACTCGAACGGGTCAGTTGGTACCGTTGCCGACGGTCCGTTCGGCAGCGATCGTTATGCCGTTGCCGGGCGAATTACGCTCGCCGATCGGGACCGCACCGATCGAGAGGACTCATGGAACCGATATTCTTCACCTCGCGAACCGAGTTTCGCACCTGGCTCGAGGAGAATCACGACGCGGCCGAGGAGCTGTGGGTCGGCTACTACAAGACGGACGCCGACGAGACCGGCATCGACTACGGAGAGTCGGTCGAGGAGGCGATCTGCTTCGGCTGGATCGACGGCCTCATTAACGCGATCGACGACGAGACGTACAAGCGACGGTTCACCCCGAGAAAACCGGACAGCAAGTGGTCGAAGGCGAACACGGAGCGCGTCGAAGCGATGATCGATGCGGGGAAGATGACGCCAGCCGGGATGGCGTCGGTGGACGCGGCGAAGGCGTCGGGGGCGTGGAAGGACGCGTACCGGGTGGGTGAGGATCACGAGATCCCTCCGGCGCTCCAGCGCGCCCTGAAGCGGAACGAAACGGCGTGGGAGAACTTCCGGGCGTTCTCGAACACGGACCAGCACGCGTACATTACGCTGGTCGACGACGCGAAGACGACCGAAACCAGGGAGAAGCGGATCGATCGGATCGTGGATCTGGCGGCGCAGAACCTCCGGCCGTACGACGAGAACAACAAGCGACGGCTGTGAGAGCGATCCGCTATCGGGAGGATTTGACTCGAAATATCGACCCCTCTCGGACGTGGCGACTAGAGTTCCGGCGTCTCCTCGATCCGGGGCACGCCGTCGACGGTGATCGTCTCGCCGACGACGTGCGACGAGGCGGGACTCGCGAGGAAGCGCGCAACGTCGGCGATCTCCTCCGGGAGGGCGATCGAGCGATCGACCGCGTCCCGATCGAGGTCCGCCGCGGAGACGCCCAGGTAGGCTTCGATCGCCGGGGTGGCGACGAACCCCGGCGCGATGCAGTTGACCCGAACGCCGTCGCTCGCCCACTCGTAGGCGAGCGTCGTCGTGAGGTCGATCACGGCGGCCTTCGCGGCGCCGTAGTGGCTCAGCGACGGCGTTCCCCGCCGGCCCGCGGCGCTCGAGAGCCCGAGGTTGATCACCGTTCCGCCGCCGCCGTCCTTGAGGTGCTCGCCGGCGGCCTGCGTACAGCGATACGTGCCGTGAAGGTTGACGTCGACGACCGTCTTCCACTCCGCCTCCGAGATCTCGTCGAAGGCGGTCGGGAACCTCGCGCCAGCGTTGTTTATCAGCGCGTCGATCGAGCCGAACGCTTCGACCGCCGCCGCGACGAGATCGTCGACGGCCTCGCGGTCCGTCACGTCGCACTCGACGGCGAGCGCGCTGCCGCCCGAGTCCTCGATCCGCTCGGCGACGGCGTCGACGTTCCGCTGTTCGCGCGAACAAATGACGACGTTCGCTCCGTCGGCGGCGAACCGGGTCGCGATCACCTCGCCGATTCCGCTCGACGCCCCCGTGACGATCGCGGTGGTTCCCTCGACGCCGAATCGTCCGCTCATTCGGCCCCCTCCGTCTCCGGTCGCACGGGTACGATAAATCGAGCGGGCCTCACGGTCTCGCGCAGTTCGTGTTTCGGTTTCATCGTCTGCGGTCGTCGTAGTCCCGCGATCGGCCTAACGGTACGCGGAAACCGGTTTCCATGTTTAAGCCGCTACGCGGTCGACGTCGTATATGCCTCGCGCGCGCCTGAAGCTCGACGCTACGGCGGCGGACGACTGGTTGGCCGATCTCTCGACGACGCTTCCGGAGACCACGATCACTGTCCTGGCGACTATTCCGACGGAGAGGAGTCTGCTCGGGATCGTCGAAGTCCGGACGGCGGACGGCGAGACGTTCGTTCGCGCCGTCGAAGATGCACCGCAGGTGCGCTCCTGCGACGTGTTCCACGCCGACGATCAGGTGATCGTGCTCCAGTTCAGAAGCGAGATGACGGAGTCGTACGACGTCCTTCTCGCGTCGGGAACCGTCCCGCAGTACCCCGTCACCCTTCGAGACGGGTGGTTCTCCGCGCGATTGGAGGCCTCGCAGGAACGGCTGGCGGCGTACTTCGAGACGCTGTCGGAGCTCGGTATCCCGTACGAGATCGTGTCGTTGACGCACTCGCACGACTCGAGCGGACTGCTCACCGATCGCCAGCGGCAGGTCGTTACCGAAGCGGTTGCACGTGGGTACTACGCCACCCCACAGCGGTGTACGCTCGCCGAACTGGCCGAGGCGTTCGACGTCGGCAAATCGGCGGTGAGCAAACTCCTCCGGCGGGCCGAGGGACGCATCGTCACCGAATTCGTCTCCGAAGCGGCTCCGTAGTTCGAGCGTCCTCGCTGCACTGGACTCGAGCCGTTGCGCGAGCGGGGAGCGTCGATCACCAGCGTCGCGACTGCGAGCTGCGTCGGCGGTGATTCCGTGGTGTGAGGATTCGTTCAGACGGGGCGGGCCGACGCTAGTAACGTACTGTGACGAGTCGAGTGCAACTATCTCAGCAAAACAGGACATCGTCCGAAACGAGCGTAGTTGTTGATGAGGGCGCGCAGTGGCACGCGTCGGTGGTTTCAGAGATCAGTACGCCGAAATCGCAGGTACGACAGGCCGATCGGGACGGCGAGCCAGAACGCGAGGATTACGAATCCGAACCACTCTTCGAGGTAGAACGGCGGATTCGCGAGAACCGAAGTCGGACCGCCTCTCATGTCCAGTAATGCCGCTACAGCGCCCTGGTACGCAATCGCGGGATTGAGGTACTGGAGGAACAGGTACCATTCGGCCGATTGTACCGTCGATGACTCGACGAACGATAGTTCACCGGCGAAGTGCGCAACCACCGTAAGGAACCCATCCCAGAGGAACAAGAAAATCAGGACTAGGGTTATCGCCCCTGCTGTGGCGACCGTCGACGAACGGACCGCCGACGAGAATGCGATGGCGATCGAGACGAACACCACGCCAAGCACGATCGCCACGCTCATGAGGGCGACGTAGTCGCCGAGGCGGAAGGTGCCGTGGAGCGTAAAGAGCGCGACTCCGCCGACGGCGAACCCAGAAATAACTGCCACTATCATAATTCCCGATAATCCGGCCAGCTTGCCCAAGACGACGTCTCGCCGGGTGTGTGGGAGTCCGAGGAGGAACTTGAGGCTCCCCAATTCGCGCTCGCCGCTAATCGATTTGTATCCGAGCATCGTCCCGATGATAGGTAATGCGATGTACGTCGGAACGAACAGTGAGAGAATGACCGTTTTTGTCCGCGGATCGTCACTGCCCCCGAGCGGTGCGATCTCGGTAAAGAAGTACGCCGCGCCGGCCATCAGTAGCCCGAAAAGGGGAACGAGCACGAGCAGGGACCGCGACCGAATGCCGTCCTTGAATTCCTTCTTCGCGATGGTGAGAGCGCTCATCGGTAGTCCTCGCGATTTCCGGCCTCGATTCCGATCGGCTCATCCTTCGCGGAGTTCGCCGTACCCTCATCGTCACCGTTCGTATAGGCGTATGCCATGAACAACTCCTCGAGAGACGCCTCGTCGAGATCGAAATCACGGATCGTCGCGCCGGCAGCTTCCAGTTCGTTCAATACGGTCATCTTCGAGTCATCGCGACAACGCACGGTGACGGACGACCGAGTCGTAGTCACTTCGGAGATCCCCGGGAGCGCTCCGATCGCCGATGCCACCCCCGTCGGAACGCGATCGACTTCGATCTCGAACGTCACTTCGGTTCCAGTCGTCTCACGCAACCCCTCGACGGTATCTTCGGCGACGAGTCTGCCGTCGCGAAGGATTCCTACGCGGTCGCAGACCGCCTCGACCTGTTCGAGGACGTGACTTGAGAAGAAGACGGTCGCGCCTCTGTCGGCTTCCTCACGGACGATTTCGCGCATCTCGCGGGCGCCTCCGGGATCGAGCCCGGACGATGGCTCATCCAGGATGAGCAGGTCGGGAGCCCCGATCAGCGCCGCACCGAGTCCGAGCCGCTGTTTCATTCCCTTCGAATACCCGCCGACCGGTCGGTCGAGCGCGTCAGCGATTCCGACGCGGGCCGCGATTTCCTCGGGCGTCTCATCCGCGGCCTTCGATTCGATCACGAACGCGAGGTGCTCGCGTCCGCTTAATCGGTTGTACAGGTCGAACCCCTCCGGCAGAACACCCGTTCGCTGCCGAACAGCGAGGCTCTCCTGCAGGGGATCGTAACCGATGACGCGAACCTCACCGCTGGTCGGCCGGATGAAGTCGAGAAGGACGTTAATCGTCGTCGATTTCCCAGCTCCGTTCTGACCGAGGAAGCCGTAGATTTCTCCACGCTCGACGCATAGGTCGAGGTCGTCTACGGCAACGAAATCACCATACCGCTTCGTTAGACCGCGTATCTCGATCACGGGAGATCCGGTCGAGCACAATCTTGCGGAGGATGTGTCCGACGTCTGCTCGATACTGCTGTCCGTTTTATACTCCGGTCGATTGCCGTTCACGGCCGTACAAAGCCTGGCGAATAGATTGAGAATGGTGCCAAGCGTGCTCGGCGAATTTAAATGGTCACACCACTCAATCCTACGAAAATGTACCGTTCAACGCGAGGACGGGACCGAAGGCCCCATCCGATGAGTTCTCATCGGACGCTGATCGATCGAGTATGAGATACGCAACGCTGGTAATCACAATCGCGAACGAGCGAGCGTCGACCGAACGGATTCGACAGATACGGAAGGGCGACGAAATACTGGCGATCTACGAGGAAGTGTACGACGTCAGTCTGCTCGAGAATGGAACGGCGGTCAGCCTCTGCCGGTTCGAGGGTGATGCCGAACGGATCGCGGGGCTCGCCACCGAAGCCCCGGGCATGTTAACCTGCTCCGTTACCCGGGGTCGAGAGGATCTCGTGTACATGCATTACGAACCGGTCGCCGACCAACGACGGCTCCTCGAACTCCTCGTTACGCAAGAGGTTACCGTTGAATGGCCGATGACCTTCTCCGATCGAGGCTTGCGAGTCACCCTAATCGGCGAGGACGCGGTGCTCAGTAACGTCGTCGCCGCTATTCCCGACGAGTTGAACGTGACGGTCGAACGGACGGGGACTTACCAACCGGGTAGCCGCTCATTGCTTGCGCAACTAACGGAGCGCCAGCGAGAAATCGCGAAGACTGCGCTTTCGGAGGGGTATTACGAGATTCCCCGGCGCGCGAGTCAGCGCGACATCGCGGCGAAACTCGACGTCACTCACGGGACGATCGCCGAGCATCTCCGAAAAACAGAAGCGAAAGTAATGCGGTCTCTCTTCGAGTGACCGGTCGCGATCGAACGCACCGATCGCTAGTCGAACCTCGTCTCCGATAGACGCCATCTACGCTGGACGAGCGGAGATGAGGGGGTCGGACGCGGTCAGCGAAACGTCCTTGCCGACGGACGGCGACGGGCCGCCGCTACACCGGCACCCGAAGATCTCGGTGAGCAACGCGGCTCATCGCGAACGCCGGCCTCGACCATCGAGTATCGACGCGCGGAACGAGCGATCCCGTGCGTCGGAGTGGAAACGTAAACCGACCTGTGTGAGTCCAGCCCGCGTGATCACTCGCTAACGGCGAGCGAGCGAGGAAAGGGAGCAGTAAATTCCTCGGGCCACGCTGTATCGAGTCCTTCCCAGGACGTCCCGTAGTCGTCGGTTCGGAATACTCCGTGTCTGTCTCCCCTGCGAGGCACACATGACGGGTGTAGTCTCGACGCCGGCTGAGTCGGCCGATCACCCGGCCGTCCGAAGCGCATCGAACGTGCGGTAGACGTCGTCACTCGTGTCCAATTCGGCGAGTTCGGCGTCGACATCGATCCCGTCCTTCTCCAGCGAGTCACCCGTCCGTTTTCGCAGCAAGACCAGCTGGTACAGATACGAGAGGCGCAAGAGCCACAGGGCGCCGTCGACGTCGTCGTCCGATCGGATGTAGTACGAAATCCATCCGGAGTCGGGGACGACGTGGTGTTTCTCGGCTCGTCCTTCCTCGAGGAGGACGTCGCGGAGCCGTTTTGCGAACGGAATGTCGGCGAGTCGATCCCCGTGAACGTGGCCGATCTCTCGTCCGTCGAGGACGAACTCATGCCCGCCACCTCGGTCGTGAGGCCGGACCTCGACACCGGGCCAGTCGCTGACAGCGGATTCGATCCTATTCATGGTCTCCTCGGAGTAGCTACGCCGGAAATAGAGATAACGCTTCGCGGAATCGTATTTTTGTACGAATTCGCACACGTACGCGTAGAGCGAGTGATGGTCCATAGACGTGCGGTCTCCAACTGCCGACACATCGCAAATATTCACGGAATTCAGTCCCTCCGGAACAAACACAGCCGCATTCCACCGGGAGCGAAGCACTCGACTTCGATCGTCTCCGGAGTACTCCGCTCGACAATCGTGAACTGAGGTCGGTACAGTTCCGCGCGAGAAATCCGTGTGTTAGTCGTCGAGACGAGTATACGTCGCGAGGTCTGCCTCGATTTCGAACCGCGTGATCAGCTCCTGTGGATCGAAACCGATACGCTCGTGCATGGCCCGAACCGCGTCCTTGGCGTCTTCGATCGCTTCCTGGCTCTCCCACTCGACGATCGTGACGAGGTTGAATCGCCCGGGTCCGCCCGACTGCTCGAGCACGAGGTCCTGGACGAAGCCTGGCTGGTCCCGGAGGAGATCGTGCGTGCGCCGAACGTTACTGAGGACCTCGTCGATCGCTTCGACAGGGACATCGAACTTATCGACGCGGTACACGTGAGCCGGGTGACTCTCGGTCATTCCGCCACCTCACCTTTCGCCCCCGCCGGTACGGTGAGGTGTATTACGACGGCCGTACTGTCGTCACTGAGGCGTTTCGCGAACGGAACGGCGACGGGCGCGACCGTTCGTTCGTCGAAGAAGCGTTTCCGCCCGTCGATCCGGTCACGAATACCGTTTGGAGTGGAGTCTATCGGGTCCATACGTGAAGAGAGGACGGCATGCACCGTAGCGGTTCGCGTGAATACCTTCACAACCACGTTAACAAGTCAGCGGAGCGTCGAAGGGGTATCTGCCCACCGTCCGGCTGAACGTCGAGCTCCCCCGTGATTCGTTGGTCGCCTTCTCGATCGAGCACCCGGACGACGAATTTCGGATGCTCACGTCCCACCGGACGGAAGAGGCCCTCCAGGTGGTCGTCGACGCGAAGACGTCCGATTCCGCGGCGCTTCTCCGAACGCTCGACGAGGCTCCGGAGGTCCGGTCCTACGAGGTGTTACGCACCGACAACCAGGGCGTGTTGGTTCAGCTCGAAACCGCGGAGCACGCGCCGCGAGTCGCAGCGCGCACGGCGGGGATGCTACCGCAGTACCCGATGGTGCTCCGCGACGGCCGGCTCACCGTCGAGACGATCGTCTCGTGGGAGCGGCTGTCGCAACTGAGGACGGAATTCGATCGGGCCGACGTCTCGTTCGAGGTGCTCTCGATCACCCAGTCGGTCGAGATGACGGACCTGCTGACCGACCGGCAGTGGGAGGTCCTCACCGAAGCGATCGAGCGGGGGTACTACGACACCCCCCGAGGCTGTTCGCTCTCCGAACTGGCGGCCGAGTTGGACGTCAATCCCTCCGCGGCGAGCGGCGTCCTCCACCGCGCCGAGGAGCGGATCGTCAAGGCGTTCGTCGCCGACGCGCGGCGAAGCGACGAGCGCCTCGGACCGGACTGATCCGCGTCGGCCTCGGCACACGGATCGTCGACGCTCGGCGAGCGACGAAAGACGAATACCGACGTGAAAATGTTTACGAGAACCCCCATACCCCCCGCCATCGTACGGTATCTCGCGGGACGGCCGCCGAAGGGACCGCAGCGGACCCCGTTTCGACCGATCGATTCGACGGAGCGGGGCAAGACGTCCCTCATCCGGTCCGCCAATTGAGATCATGGTAACAGAATCAGACAACCGGATCGTCGACCGCTACTGCGGCGAAATCCTGAGTGAGGGCGATTTTACCGCCGCCGACGAGATACTCACGCCAGAGTTCGTCATCCACGGACTGGAAACGCTCCGGGGGAGAGACCGCTTTCTCGAGGTCCAGTCGACGGTGATACGCGAGGCGTTCCCCGACTTTCGGGTCGACGTCGAAGACGTGTTCGGAGACGGAACGAAGGTCGCGGTTCGAGCCACGGTGGGTGGAACGCACGACGGGACGTACCTGGGAATCGAACCGACGGGGCGTCAGGTGGCGGTCGAATCGACGATGATCTGCCGGCTGTCGGACGGGCGGATCGCGGAGGTGTGGCCCCGAATGGACTCGCTGGCCTGGTTCCAGCAACTCGGGGCGGTACCCCCGATGGAGTGGCAGGAGGACGGTTCGATAGCCCCCGAGCGAGAACGCTAGACCCATGGAAAACGAACGACGACGCAAACCTGTCGATGAACGGATCGACGAACTGGTCTCGTCGTGGCCGGGGATCGCGCCCAAACGGGGCCGGTTCGGCGCGGTGAGTTTCGACCTCGAGGGGAGCGAAATCGGCCACGTACACCCGAGTGTGGCCGACATCGACTATCCGAAACCGCTCCGAGAGCAGTTGCTCGCCGAGGGACGAACGGAAGTCCACCACGCCGTTCCGATGCATCCGACCGCGACGACCTACCGCATCGAATCGGCCGACGACGTGGCTCACGCCGTTTGGCTGTTCCGGCTCTCCTACCTCGTCCACGTCGCCGCGCTACAGCGCGACGAGGAGGCGACCCCATCGCTCGCCGCGATCGATATCGAGGCCGAGCTCGAGGCGCTCGAGCCGAGCGACGCGATCCGACGCGCCTTCGACGCCGCGGTCGAACGACGGGACGACGTCCGCGGGTGAGTACCAAGGAGACGACGCGACCTCGCCGTGGAGCCCAGCCCCGGCTCGTCACATACGCGGCGATTGGACGAACGAGAAACGCGACGCCGGAACGAGGCGTCGCTCGCGCGACGGAGACGGATTAAATGACGCGGTTCTGCAGGTAATCGAGGTGCTTGGCGTTGTAGACGATCCTGACCTCGTCGGTCTCCGCCGATCCGATGCAGGTCAGGCGGACGTTCTTCTCCTCGACTTCCTCGTCGGAGAGGATCTGCTGCATGTCCATTTCGATCTCCCCCTCTTTGACGATCGCGGCGCAGTTCGCACATGCACCGGCGCGACAGGAGAAGGGCCAGTCGTAGCCCTGTGCCTCGGCAGCTTCGAGGATGTATTCGCCCTCGGCGACGTCGAGGGTGCCGTAATCCTCGTCGTCGAAGCCGGCGTCTGCGGCCTTCTCGAAGAGGTCGTCGTCGTCCATGTCCCAGCCCTGGTCGTCCAGTGCTTCGTAGTTGAGGTATTCTACCGTGGGCATCACTCGGCGCTTCGTCCCCCGTACTGGTATAGCTTGCTGTTCAGTCCTAAATCGTTTTTGAGTCAGAATCCACAGTCACGCACAAAAAACAGTCACTAGTCACCGGAATTCGTGGATACATAGGGAACGGAACCGGAGTTCAGTGACGGGATTCAAAGCAAGCAAAACCGATCGTCGGATCGCGTTCCGACGGGAGTCAGAACCCGAAGATCGGGACGTATTCGAACGTGAGGAACGCGCCGACGGTCGCGATGATCGGCACGACGTTCTGCATCAGGATGACGCGAGCCGTCGTGGACGGATCGAACAGGTCCGACGCCTTCGGGATATCCTCGGGCTCTTCCTCGCCGATCTCCGGGGCCTGCTCACCCTCTTCCTCGGCGGTGAGCGCCCCGACGGACACCCGCGTCTCCTCGCCTCGCCGGGCGTCCGAGAGCGTCGTCGTCCGGGTCGCCCGACCCCAGCCGAGCCCGATGATGGACATCGTCGCGATGATGACGAAACTCGCGGGGATGCCGATCGCCGACAGCACGATGACGATCGCCGACGCGACGACGGCGACGACGATCGCGGCCGTCAGCGGCAGGTTGGTGATGTCGTTTCCGAGCGTCTCCATGGTCCGCCGGGCGATCGTGAAACAGCCGACGGCGACCGCCGCCGACCCGATCACGATGAGCGGCGTCATGGGGACTTGCCCCGTGCCGTAGATGGGCGCGATCGCGTTCGCGATGTTGCTCGTCCCCGAGGAGAAGGCCATCAGACAGCCGATCCCGACGACGACGAACGAGCCCGTTATCTCCCGGCGGGTGCCCGACCCGCCGAACTGAAATCGCGGTACGGCTCCGCGCCAATCGATCGCGATCATCGGTTCGCCGTCGCGGCTTCCCTCGATGGCGATCCAGGCGTTGATCCGGGGATAGAAGTACCGGCCGACGACGCCGGAGACCCAGAAGCCGATGATCGGAGCGACGATCCACCAGACGACGATCTCGCCCAGCACCGCGAAGTTGAGTTCGCCCGTCGCGACGCCGAGCGCGGAGATCGCCCCGACGGCGGTCATCGACGTCGAGGCCGGAACCCCCGCGTAGTTGCCGAGAAAGAGCGCGCCGCCGATAAAGAAGAGGACAGCGACGTTCGCCTTGAGGGTGAAGATCGCGGTCGTGTGGACGAGATCGCTGCCGAGGGTCGTGACGACCTGCGGCCCGATCGTGATCGCGCCGAGGAAGAAGAAAATCGACATCAGTCCCGCCGCCATCAGTTTCGTGATCACGTTCGCGCCGACGGCAGGCCCGAACGCCGGTCCCGTCGTCGCGCCGCCGATGTTGTAGCCGACGAAGGCGGCAACGAGAAGCCCCACGATAAGTAGTACTTCTGTCACACTGTGTACCCACGTGGTCCGATCCTAAAAGCGCGCCTATTTGCAGTCGTCCCGTCAGCCGATTCGCTCGGTGTCAGCGGAACCGGATTACCGTGGTGTGATATATCATTCCCGCGATCACCGCCGCCCCGAGTGTCCGAAGCAGCCACTACCAGTATCGAAACAGCGCGACGATCGAGTCGGTCGCCGTCTCGGCGCCGTCGTCGGCGTTCGCTGCGTACCACTCGCCGCGGGTCGGCGTATCGCTGTCGCGACTCAGACCCCCCAGATGTACGCGATCCCGAGCACGGTCGCGACCGAAAGCAACACCTGCAGCGGTGCGCCGATCCGGGCGTAGTCGCCGAACCGGTAGCCGCCCGGCCCGTAGACGAACAGGTTCGTCTGGTAGCCGATCGGACCCAGGAAGGCGGTACTGGCGGCGAACGTCACCGCGAGGACGAACGCGAACGGGTTCGCGCCGATCCCCGACGCGGCCGCCGCCGCAACCGGAATGAGGAGAACGACGCTGGCGTTGTTGCTGATGACGTTGGTCACGATCGCCGTGAGCAGGTAGAACAGCCACAACACGATCAGTGTCGGGAGGAATCTGGCCGACGATACGACGAGCGCCGCGAGGTAGGCGGCCGCACCCGATCCTTCGAGCGCGACTCCCAGCGGGATGACTCCCGCCAGCAGGAAGATGATGTCCCACTCGACGGCGTCGTACAGTTCGTTCGCATCGAGGACGCCGGTGACGACCATCGCGACCACGCCCGCGAGCGCGGTGAGCAGGATCGGGTATATCTCGAGGGCCGCGATCGCGACGACGCCGATCATGATGGCGACCGCGATCGGCGCTTTATCGGAGCGGTACTCGGGCCGTGACGGTTCGCGGGCGACGATCACGTCGTCGCGGCGGGAGAGCCGATCGAGCGTGTCGGGGGGCGCCTGGACGAGGAGCGTGTCGCCGACGTCGAGTCGGCGACCGACGATCCGCTCGCCGATCAGTTCGCCGCCACGGCGGAGCCCGAGAACGGCCGCGCCGAAGTCCTCGCGGAACCCCTCGGGATCGAGCCGTTCGCCGACGAGCCGCGAGTCGAGCGCGACGACCAGTTCCGTGATGATTCCCTCGTCGTTCCCGTCCGAGAGCTCCGCTGCGGACGACGGCTGGCCGACCAGTTCGAGCCCGGATACGTTCTCCACGGTCGAGATCGCGCCTCTGTTCGTCCGGACGACCAGCACGTCGCCCTCTTCGAGGGCCGTATCGCGCCGGGGCGCGACCGAGCGGTCCGCCTCGCGGACGACCTGAACGACATCGACCTCGAGGCCGAACCTGTCGGTCGCCTCCCCCACCGTAACGCCCGCGATCGGCGAGCCGGGAACGACGACCACGTCGGCGACGTAATCTCCGACTTCGTACTCCTCGAGGTAATCCGCGCGCGGCGGAACGCGTTCGGGGAGGAGGTAGTGACCGACGAAGATCAGGTAGAGCGATCCGGTAACGACGACGATCGCGCCGAGCGCCGTGAACTCGAACATTGAGAACGCGTGGAGTTCCGGGTAGCGAGTTCCGAGACGGGCGCTGACGTCGCTCGCGAGGATGTTCGTCGACGTCCCGATGAGCGTGAGCATCCCGCCCATCTGCGAGGCGTACGACAGCGGGATCAACAGCTTCGACGGCGACGTGTTCCCGCGGTTGGCGACGTCGGTGACGACCGGCACCAGCAGCGCGACGACGGGCGTGTTGTTCAGAAAGCCCGACGCCGGGCTCGTCGCGACGACCGTCGCGAACACCTGCTTGCGGACGCTGTCGCCGGCGTACTCGGCCATCTGGCGACCGACCTGCTGGACCAATCCGGTGCGACTGATCCCGCCGCTCAGGATGAGCATCGCGAGCACCGTGATCGTCGCGTCGTTTGCGAACCCGGAGATGCCGGTGCTCGCGTCGATGCCCGTCCACGGCTCGAGGACGACGAGGATCACGATCAACAGGATCGCGGTCACGTCGATCGGCAGTCGTTCGGTGACGAAGAGCACGAGCGCGATCGCGACGACGCCCAGAACGACGAGGATGTCCGGCGTGAGCGTCGGCTGGCCTGCTCCCGCCTGAGCGATAACCAGACTGGCCACCATCGTTCCATCCAACACCAACCCAGCACGTAATAATTCTCCACAGAGTTCGGACAGTGTATCGGCGATGGACGTCGCCGACCCCGGATCGTCACAGCGCGTCGTGACATCGCCGACGGCCGTCCGCGAAACCGTCGCCTTTACTCGCGTCGGGCCCGGGCACTCGAGTATGAGTACCGACGCCGACGAGGGATTCGAGGAGTTCGAGGTCGTGCCGGCGGTGGACGTGCAAAACGGCGCGGTTGTCCAGCTCGTTCAGGGCGAGCGCGGAACGGAGAAAACCTACGGCGATCCCGTCGAGGCGGCTCGACGGTGGATCGGCGCCGGCGCCCGATCGCTCCACCTCGTCGATCTCGACGGCGCGTTCGAGGGCGAGCGGGGAAACGCTGACGCGATCGACGCCGTGCTCGACGCCGTCGACGTGCCGACCCAACTCGGCGGCGGCATTCGAACCGTCGACGACGCCGTCGATCTGCTCGATCGCGGCGTCGATCGGGTCATCCTCGGTACGGCCGCGGTCGAAAACCCCGAGATCGTGGCCGAAATCAGCGACTACCGCCCGAACAGCGTCGTCGTGAGCCTCGACGCGAAAGACGGCGAGGTCGTCGTCGAGGGCTGGACCGAGAGCGCCGGCATCTCGCCCGTCGAGGCCGCCGAACGGTACGAGGATCTCGGTGCGGCCGCGATCCTCTTTACGAACGTCGACGTCGAGGGCCGGCTCGAGGGCGTCGCGACCGATCCCGTCCGGGAACTGGTCGACGCGACCGAGATCCCGGTGATCGCGAGCGGCGGCGTGGCCTCGCTCGAGGACGTCCGCGCCCTCGCGGGCGCCGGCGCCGCGGCCGTCGTCGTCGGAAGCGCGCTGTACGAGGGGGAGTTCACGCTGGCGGAAGCGCAGTCGGCGATCGGCGGGTAAGACGTGGGAGGACGACGGAAGCCGGCAGTTCGTCGCGATCAGCGGGAGGGCGCGAAGGAGGACGAGGCTGGGGCGGCCGGCGCCGACTCAGTCCCGGTTGTAGCCGTGACCGAGGTAAAGGGTGAGGACGTTGATCGCCAAGAGGGCGACGAACGCGATCGAGACCGTCGGATCGCCCAATCCCCGTGCGAGCAGGGGGAGGTGGACGAACGGCAGGGCGATCGCGACCCAGAACGAGAGGAACTGGGCAGGCTGCTTCACCGACCGGGCGAGTCGGCGGCGGTGGTCATCGGGCTGGCGCTCCGTCTCAGGGGAGGACGGGGCGATCGATTCGTTCGAGAGCGGGGAGTGGTTGGACATCGGTGCTCGGTTCACCTCTCGATCACGACATTCACTGCAGGTATCATATAACGGGCTGAATATTGGCCGCGTTTCGGGACGTTTCACCCCGCTAGGCGGCGGTTCCGGACGTTTTCAAACTCCTTCATAAACCGTTAGACGTTTTATACGGGACGCAGATCGAGTGAAAGTCGATTTTCGGCTCGGCCGATCGAACCGGCGGATATCGTCCGGTCGCCGGACGGTTCCGACGCCGATCGAACGCCGCCGGACGAGCGCAACCGCCTTGTATCGGCGGCGGTATCGATACCGCATGAGCGATCGAACGGCGACGATCACGCGCGAGACGACCGAGACCGCGATCGAGTGCGCGATCGCGATCGACGGGACCGGCGAGGCGACGGTCGAGACGGGAATCGGCTTTTTCGACCACATGCTGACGTCGTTCGCCAAGCACGGTCTGTTCGACCTCGACGTCGACTGCGACGGCGACCTCGAGATCGACGACCACCACACGGTCGAAGACGTCGCGATCGTCCTCGGGGAGGCGTTCGACGAGGCGCTCGGCGACCGATCGGGGATCGTCCGCTACGCCGATCGGCGGGTGCCGCTGGACGAGGCCGTCGCGAGCGCCGTCGTCGACGTCAGCGGCCGCCCGCGCTTTTACTTCGACGGCGAGTTCTCGCAGGCGGCGATCGGCGAGTTCACGAGCGACATGGCCCGCCACTTCGGCGAGTCGCTCGCGATGAACGCTGGGTTGACGCTACACCTCGCGGTCGAGGGCGAGAACGCCCACCACGAGGTCGAGGCGCTGTTCAAGGCGCTCGCCCGGACCCTCGACGACGCGACCCGGATCGACGAGCGCCGAGACGGGACGCCGAGCACGAAAGGCACGCTTTAAGCCGGACGAAGAACGCCCTCTTCCTCGACGAATTCCCCGTTCTCGATCGCGCGGTCGATGATTGCTTCCACCTCCCGGGTTTCGAGGTCGTAGGCGTTGGCGGCTAGCGACTCGATGGCCCGCCGGTCCATCGGGGCCTTGCGGTTGCGAAGGAGCCGGACGACCTTGGCGTACGTCCGCAGACCGCGTTTGCTGGCGGCCGTGGACGCCGACGGACCGCCCGTCGCGTTCGAATCGTCGGCCGGTTGCTCGTCGGTCGCGCCGTCCGCCGGCGAATCGCCGGGCGCGTCGCGATCGGCGTCGTCCGCGCCGCTGTCATCACCGTTCTCGTCGTCGCTCTCGCTCGATCGGTCGGTCGCGGCGTCGATCGCACTCGAGGAGCCGATCGCCGTCGCGTTCGAGTCGTCGGCGTCGGATCCGGAAGACGCCGCGGCATCGCGGTCCGCGTGTTCGACGGTGATGCCGCCCGTCGTCGACGGCGTGCTGCTGGCATCGGCGTCGGCGTCCCCGCCCGTCTCACCGCCGCGATCGTCGGTCGACTTCGCATCGTCGCGGGCGTCGGCGGAATCGACCGCAGAAGGGGCCGAAACGGCTGCGTTCGAACTCGTCGCTCGGGACCGCTCCGTCGTCGATTCGTCCGCGGTCGCGACGTCCGACTCCTCCGTTTCGCCGCCGTCGAGTTCGGACCCGGGCGCGTCCGCGTCGACGCCGGCGCGGACGAGCAGCGGTTCGAGCAGCGTCTCGAGGCGGTTCTTACAGTCGTCACAGAGGATCGCGCGGCGCTGTTCGGCCTCCGTCGGTTCGAGTGCTGATGGGACGATTTCGAACGTGCCGACGGGATCACCGGCACAGAAATCACAGCGGCGAAGTGCTCGCATGATCGAGGGGTAGCGGCCGAAAGACTAAAAAGATCCGTCAGACACCGCGCCGGTCGAACCGGCGTCGGCCGCCGCGAGTCGACCACCGGAGACTATATACCGGCCCACGTACATCCGCCAACGAATGTTCGACGAGATCATGGAGAAGTTCGAGGGGTCGCCGAGCCAGCAGGCGGTGATTCGCCTGCTGCTCGAGCGGGGCTTCTCCGTCAACGACGACGGCCGCGTGGTATCCGGTGGGATCGAGATTCCGAACACGGGGATCGCTCGCGAGATCGACGTCGATCGTCGGGTCGTCGACTCGACGACGGGTGCCATCCTCGAGGACCCCGAACTGCGCCAGATCTTCCAGAACATCTCGCAGGTGCCGAGCCTGATGGACCTGGCGCCAGTGCTCGACCTGACCGTCCTCTCGGTCGCCGTCGACGACGCTGAACAGGAGGGGATCGTCTCGCAGGTGACGGGGACGCTGGCCGAGCACGGCATCTCCATCCGGCAGACGATCAGCGAGGACCCCGAGTTCACCGACGAGCCGCGGCTGTACCTCATCACCGACGAGGATCTGCCGGGCGACGTCATCACCGCGATCCGGGACCTCGAGTTCGTTCGGAAGATCGAACTGCAGTAAGCATCGCGGTCTCGATCGCCGACGGCGGCTCCTGAGCGGCCGGCGATCGATCCGCCTCGCGACGGCGTCGCCTTCGATCGGGCGTCCTCACTCGCCGCCGTCGATCGCCACGTCGTGCTCCTCGAGGAGGGCGTCGAGTACGCTGATGAGTTCTTCGAACCGTTCGAGCGACATCTCATCCGTCGTCACCCAGACACCGTGGTCGTCCCGGATAACCCGGGTCAGGTAACCGTTCTCGAACAGCCGAATCGTCGCCTGGTACTCTCCGAGCTGCGTGTTCCGGTACGCAGACTGCGAGCGAAAACCGAGCCGCTCGTGATCGGCGAAGCCGACTAGATCGGCCGTCCGTTCGAGGTCCGATCGGAGGTACAACTGCTCGACGTCGTCCTCGGTGAAGTACGCGATACTCCGCAGCTCGTCGCCGACCGTCGTTCGGCAGGCGCTTCGTAATTCCTCTGCGAACTCCTGATCGATCGCGGCGCCGTCCATGCGAGTGGACACCACACCCTGGCTAATAGCGTCGGGGGTGCCGGCAGAAGTCGAACTCCGAGAGGGCCGGGAGGGATGTGCGACCGGCGGACCCGCCGCGAAGGCGATCGACGAGCGTCCGCGAGAACGATGGCCTCTTTTCGCCGGCCGGCGAAGCGCCGCCATGATCAGCGCGCGGATCCGCCGGAGGTGGCGATCGTGAGTCGGACCTACCGCGCCGTCGTGGAACCGGCGACCGCGCGGTTTGTCGTGCAGGGATCGGAGTTCATCGGGCACGCGCGACCCGTCGACTCCGTCGCGGATGCGGAAGCGTTCGTCGAGACCGTCGAGGCGGAGTACGACGACGCGACGCACAACGTTCCCGCCTACCGCGTTCGCGCGGACACGGATGGCGACTTCCTCCGAGAGTACTCCAGCGACGACGGCGAACCGTCGGGATCGGCGGGCAAGCCGGCGTTGAACGTGCTCGCCCAGCGGGAGATCGAGAACTGCGCGGTCGTCGTCACCCGCTACTACGGCGGGACGAACCTCGGCGTCGGTGGCCTCGTCAGGGCCTACTCCCGGGCCGTCAAGGAGGCGATCGATGAGGCCGGTGTCGTCGAGGAACGCCCGCACGAACGCGTCTCCGCGACTGTCGAGTACGACGACTCCGGGACGGTGCGCGGGATTCTGGAGAGCGAGGGCTACGAGTTCGACGCGGAGTACGAAACGGCGGTCTCCTTCGGCGTACGGGTTCCGGTCGACGAGGCCGATGCGCTGCGCGATCGACTCCGGAGCGCGACCAGCGGCCGCGTCGATCTCGAGTGAACGTCCGAAGGCCTCAACCGGCAGTTCGCGGCGGGGAGTTCGCGTTCGAGACGTACCGGTCGATCGCCGAGCGAAGCCCCTCGGGATCGTCGAGTTCCGCGCTGTCGAAACGAACGTCGAAGAGGCCGCGATCGAGGACGAGTTCGTCCTCGCGCAGGCGGACGTGCGAAACGGACTCCCAGGGGACGAGCGATCGGGTGAAGGGACGCTGTTTGACGAGACCAGCGTCGTGAACCCGAAGCCGCGGCGTCGTTCCGAGCGCGTCGACCCGCCAGCGCCCCTCGGCGACCCGACCGCCCGACCAGAGGAGGGCGAACACCGTCCAGAAGATAGCGGACGGCCAGTTTCCTTCGATCGCGTTCCCGAATACGAAGACGAGACTGAGTACGAGCAAGAGCCCGTCTATCCAGGCGGTTCCGCGAGGACTCCACCGCCACGCCGCCGCCGGTTCGTCGATGACGAGCGTCTCGACGTACCGACTCTGGGCCGCCCTCGAGAGGGCGTGTCCCGCGAGGAGGAGCGCACACGCCGCGGCGAACGCGACGACGAAGAGCGATCGGACGAGCCACTCGAACCGCGATGCGAGGGCCACCACGCCGAACGCCGCCGCCGGCAGGAGCGACACTAGCCGCCGTTTCAGGCTCCGGCCGAGTCGAGCCGGCAGTGTGCGGTCCCGTCCCGCGAGGGCGATACCGGCGCCGGATCCGAGGACGAACGCCACGAGCGCCGCACCCGCGAGAACGAGCGGAGACGTCGCTTCGAGGACGGCGATCGTCGCCGCTCCGCTCGCGAACAGCACGCCGGTGTAGACGCCGGCCGCGAGCCGAAAGAGGGCGTCCGGGTCGGTGATCGAGGAAACCGCATTTCGTTCGGTCACGTCATGTTCGTACGCTAATCGAAGTGAAAACACTATCGAGGTCCTGCGGTCGCGAACGACGGCGATCGGATCGAGTGCCGCGATCAGGCGTCACTCGGCGTCTGTGGCGCAACGTCCGCGTCCGCCTCCTCGAGCGAAGCGCGGGTGTGGTTCCGGTAGGAGATCCCGACGAGGAGCGCCAGTCCGACGACCCGAAGCGGCAGGGTGATCACGAAGATCGTCAGCAGCGAGGGGATGCCGAACAGCGCGAAGACGCCCTCCGCGATGAGGAGGGGAATCTCCGGCACCATCAGCAGGATCGACGCGATCGAGTAGATCCCGCGCTCGGTCGGCGAGACCGACGCGTACTGGTAGCCGATGATCGTCACCCCCAGCGCGTAGATGCCGAGGAACATGCCGAGGACGGGAACCACAACCTCCGGGAGGAAGAACCCGACGTCGGCGACGTCGGCCCAGCCGACGATCGACCAGTCGTCGACGTCGCCGCGAATCAGGAGAATGCCGGGCGAGAAGACGAACGCGAACGGCACGAGGATCTTGTTCAGCGAGAGCAGGAACGCGATCGTCGCGGTCTTGAGTTCCTCGGCCTTGGCGACCCCCGCGCCGGCGAACGCGGCGACGGCGACCGGCGGCGTGACATCCGCCATCAGGCCGAAGTAGAGCACGAAGAGGTGCGCGGCCAGCACGATGATGCCGGCCTGGATGAGCGGCGTCTGGAGCATCGCGATCAGGATGATGTACATGGCGGTCGTCGGCATCCCCATCCCGAAGATGATCGAGGCGACGCCCGTCAGCGAGAGCAGGACGAGCATCGAACCGCCGCTGACCGCGCTGATGAGCGACGCGAGGTTCGGTCCGAGGCCGGAGACGCTGATGACCCCCGGTACGACCCCGGCGGCCGCGACGGCGACGGCGACGGTCGTCGCGGTTCGCGCGCCGGAGTCCATCGACTTCAGGATGAACGAGCCGAATCGGTAGGCCGTGTTGTTCGCCAACCGCGGCACACCGATCGCCGCCGCGGTCCGTTCGGCGCTCTCGTCGACGTCGTCCTCGAAGTCGAGCAGCGGGGCGTCCGAACCGGGCCGGACGAGCAGGAACGCGAGGCTGACCAGAATCGCGATCGCGCCGAGGTCGCCGGCCGCGGCGGTCGCCGCGCTTCCGATCGAGTACGCCCCCGTCGGCACGTCGGCGCCGATCGCCGCCCGCATCGCGCCTGCGAGCCCGGTGCCGGCGACCGCGTACGCTGCGGTCTGGGCGAGGTAGACGGCGGCGATCGTCCCGAGAAGCGGCACGCGAGTTCGCTCGGTGTAGGCTGCGACGACCGCGGCCAGGGCGACGATGGCGACGATCGTGTACCAGCCCGAGCGGCCGATCGAGAGGCGAGCCACGACGAGGAAGTACAACAGGAGGACGATCGGAATCAGGTAGAACCAACCCTCGCGAAATCGCGAGCGGACGTCGGGAAGCTGGCTCCGCGGGAGGCCGCCGATGCCGCCCCGGACCGCCTCGAAGTGGACCATGATCCACATCCCGAAGAAAAAGGCGATCGCGGGTAGGGCGGCGGCGACGATGACGTCGCGGTACGGAACGCCGGAGTACTCGACGATCAGGAACGCGGCGGCGCCCATCACCGGCGGGAGCATCTGACCGCCCGAGGAGGCCGAGGACTCGACCGCGCCGGAGAACTCGGGGGTGTAGCCGGAGCGTTTCATCAGCGGGATCGTGAACGCCCCGGTCGTGACGGTGTTGGCGATCGACGACCCCGAGAGCATCCCCATGAAGCCGCTCGAAACGACGCTCGCCTTGGCGGGACCGCCCTTCTTCGTCCCGGTCAGCGAGTACGCGAGGTCGATGAACCACCTGCCGGCGCCGCTCATCTCGAGGAACGCCCCGAAGAGGATGAAGATGTAGATGTAGCGAACGCTGACGGAGACGGGCGTGCTCATGACGCCCGCCTCGGTCGTGAACCAGAGGTTGTAGATGATGTTACCCCAGCTGTCGGGCTGGATCGCCAACATCCCGACGGCCGAGTCTCGGGGGACGAGGTAGCCCCACCGCGCGTAGACGATGAAGAACGCGACCAGCGACATGAGCAGGGCGCCGAGCGTTCGCCGGGTCGCCTCGAGAACGAGCAGGATGCCGAGAACGCCGATCAAGAACGGATACGACGTCCCGTGGAGCGGAATGCCGACCGCGGCGAGCGCCGTCACGATCGGCTCGAGGATCGGATGGGCCTCCTGGATCGTGTGGGCCGCGTGAATGCCGAAGACCGGTACCTGGTTTTGAATTTCTTCGATTTGGGTGAGGATGTAGTACGACGGAAGCGCGGCGAGGAAGATCAAGAGGACGTCGACGGGCGTAACGCGATCGAGAGCGGGGTCGACGAACGCCCAGCGAACGCCGTCGCCGAGTCGCTCGACGAGCCGCGTCGCGGCACTCTCGGCACCGAACCGTCGGCGCGCGGCGGGCTCGATCGCCCCGAGTCGGCGGGCGACCGCCCCGTCGCCGCGGGTTGCGGGAAACAGCAAGAACGCGAGCACCAGCGCGAAGGTCACGTGTATCGTGTTAATTTGCAGCCGTTGAAGCTGGGTGGACCCGAACGTGTTGCCGCGAGCGGCGAGCCACAGCTGGAACGCCGAGAACGCGATCCCGACGAGCGCGGCGATGACGGCTGCCGAGCCGGTGAGCGTGCGGCGGCGTTCGACCTCCTGTAGAATCTCTTCCTGTTCTTCCTCCGAGAGTGCGTCCGTATCTGGCGTATCTACGCTCATATCTATCAGTAGCGAGTAATCTGCAAATCGGTGGCTGGTATCGGTTCGGACCGATCGCCGAGCGAGAGCGGGTCCGAGAGCCGATCGGACAGCGTCCGCTCGGTTACGAAAATGACCACCGAACCGTCGGAGTGTGCGACCAGATCGTACCGGTTGTCGCCCACGACGAGTTCGTGGCCCGCGATCGATCCCGGAACGACTCGGACCGTCTCGTACGAGTCGTTCAGCGGCAGGACGAACCCCTCGTCGGTTCGCTCGTACGCCGCGTCCGTCGGCAATCCGGCTCCGTGGGAGCGAAAGACCATGCGGTCCATTCGAAGCGTCGTCCCGTCGACGACGTAGACGTCTTCGATCGGCGTTTTTTCGACGCTATGGGTGTACGAAAGCGTTACTTCGGTGCCGTCCTCGACCGGCCGTTCGAGCACTCGGTCGCCCGTCTCGGCGTCGGCGACGACGAGGGTCCGGTTCGCCGACGCGGTCGCGACGGCCGCGGCTGCCGTCGCTACCAGCAACGCGAGGACGACGACGGCGATCTGTCGGCGAGATAGTCGGGACACGATCGAAAGATGCGCGGGTTCGACGATCAGTTGAAGTAGGCGTCGGCGCCCGGGTGGAGGTCGATCGGCATGCCGTCCTGCGCCGAGTCGACGCCGATGAATTCCGTTTTCTGCGTAATCTGGTCGGTGTTGTCGAAGATCGCCGCCGTGACCTCTTCGACTACCCCTTCATCGACGCCCTCGTGCGTGGCGATCATCGCCTGGACCGAGACTGTTTCGACGTCCTGGTCGATGCCGTCGTAGGTTCCCGCGGGGACTGTGTCGTCGGCGAACCACTCGGCGTCGGACTTTACGCTCTCGCGGATGTCGCCGGAGACTTCGACCAGCGAGACGCTGGAGGTCGTCGCGAGTTGCTGGACGGAACTGACCGGCCAACCGCCGACGACGAACGCAGCGTCGACGTCGCCGTCGCGAATCTGTTCGGTCGCCGTGGTGAAGTCCCCGTTCTGTTCGTCGAAGTCGCCCTCCCCGATGCCCGCGGTTTCGAGGATCTGCAGGGCGTTGACCTGCGTTCCGCTCCCGGGGGCGCCGGTGTTGACCGTCGTCCCCTCGAGGTCCTCGACGGTCTCGATTCCCGAATCCGCCTGGGTAACGACGTGGATCGTCTCCGGGTACAGCGTCGCGACGCCCCGGATGTTCTCCATCGAGTTGCCCTCGAACTGCTCGAGACCGGTGCCGTTGACCGCGAAGTACGCGATGTCGTTCTGGATCAGCGCGAAGTCGGCCTTCTCGCGGTTGAGACTGCCGACGTTCTCGACGCTCGCACCCGTCGACTGCACCTGTAAGCTGTGCCCCGTGCTCTCCTCGACGATGGTCTTGAAGTCGCCAGAGAGGGGATAGTACGTGCCACCCTGCCCGCCGGCGTGCCACGAGAGAATCTCGCCGTCTCCGTCGGGGTTGGAATCCCCGCCGTCGCCGTCCCCATTCTCGTTCTGGACGTCGTCGCCGATACAGCCGGCCAGGCCGGCGAACCCGGCAACCCCACTTGCCGCAATAAATTGGCGCCGATTGATAGTTCGAGCCATGCTTGCACTGTAACCCACGTTCTTTAATAGATTCTTCGATGCACGCCTACAAACGATCACGTTTTGATAGAAGCGAGTGACATAGTAGCGCTCATCACACCCGCCATCGAGTGATTATGTTAAATTGGCAACCCGATCGCCGGGAGCGAACCACTAATTTGCTCGGCGTCGCAGGGTGTGGGCATGCACCCGATCGAAGTTGCCGACTACCACGACATCGTCCGCGTCGCCGACCCGCAGCTCTCGCCCGACGACGAACGGATCGCGTTCGTCCGGCGGACCCCGGAGGACGAGACGGCCGATCAGGCGACGATCTTCGTGGCGCCGATCGGCGGGGACAGTCCCGAACAGTTCACCGCGCGTGAGGGGATCGACGGCGAACCTCGATGGCACCCCGACGGCGACCGGCTCGCGTTCGTCAGCACCCGCCGCGAGGCGAACGATCGACCCCAACTCTGGCTGCTCCCCGCCGACGGCGGCGAAGCGCGACGGGTGACGAGCGTCGTCGGCGGCGTCAGCGGTATCGAGTGGAGTCCGGACGGCAGCCGACTGTGTTTCACGCAGCGCGTGACCGCGGCGGATCGCGAGGCCGATCGCGACCTCGCGGTCGATTCCGACTACGAGCGCGAGGCGCCCGATCCGCGCGTGATCGATCGCATGGTCTACCGGGCCGGAACGGAGTACTTCGACGGTCGACGGAGCCACATCTACGTGCTCGACGTCGCGGCCGCGCTCGATCGGGACCCGGAAACGAGCCCGGATGAAACCGACGCCGTCGCGCGAGTGACCGAGGGCGATGCGGACTACGTCTCGCCGACGTGGGGCGACGACGGGACGATCTACTACGCGAGCAAGGCCGGCGATCGGCCCGACGATTCGATCACGTACGAGATCCACGAGCACGATCTCGAGCGCGACGAGGCCGATCCAATCACCCGGACGTCCGGCTGGCTCGACGCCGGATCGGTCGCCGCGACCGAGGGCGGGAAGGTCGCCTTCGAGTACACCCCCGAGGAGAAGATGACGATGCGCCAGACCGAGATCCGGGTCCACGATCGCGAGACCGGCGACGAGGTCGCGCCGACGGCGCCGCTCGATCGAACCGTGGGCTACCGGTGTTCGTTCGAGTGGGACCCCGAGGGCGAGCGGCTCTACTTCAGTACGCCCGACGAGGGATCGAGGGTTCTCTGGTCGGCTCCGGGCGACGCGAGCGACGATCCGAAACGGGTGTACGGCGACGGCGTCACCGTCGAGGACTTCTCGGTCGGCGCGAACGCGATCGCGTACGTCCAGAGCGAGTGGGACCATCCCGGCGACGTCTTCGCGACGACCCGCGGCGGCAACGAAACCGTCAGGCTGAGCCGCGTCAACCGCGGCTTCCTCGCCGATCGGCCGATCTCGCAACCCGAGGAGGTGCGGTTCGAGAGCGACGGCGTGGAGATCCAGGGGTGGGTGCTCAGACCGCCCGCGTTCGATTCCGACGAGGAGTACCCGCTGGTCGTCCAGATCCACGGCGGCCCGCACATCCAGTGGACGAACGCGGGCACGATGTGGCACGAGTTCCAGACGCTCGCGGCACGGGGCTACGTCGTCTTCTGGTGCAACCCGCGCGGATCGACCGGCTACGGCGAGGACCGCGCGATGGCGATCGATCGCGACTGGGGAGCGGTCACCCTGCGAGACGTTCTGGCCGGCGCCGACGCGGTCTGCGAGCGCGACTACGTCGACGAGACCAACCAGTTCGTCACCGGCGGCAGCTTCGGCGGGTTCATGACCGCGTGGACGGTCGCGCACACCGATCGGTTCCGGGCGGCCGTCTCCCAGCGCGGCGTCTACGATCTCGCGAGCTTTTACGGGTCGACGGACGCGTTCAAGCTGGTCGAAGGCGACTTCGGGACGACCCCCTGGGGAGATCCCGAGTTCCTCCGGGAGAAATCGCCCGTCGCGCACGTCTCGAACGTGGACACGCCGACGCTCGTGATACACTCCGATCGGGACTATCGAACGCCGGCGAACACCGCCGAACTCTTTTATCTCGGTTTGCAGAAACATGGCGTCGACACTCGCATGGTTCGCTATCCCCGCGAGGGTCACGAACTCTCCCGCTCGGGCGAACCCGGCCACGTCGTCGATCGCCTCGAGCGCATCGTCCGCTGGTTCGACGGCTACTCCGACCACCACGACGCCCCGCCGGCGTTCGAGCGCGATCGGGACGCCGGCCTCTCCGGCGCCGCCGGATCGGAAGCCGACGATTCGGAAGCCGAGACCGCCGGAGGCCGGTAGCGCGGCCGGCACCGCCGATCGATCAGGGGCCGGTTTCACGGACGCTGCGAGGCGCGTCGAATGCAGGGACGACAGCTACGGCTCTCGCGACCCGTCGTCACCGTATGGACAAGAACGTCGGCGGACTCGATCGAACGCTTCGAACCGTCCTCGCCGTCGTCCTGTTGATCGTCGGGTACCGGAACCGCGATCGGACGGCCGGAACGCTCGCGTTCCTCGCGGGGAGCGACATCGCCGCGACGGCGGTGATCCAACGCTGCCCGGCGAACGCGCTCTTCGGGATCGACACCTGCCCCGGGTCGGACTCCTGAATTCGGTGCGCTGGGCGACTCGGCCGATCGTCCGCGATCGTACCGCCGACGTCCGGGAATCGGCGCGATCGACGTCGATCGCGAAGCGGCGTCGCTCGACGGCCGGTATCAGGTCGTGCGAAACGCCCGATCGCCGGCGTCGCCCAGACCGGGGACGATGAAGCCGTCGTCGTCTAAGTGATCGTCGATCGAGACGGTCAGCAGGTCGACCTCCGGGAACGCCCCGCCCACGCGGAGCAGTCCGTCGGGCGCGGAGACCGCGGAGAGCACGATCAGGTGCTCGGGTTCGGCTTCGGCGCTTTCGAGAACGTGGTCGAGGACGGTGCACATCGTACTCCCCGTCGCGAGCATCGGATCGGCGACGATCACGGTGTCCTCCTCGTGGATCTCGGGGAGTTTTACGTAGTCGACCGTGATCGGGAACGACCCGTCCTCGCCGCGGCCGGCTTCCTCGTCTCGGCTCGCGCTGATGACCCCCTGCCGGGCGCGGGGAAACGCCTTCAGGAGCCCCTCGACGAACGGCGTCGCCGCGCGCAACACGTTGATGATGACGACGTCGTCGAGCCCGCGGACGCGTTCGCCCATGGTCGTCTCCAGCGGCGTCTCGATCTCGACGTACTCGGTCTCCATGCGGCCGTCGATGATCTCGTAGCCGCAGATCCGTCCGAGTTTGACGAGCCCCTTCCGGAAGCTGACCTGTTCGGTCTCGACGTCCCGGAGCCGCGAGAGCGTGTCCTTCGCGAGTGCGTGCGTGACCAGATACGCGTTATCCCGGTCTTCGATCGTCATACCCGAATTCGCATCCGCAGGGTAGTTCATGGTATCGATCCCGCTTCACCCTCGAACGCGCGTCGCGCGACGTCGGTGGACGGTCGACGCCCCGTCCAACCGCCGGTTACTCGCTCGAATCGATCACAGCGTCCCGCTGTCCGAGGAAAAATCGCGCGAAAGAGCGGATTAGCCCGCGAAACGATCGTAACGGTTGGCCCGCTTTAATCGGCCGATCGGCGTACCGGGCCGTGCCTCAAGAGGCGAATCTCGATGAGTCACCAGTACCAACAGACGGGCGACCAGTACGGCGGACGTACCGGTCAATACGAGCGATCGAGCGGCCAGTATCGTCACCCAACGGAGCAGTACGGACAGCCGGGCGGGCGACGACCCGGCGGCCGGACGGGACGGACAGACGGAAGTCAACGGGGCGGGCAACAGACGGGCGGCCAGCGCGGAGGGACGTGGCAATTCGGCGGTCAGTACGGGGGCTCCCGAGCGCAGCAGCCGCGGTCCTTCGAGGACCACATGACCGACGAACTGCGCATCGCCCTGGAAGACTTCGGCGAACTGTCCCACGTCGCCGCCTGGTGTGCGAAGGAGTGCGCCGTCGGCGCACCCGAAATCGGGATCTGCGCCCGGATCTGCCAGGACGTCGCCGAGATCGCCGCGCTCAACGAGATGTTGATCGCCCGCGACTCGATGTTCGGTCCCGAGGTCGCCGACGCGTTCCTCCGGATCGGAACCGAAGCGCTCGCCGAACTCCGGCGGTTCGAACACCGGTCCCACGTCGCCGAGACGATCGCCACGATCGATCGGACGATGAACGCCTGCGAGAGCGTTCTCCAGCAGGTGGACGGCCGGCGGATGGGCAACACGACCGCTCGACCGGCGGACCAGATGAGCGGACAGCCGACCTGGCAGAGGGGACGTCAGCGGACCGGACAGGTGGACAGCCAGCAGTACGGCGGCCAGTCGACGGGTCGCTACTCCGGCGGGTACGGAATGCAAGGGCCGTCCGAGCAGGGACAGTACGGGCAGGGGACGAGCGGCTATCCGCCTGACGAACGGCCGGCCGACGAGCAGCGGTACTGACCGCCGGCCGATCGACGAGATCCATCCACTGCATCGATCGCCCCGTCGCTCGCGGCCGCCGCGATCGCCGACGGACGCTGCCGGCAACGAAGTTTATACCGATCGGTCTCTTACCCCCGACCCAGCCGAATGGAAGAGAGCATCTCGGGATTCAAGGTCCGCGGTGACTGGGGCGACGTCGTCGAACACGGCGAGCGCATCACCCGCGCGCTCCGCGACGCCGGCGTTCACGACCCTGACGCCGACTACGGCGTCCGCTTCGCCCGCGCCTTCGAGGAGTGGGAGGAGTGGCGTCCGAAGGCCCACGAAACGCTCGAAACGGAGGTCAGCGAGAAGACCGCCGACCAGGCGAGCGTGGAGGAAGGAAAGGGCGAGAAGGCCGGCAGAGAACCCGACGAAGACATCAAGACCGCCGGCGAGAAACTCTCCGAGTCGTACGAACGGCTCGAAAAGGACGACGCGGAAGGCGCGGTCGGCACCTGGCGGGAGTCGATCGACTACGTCGCACGCGCCGCCGACTCGGCCGGCCGCAAGGCGCTTCGCCGGGTCGAGGATACCGTCTACCAGAACGTGATGACCCAGCTCGCACCGTACTACTTCGACAACGAACTCATCAGCGCCAACATCCAGCAGTCGGCCCGCGGCAACGGCGACGAGGAGCAGTTCATCTTCGAGGTCAACGTCAACGACGACGTCCTGAAAGACGACGTCTCCGACCGCCTCGACGAACTCGAAGACGAGGTCGATCGGTGGCACGTCCAGGTCGAGAAGGACACCGACGCCGCCGAGGCGATCGAGGGGGTCGAACCGCCGCCGGAAAGCGAGGACGAGACGAAGTCGACGACGAACTGACCACGAGCCGCTGCGGAGCGGAGCCGCTACCGGCCTTGCCGGCGGGCTCCTTTTTTGGAGTGTCCACATTATCTCAGGGTTTTTCGAGGTTCTCGAATCAGGTACCGTCGAAGATGACGTCGATCTACTACTGGGTATCGTGGCTGCCACAGCACTCTGGGTGGCCGAAGTATGGATTCTGTACGGAAGCGGTGATTTCTTTGTCGAGCACGCCGCAGCTGATTCCGAGCTGGTCGAGTAATTTGGGCGAGTCTCCGGCGAGACCGAAAACGGGTACGGCGATCGAGCAGTACTCGCGGACTCACCCCCGCGTCGACTCGAGCGTGCCCCGTACGATCGCGATATCCGCGCCGTCACTGGCAACTGCAGGTCGGCACACACTTGTAGGGTCACCCAATAGGAACCGGATAGATGGTCGAAATCGCCACGCTCGGAACTTTCCTCGTGGCCGCAATCGCCAGCCTCTTCATGGCGTGGGCGATCGGCGCCGGGTCGAGCGGATCGACGCCGTTCGCACCCGCCGTCGGCGCCAACGCGATCTCCGTGATGCGGGCGGGGTTTTTCGTCGGCGTCCTCGGATTCGCAGGCGCGGTGTTACAGGGAGCGAACGTCTCCGAGGCGGTCGGCGCCGAACTGATCCGGAACGTGACGCTGTCGCCGCTGGCGGCGACGATCGCGCTGCTCATCGCCGCCGCGTTGGTCGCTATCGGCGTCTTCACGGGCTATCCGATCGCGACGGCGTTTACCGTCACCGGCGCGGTCATCGGCGTCGGGCTGGCGATGGGCGGCGATCCCGCGTGGGCGAAGTACACCGAAATCGCCGCCCTGTGGATCCTCACGCCGTTCGCCGGCGGCGGTCTCGCCTACGCCATCGCCCGACTCCTCCGTGCCGAACCGGTCGCCGAGGAGTACCTGATCGTCGCGCTCGCGGCGTTCGTCGGGGCGCTCGTCGCGAACATCGAGTTCGCGATCCTCAATCCGGACGAGGCCGGCGGCGCGTCGATCGCCCAGGTGGCCGGCGGCTGGTTCCCCCTGACGACGGACGTCGGGGTCGTCGTCGCGACGACCGCCATCGCGGCCCTGTGGGCGCTGGCGATCGGAGTCGATCTCCGAAACGGTACCGAGCGCGGCGAGCGGCACTTCCTGCTCGTCCTCGGCGGCCTCGTCGCCTTTTCGGCCGGCGGCAGTCAGGTCGGGCTGGCGGTCGGCCCGCTCATCCCGCTCTCGGGCGACGTCGGCCTCCCGTTGCCCGCGCTCCTCCTCGGCGGTGGCTTCGGCCTCCTGCTCGGCTCGTGGACCGGCGCGCCGCGGATGATCAAGGCGATCTCGCAGGACTACTCCTCGCTCGGCCCGCGGCGGTCGATCGCTGCGCTCATCCCGTCGTTCATCATCGCCCAGGCCGCCGTCCTCTACGGCATCCCCGTCTCGTTCAACGAGATCATCGTCAGCGCGATCATCGGCAGCGGCTACGCCGCGGCGGGGGCCGGCGGCGGCGTCAGCGCCCGCAAGATGCTGTACACGGTGCTCGCGTGGGCCGGCTCGCTCGCCGGCTCGATCGTCGTCACCTACGCCGGCTACGTCGTCATCTTCTCGCTGATCGGTTAACCGCGCTTACCGCTCGAGCGTAGTGATCCGAGGTCGTTGCACGCTCTGTTACCGCCGCGGAAGTCCTTGCCGAGCCCTTTCGTTCCCGTCCGCGGCGGCAGCCCAATCAGGCGACCGCGTAGCGAGACACCGAACCGCCTTTACACGACCGGTTCCGAGGTCGAACATGGACGATTCCGAATCGGACCCGATCGGCTGGCGCCGGGACGCCTCGACCTCGCTCACGGTTCGCGCCCTGTGGGCGCTCGGCGTCGGCACCTTCCTCGCGGCCATCGTCATGGTCGTCTTCTGGCGAATCTACGAACTCGCCTATCAGGTCAGCCCCTTCGGCGCGCAGCTGGTCGTCGCGAGCTTCGCCGCGATCGTCGCCACGGCGCTCGCGCTCGCGGTCTCCGGGCGGGCGGAGCGGTACGCCGAGCGGGCGACGGACGCCATCGTCGGGGCGGTCGTCATGGGAGCGATCATCGGCTCGCTGATGCTCGTCGGACGGATCGTCTCCCAACGGGAACTACTCGACGCCGGCGCCGGTCCGTTCACGGGACTGGCCGCGCTGACGATCCCGCTCGCGCTCGTCGCGCTCGTACTCGCGTCGTTCTTGCGGTCCGTCGGCGCGTTCGACCGCGACGAGGGAATGCTCTACTTCTACGATCCCGAGCAGGCGATCGACCTCTCGGTGATCGACGCCGTGTCCAGTCGACGGATCGGTGACGCGGCCGTCGTGACGCTCGAGTACGCCCAACCGGACGGACAGTACGTCGCGGGGCCGCGTCGAATCGTGGTCCCGCCGCGGGTCGCAAGCGAGATACACGCGATCGTCGGCTCGCGACGGGTGCGCGTTTCGGAGCGGGTGAAAAAGCGGCTGCAGAACGCGAAACGACGGCTCCGTCGCGCGCTTCGATCGTAGCGGGCGGCTGGTGGTTCACGAAGGGCTCCGTTCCGACCGATCTACTCGAGCGGGCTATCCGTCACGTCGCCGGTGTCGGCCTCGTCATCCGGCGTCTCGTCCGCGTCGATCGTCGACGCCTCGCCTTCGAGTT
Source organism: Halosolutus gelatinilyticus (assembly GCF_023028105.1). NCBI lineage: Archaea > Methanobacteriati > Methanobacteriota > Halobacteria > Halobacteriales > Natrialbaceae > Halosolutus > Halosolutus gelatinilyticus. Next base: position 1,488,800 of record NZ_CP095491.1, read on the forward strand.
TGCGGAGCCGCGCCATCATGATCCGGGTGTTCTCGACGTCCTCGACCGTGATGCGGACGCTGTCGTAGGTGATCTCCTCGCCCTCCTCGACGAGTCGACCCGCGCGGTTGAAGATGAAGCCCGCGATGGTCTCGAACTCCTCGCCCTCGGGCAGTTCGACGTCCAGCGCCTCGTTGACGTCCTCGATGTTGACCTCGCCGCGGACGAGGACGGTGTCGTCGTCGATCTCCTCGATCGGCTGCTCCTCGCCGCCCTCTAAGATCTCGCCGATGATCTCCTCGACCATGTCCTCCATCGTGACGAGCCCTTCGGTGGTGCCGAACTCGTCGATGACGATCGCCATGTGCATCCGGTTTTCGCGCATCTCGGTGAGCAGTTCGTCGACGTTTTTCGACTCGGGCACGTGCAGCGTCGGCTGGATGAGGTCGGCGAGTTCCAGGTCGTCGGCGTCGGTCTCGCCGTAGTTCAGGTCGCGGACGAGGTCGCGGATGTGGACGACGCCCTGGACGTTGTCGAGGCTACCCTCGTAGACCGGGATACGCGCGTGGCCGCTCTGGATACAGGTTTCGATCGCCTCGTCGATGCCGGCGCCTTTCGGGACGGCCGTCATGTCCAGTCGCGGCGTCATCACCTCCTTGACGATCGTGTTGTTGAATCTGAAGATCCGGGTGAGCATCTCGTGCTCTTCTTCCTCTAAGACCCCCTCCCGCTCGCCGGACTCGATCATCTCCTGAATCTCGTCGCGGGTCACGTAGGGCGACTCGATCGCCCCCGTAGAGCCGATGAGGCGGTTCACCTGTCGGGTGAGGTAGTCGAACAGGACGATGAGAGGGTAGAGGAGGTACTCGGTGCCTCTGAGCGGCTTCGCGATGCGAACCACCCACGAGTCGGTGTTCTCGACCGCGTAAGACTTGGGAACGCTCTCGCCGAACAGGAGGACGATTGCGGTGACGCCGAACGTCGCCAGCAGAATCGATGCGAGCCCCTCGAAGTAGATCCCGAGCAGGGCCGTGGCGATCGATGACATCGCGATGTTGACGAGGTTGTTGCCGACGAGGATCGTCACGAGCAGCCGATGCGGATCGCTTTTGAGTTCCTGTACTAACGTTGCACCTTCGGTGCCGTCCTCGACCATTCCCTCTAGCCGGTGTTTCGACAGGTTGAACATCGCGATCTCGGACGAGGAGAAAAAGGCGGAGAGTCCAACCAGTATGACGATGGCGAGAAGGCCGAGGATCGTCACGGACGTCTGATCGACCTCGAGACCCACAACTGGCACCTCGAAGGCGGCGAGTGCAACCTCGAGCAGCGGAGACGGCGCCATTGATGTGCAGTCTTGTCACCGGATCGGTTTACCCGTTACCATTTAGCGGTCGGTACGACCGCCGACGACACGTTTACCCGGCTCTCACCCAAACGAACATCTATGATCGCAGCCGCCAGTGCAGACACGGAGGCACCGATCACGTTCTACCGACTACAGGGCTGTCCGTACTGCGAGCGGGTCGCGCGACGGCTCACCGAGTACGACCTCGAGTACGCCTCGCGGTTCGTCGAGCCGTTGCACTCACGGCGCGACGTCGTCAAGCGCGTCGCCGGCGTCCGCACCGTTCCGGTCATCGTCGACGAGAACACCGGCGTGACGATGGCCGAGAGCGCGAACATCGTCGACTACCTGGAGTCGACCTACGGCGATCGCGCCGCGGAAACGGCAGACGAGGAGCCGTCGTCCGCGGCGGCCGCCGGAGGTGAGGAGTGATGCCGGCGTTCGACGTCGTCGAACTCGATCCCGCGGACGGCCCCGAGCCCGGCAGCGAGGCGTCCGATTTCACCCGTCCGCTGGTCACCGACGAGTTCTGGCAGGATCGCGACCTCGCGGGCCTCGCGGCCGACGGCGGGACGATCCTCGTCTTCACGCCCATGGTCGGCTCGTTCGTCGCGAAGTACGTCTGGGACGAACTCGCCGAGCGAGGCTGGCACGAGCGCGACGAGCGCGTCGTCGGCGTCAGCGCCTCGACGCCGTACGGCATCGCCCGGTTCCTCGACGAGAACGAGTATCCGTTCTCGATCTTCGCCGATCCGTCCAACGAGGTCGCCGAATCCTACGGCATCGCCCACGACCTCGACGGGATGGCCGGGATCGGCGAACCGCGGCTGGCGTTCGTCGCGATCGACGCCGATCGCACCGTCGAGGCGGCCTGGGTCGCGACCGAGTGGCCGGAGTTCCCCGACTACGACGACCTCGAGGACGAACTCGCCCTCGACTGAGACGCCAATCGTGGCGATACCGATCAACCGTGGTGAGGGTGGGGCGGCCGCCGCGACCGGACGGCGATCGCGGTACGTTTTTGCCGGTTACGGCCCGACGTTCGATCGAATGACCGACAGCGACATCGACCGCGCCGCCGCCGCGATCGGGGAGGGAGAGCTCGTCGTCTACCCCACGGAGACCGTCTACGGACTCGCCGCGGACGCGCTCGATCCCGACGCCGTATCGCGCGTTTTCGAGGCGAAAGGGCGGGACCGATCGAAGCCCATCTCGTTCGCGGTGCCGTCGGTGCCGGCCGCACTCGAGTACGTGCGCGCGAGCGATCGGGAGCGCCAGTTCATGGCCCGGTTCCTGCCCGGCCCCGTCACGGTGCTCTGTGCCCGACGCGAGCAGGTTCCGGACGAACTCACAGCCGGCCGCGATCGGGTCGGCGTCCGGATTCCGGACCACGACCTCGCGCTGGCGCTGTGCGAACGGGCCGGGACGCCGATCACTGCGACGAGCGCGAACGTCAGCGGCGAGGGCAGCGTGCGACGGCTCGGCGAGCTCGATCGAACGATCCGCGAGACGGCCGCCGCGACTCTCGACGGCGGGGAGACGGCCGGCACCGAGAGCACGGTCGTCGACGTCTCGACGGGAACGATCCACCGACGCGGTGCGCGGGCGGACGAGATCGAACGCTGGCTCGACGAGCACTGATCGGACTCTCCTCCCTAACTGCGGCCTCTACAATCCGAGGAGCGATCGCAACGTCCGCGTTCGAACCCCGCAGTCGGCGGCGAACTCGCAGGCCTCGCACTTCGATCGATTGTCGATCCGCGGGGGCGGCCCGTCGAGTTCCCGAACCGTCCGGAGCGCGCGCCGGTACCGGGCCTTCCGCCGGACGGTGAGATCGATACGGCGAATCACGCCGTGAGCCGGGTATTCGATCCACGTCCGATCAACGGGCGTTTCGTACTCCCACGCGAGGGCTTTCGCGGCGGCGACAGCGTGAACCGATTGTGGTTCCCAGACCCCCTGGTCCGGCGGGGACCCGGGGGAGACGACCGCGGGTGCGAGCGGGGCGTCGAGCACCTTGTGGACGATCCCGCGGCAGTGCCGGCCGGCGCACAGGACGTCGCGATCGGCCGGTTCCCGTAGTCGATCCCAGTGGCCGGCCTCCCGCAACCGATCTCGCGTGCGCGATAGTCGATCGCGGTACGCCTCCGGCGAGACGGCGATCGGTTCCGCTTCGAGCGCGTCGACCGAGCGATCGAGGAGATCCTCGTATCGGGTCGCGAGGGCGCGGATCTCGGCGACTTCGGGCGGTGGTTCCCGATCGTAATCGTCCCGGGTTCGCTGATAGTAGCACTTCCGCGGGCAGTACGCGGCCGATCGGAGGTCGCTGAACGAGACCAGTTGGCGAGACACGAGCGGTCTGGCCGTCCGATCGTATAAAAAGAGTCGTCCAGATCCTGGCTACGAAGATGCGTCTAATTCATACGGTACAAGCATTTGTACCGAGCGCGAGCGGCAGCGAGCGCTCGGCCTTTTTTCATCGAAGTTTTTTGGCGGGGTTTGACCGAACGAAGTGAGGGAAGACCCCGTTAAAAAGTTCGTTCTTAGAAGTCGACGTTCGTCTCCATCCCCTCGGTGGCGTCCTCGAGGCCGTCCTCGCGGACGTCGGTCGCCATCCGATCGGTCAGGTCCGCGTCGGCGAGGATACTGTCGAACTCGTCGCGGTAGCGATCGTTGGCCGCGCGGGATTCGTCCTTGGCCGCGGCGACTCGCCGGTAGCGGCGGATCTGAGTCTCGCTGACGTCGTACTCCGCGGCGAGCGTGGCATCGTCTTCGTCCCGATCACGGATCGCGACGAGGTCGACCTCATCGGCGTCGTCCTCGGCGACGAGGTGCAGCGACAGCCGGGCGTCGAAGACCGTCTCCTCGTCGACGCCGAGATCGTCGGCGATGGCGTCGTCGCTCTCGCCGTCGTAAAACGCCTTTGAGAGAGCGATGAGTTGGTCGTCCGAGAGCGGCGTCTCGAACTCGTACCGCTCGCGCATCTGCGCGATCACGTTCTCGAGCCGGTCCTCGGCGCTTCGGTCGTCCTTTTCGAGCGATCCGCGGGTGTCCTCCTGCGACTCGGTGATCGTCGCTTCCCCGTCGGTAACGTCGGTGAAGATATCCCTGAGTTCCTCCGTTTTTTCGTTCATGGATGGAACATCCCGACGGGCGGCTATTTAAGCCTGTTGCCAGATACCGTCGGCAGAAGCCGGCGGTGAACAACAGTTATGAACCCACAATTGAATTACTATTTACGCACGAGGGAAGCGTGATAGCGGCAAATTCGACGGGGCAAGAATTAAGTCACCACCCTCCCCGTGATAGAACATGAACATCGTAGCCCAGTCGGACGTGACGAGGGATACGTACTGGGGGATCAGTAGCACCGAGTATGCGCTGTTCTATCTCCTCGCGACGATCACGATCCTCGTCTTCGTCTACGGCGTCTACCGGCGGTTCAGCCGCTACGCGGAGGGGGACGCTGATCCGTTCGATCGACTCGACGGCCTGGCGAACCGGATCGTCAGCGCCGCAAAGATCGTCGTCACGAACGAGAAGCAGTTCAACAGGGACCTCTACGGCGGGTTGATGCACTCGTTCATCCTCTGGGGATTTCTGTCGCTGTTCATCGCGACGCTCATCCTGATGGTCGACGAGTACGCCGCCCAGAAACTCCTCTCGATGTCGTTCTGGCACGGCGAGTTCTACCTCGCCTACCAGTTCATGGTCGACGCGATGGGGCTGCTGTTCGTCGTGGGCCTCGGCATGGCGATGTACCGCCGCTACTGGGTCCGTAACGAACGCCTCTGGGATCGCCACACCGGAAACGAAGACGACCTCTTCATCTGGCTCCTGTTCGGACTGGGCGTCGGCGGCTTCCTGCTCGAAGGGCTCCGGATCTACAGCGCCGGCATACCGGAGCACGAAATCGTCAGCTTCGTCGGCTACGGGCTGGCGCTCGCGTTCCAGGCGATCGGTCTCGCGACCCTCGGGCCGACCGAAGCCGGCGTCAACGGCGCCGGACTGAACGTCGAGAACCTCCACTGGGCGACCTGGTGGCTCCACTCGCTGATGGCCTTCTTCTTCATCGCGTGGATCCCCTCCGCCGGCAAGCCGTTCCACGTGGTCTCCTCGTTCGCGAACGTCGTCACGCGCGACGAGCAGACCGGTCGGCGGCTGCCGAACGTTCCCGCGGATCTGGACGCGACGAACGCCGAATCGATCGACGACTTCACCTGGAAGGAACTGCTCGACCAGGACGCCTGCACCAAGTGCGGTCGCTGTTCGTCGGTCTGCCCCGCGAAGGCCTCCGATCGGCCGCTCGATCCGCGCAACGTTATCCTCGACCTCCGGAACTACCGCGAATCGCTCGATGCCGGCGGCGGGGAGCAACCGATCATCGCCGACGGCGGCACCTCGGTGATCAATACCGAGACCATGGAATCCTGCATGGCCTGCATGGCCTGCATGGACGCCTGCCCCGTCGAGATTGAGCACCTGCAGTCGTTCACCCGCCTCCAGCGCCAGATGACCGACCAGGGCGACATCGCCCCCAGCATGCAGGACGTCTTCCAGAACGTCATGCAAAACGGCAACACGTTCGGCGACTCCCCGCGCAACCGCGGCGACTGGGCCGACGAACTCGAGTTCGACGTCGCCGACGCCCGGGAGGAGGAGGTCGACTACCTCTGGTACGTCGGCGACTTCCCGAGCTACGACGAGCGCAACAAGCAGGTCGCCCGATCGCTCGCGGCCATCCTGCAGGAAGCGGACGTCAGCTTCGGCATCCTCTTCGACGACGAGAAGTACGACGGCAACGACATCCGCCGCGTGGGAGAGGAGTTCCTCTACATCGAACTCGCCGGCCACCACGTCGAAACGTGGGAAGACTGCGAGTTCGAGACGATCGTCTGCACCGACCCCCACTCCTACAATACGTTCAAAAACGAGTACCCCGAGGTCGACTTCGAGGAGTTCGCCGACGACCCGATGATGCCGTTCGACTACGAGGAACAGTGGAACGCCGACGGCGAGATCGAGGTCCTCCACTGGACGCAGGCAGTGGAGGAACTCGTCCACGACGGCAAACTCGACCTCACGGGCACCGAACTCGACTACACGGTCACCTACCACGACCCCTGTCATCTCGGCCGGTACAACGACGAGTACGAGGCGCCGCGCGAACTGATCAGGGCGACCGGCTGCACGCTCGACGAGATGCCGCGCAACCGCGAGAACTCCTTCTGTTGCGGCGGCGGCGGGGGCGGCCTCTGGATGGACTTCGAGGAGGAGCCGAAGCCGAGCGAGGAGCGCCTGCGCGAGGCGCTCGAGGACACCGACGCCGGCAGCGGCGTCGACAAGTTCGTCGTCGCCTGCCCGATGTGCATGACGATGTACGAGGACGGCCGCAAGACCGGCGGCTACGAGGACGAGATCGAGATCGTCGACGTCGCCGAACTGATCGTCGAGGCGATCGGCGCCGAGGAGGAGGCGAGGATCGCGGCGGCGGCCGACTGATTCCGATCCCGGTTTTACTCGCTCTCCTCGTCGGATTCGGTCGAGAGCGTTACGGAAGTCGTGTCGCTCTTTCCGGCGACGTCGGTCACTCGAAGCGTGATCGTCCGCGTCTCGTCCCACGTTTCGTCGCCGCAGCTCTCGCCGCCGACGATGATCGAGAACGCTTTCGCGTCCGTCTCGAAATCGCTGTCGCTGTCCGTGTCCCACTCGTAGGCTTCGATATCGACTTCGGACTCGGAGGGCGAAGCGTCGAGGCCGACTTGCGTTCCCTGCGGGAGGTCCGTCGTCTCGGCGTCAGCAGGGGTAGTTTCGATCTGTGCGGTCGGCCCGTCACAGTCGGCGATCTCGACGGTCGTCGACGCCGACGCCGTCCTGTCGAAGGAGTCCCGGAACGTAATCTCCGCCTCGTAAGTGCCCGGTTCATCGTAGGCGTGCCTGTCGATGGTGACGGCTGAACTCCACTCCTCGAACGCCGGCTCCTCGTCGTCACCGATCGCGTGGTCAATTTTCCACTCGTAGGAGTACTCGTCTATCAACTCGTTTCGACGCTCGGGGTCGTCAACGCCTTCGAAGGTGAGTTCGTATTCGAAGATGACGTCCTCGCCCGCACAGTGCGGTCCGGGCTCGTCAAGGCTGATGGTAGCTTCGGGTGCTGGCGGTTTCTCGCTCTCGACGTATGCGTACACGCTCGTGTCGTAGTCCGGATCGTACGTCGCGACGAACGCGGTACCGTCGACCACCGCTGGCGCGGCGTTCATCGACGCGGGATACCGCCTCTCGGCGCCTCGGCTGAGAATCTTCCCCGTCTCGGCGTCGACGGCGTACAGACCGTCGCCGCCCGTCCCGGCGTACAGGGTCTCGCCGGCTACCGCCAGTTCGCTGACCACGGTCACGTTGTCTCCGTCGAAGGTGGTCGTCCAGCGCTCGGCGCCGGTCTCGGCGTCGAACGCGCGCAGTTCGCTGTTGTCGTTCTCGCCGTCGTATCGATTTACCGCGTAGACGGTGTCGTTCCCGACGGCCGGCGTCCGTGCGTCGGAGACGGACCACCGCTGGTCGCCCGTGGCGGCGTCGAACGCGTAGAGGTTGTGCCAATAGTTCTCGGAACCGGCGCTGATGTACACCGTGTCGTCGGCGACCACGGGAGCGGTAAACGTCATGTCTATGGTCGATCCGTCGGCGAGTTCCGGCAACTCGACGCGCCAGCGTTCCTCGCCGGTGTCGGCTGCAAGCGCACACAGCGCCCCCCGTTGGGACATACCGACGCCAACGTACACCGTGTCGCCGGCGACGGCGGGTGTGGTGTCGGGCTTCCAGTCCACGTCTTCTGTTGCGGGGTCGAACGTCCACTCGACACTCCCGTCCGCGGGATCGAACGCAGTGACGGTACGACTGCGGACGCTACTGGTGACGTGGTTGCCCGTGGTCGCGTATAGCGTTCCGTTCGCAAAAGTTGGCGAGCGGGAAACGCCCCTTTCCGACTGCCAGAGTTCCGACCCGTTTTCGGCGTCGAGCGCGAGCAGCGGGCCGTCGCCGATGAACAGGCGGCCGTCCGCGACCACCGGCGTCGATCGGGCTCTCATATCCGTCTCGACGCGCCATTCGTGTGACCCGTCGCTCGCGTCGACCGCGTGGACGTATCCCATCCCACTCATGCGGGTGTCTTCCAGCGAGGCGAAGTAGAGCGTTCCATCCGCGAGTACGGGACCCGATCTGATCCCCCAGCGTCCGACCTCGTCGTAGTCGACGTTCCACGCCGACTCGAGGTGTCGTCTGGGACCCTCCGCGTCGGTTGAACCCGTGTTCGCGGCGTCCCCCTGAAACTGCGGCCAGGGACCCGCTTCGGTATCCGTGTCTGCCTGCGAGAACGGTTCTGTGCCTGCAACGGTGCCACCGAGTGCCAGCGCAGACGCGGCTGTACCCAGGAATACGCGTCGGTATGTGCGTACCATACTCCGCCTGATTCCAATTTTCTCCGTTACTATACATTTGATAATCGATCATTGTGGGTTCGTGAACAGTTACGGTGGCGCCGTTCAGGGGCACAAGTAACTCAACCGGAAACAGATACCACGGCGGAATCACCAAGAGCGGTCGCCAGCAGCGTCCCCTTTTGCGGCCGTTCCCCTCGTGGTGGTCACTCGGGTGACACGTCGGCGTTCGTCTGGAGGTCAGCGACAGTCGATCCGTCGGAGGCCGCCGAACAGGAAGTCCGGGCTACGCCGAAGCGTTTTCGGGCTTGCTTACCGCTTCGCTTCGCTCGCGAACGTACTCGACGAAGTTGTCGAAGACGAGTTTGGCCTCGCAGGCCCGCTGGTAGTTCTCCTCGGTGATTTCGTCGAGGACCGATCGGCGCCGCTCCTCGGAGAGGTCCTTCCGAAGAACGAGTTCGCGGGCGGTCTTGATGTCGTACTCGGGGTGGAACTGGACGCCGAAGACCCGCCCTCTTCGGAAGCCGTGGTTCGAGTACTCGTTCTCGGCGAGTGACTCGGCCCCCGGCGGGAGTTCGGTCACGGCATCGTAGTGGCTCGTGAAGACGGTGAACTCCCGGGAGATACCGTCGAACAGCCGCGAGTCGCCACCGTGTTCGATTTCGCTGTAGCCGACCTCGTAGACGCCCATGGCCTCGACGGTGCCGCCGAGAACGTCCGCGAGCAACTGGTGGCCCCAGCAGATCCCGAGAATCGGAAGCTCGCGATCGATCGCCCCCCTCACCCACTCCTTCGTCGTCTCGATCCACTCCTCGTCCCAGTAGACCGACGATCGAGAGCCGGTGACGACGGCGCCGTCGAAGTCGAACCCGTCGGGGACCTCGCCCTCGGTGACGTCAAACTCCGCCAGCGAGGCGTCGAGTTCGCGCCGGAAGTTTCGCGTCGTGTTCACGTCCCGGTGGGCGGCGTTCAGGACGGCGAGCCGAAGCTGTCTCATCGGCGGCTAGTGACCGCTCGATATAAATAGGCCTTCCGTCGCATCCCGGCCTTGCCGCGACCGCAGACGGCGGCCCGAGCGGTTCGATCGCATCGGCGCCGCGGGCGACCCGCGCGACTCGATCGCGTCGCCGCGGACGGCGCGTCGGGATCGATCGACCGCACGGGACTCACATTGAGTGGTACGACCCGTCCTCGTCCCGACGGAACCGGTCGCCGGTATCGAACCAGTTGTCTTCGAATCGGCCGCGGTCACCGTCGGCATCGCCGCTGTGATCGGGTTCGCCCTCGCCGGCGGGTTCGTCAGTGCCGTCGAGGCCGTCGTCGCTCGCGGCGGATTCCGCGGCTTCCTCGATCGCGGGCTCGTACCACTCCTCGTCGTCGGTTCCGGACGCGGCGACGTAGTCCGTCGCGAGCACCGGACCCGACAGCTGGAGACGCCCTTCAACCGCGCCGTCGAGGGTGGTTCCCTCGTCGTCGACGAGACGGGCCCGACAGTCCGGGAGCGGACGGCCGACGCCGGTACCCGCGACGGGGTCGGTTCCCGTCGTCTGGCACAGCGCGGTCGGACACTCGAGTCGGCCGTACGCGCGAACCATCGGGACGTCGCGCGCCGCGTACGGGGCGACGAGGTCCTGGTCGGTCGCCTCGTCGCAGATCACGAGGTCGACGGCCTCGATCGCCGCGAATCCCTCGTCGGCCGCGAGTTCGCGAACCACCGTCGCGCGGCCGGCGAGGACGGTCACGTCGCGGGCGTCGATCGCGGTCAGCGCGTCACCCGGATCGAAGGCCCGATCGAGCACCAGCGTTCCGCCGACGTAGAGCAACGGGAGCGCGATCCGGAACAGACCGTCGGCGGCGGACAGCGGCGTCGATACGAGTCCCGAGTCGTCGCCCGAGAGCCCCCACGTTACGGCGGCCGTGATGCAGTTCCACTCGACGGCGCTCGCCGAGTAGCCGACGATCGGCCGACCGGTTTCGCCGTGCAGCGCGAGCAGCGGGCCGTCGCGATCGGCGTCCTCGTCGACTGACACGGCCACTCGGTCGCCGTCCTCGGTCGACGTCCGATCGGTTTCGGCGAGTTTCTCGAGCGTCACGGATCGGTCGAACGGGATCGAACGCACGAGGTCCCGCTGGGCGGCCTCGGAGACGACGAGGTCGGGATCGAGCACCTCGAACGGGCGCTTGACGGTCGCCGGCGTCAGCCGGTGCGAGATCGGGGCGTACGTCGCGCCGAGTCGACGACAGGCGAACAGGAGCGCGATCGAGGCGACCCGGTTCCTCGAGACGTAACAGACGGTGTCGCCGACGCCGACGTCCAGCGCCGCGAGGCGCTCGGCCGTTCGATCGACGATCGCGGCGAGTTCGCCGTAGGAGACGCGATCATCGTGGACCGTCTCGGCGGGCGCGTAGAGACGGTGCTCCGAGACGTCCACGATCGCAGTACGGTCGGGGAAGCGATCGGCCCGGCGAGCCAGCGAAAGCGTCACGGTCGTCCCGTCCACGCTCTCGTACGTAGTACGTCGGGGGTCAGTCGCAAGCACGAACGGCGCGGGTCGCGCCGACCCGATTCGCGACCTGCGCGTTCGCGGGGGCAACTTTCCCGTAGTGCAGGCGTGCTCGTTATCTCCGTTCCGGTGATACCGGTCGTAATGATCGGAGGCGACCCTGATTTCGACCCGGAAGCGTCCGAAGAGCGGGAGATCGGTCGCGAGATGGTCGACAAGAGTACTGGCCTCGGGTCGGTCACCGCGCACCTCTACCGGGGGGAAATCTCGCGCGTCACCACCTGGCGCGATCGACTCGACCAGACCACCAACTGGGCGGTCACTGTCATGGCCGCGATCCTCGTCTATGCGTTCTCGAGCGACGGGACCTCGCACGTGATCCTGCTGATCGGGATGCTCGTGATGTCGGTGTTTCTCGGGATCGAGGCGCGGCGGTACCAGAGCTACGACGTGTGGCGTTCGCGGGTGCGATTGCTGCAGGAGAACCTGTTCGCGAACGCCCTCGATCCGTCCGCGGGCGTGGAACTATCGCGCTGGCGAGCGGAGTTGAGCGAAGACTACCGCAACCCGACGATCAAGATGCCGTATTCCGAGGCGCTCGGGCGACGTCTCCGTCGGGTGTACCTCCCGTTACTAACCGTTATGCTGGTCAGCTGGCTGTTCCGGATCGGCGCGTACTACCCGGGCCAGACCTGGTGGCAGGCCGCGTCGATAGCCTGGGTACCGGGCTCGGTCGTCCTCGGCGGCGTCCTGCTCGGCTACGGGCTCGCGGTGGGGATCGCCTACTGGCCGCGTAACCGGCAGGCGAAAGGCGAGGTCGAGGAGACCGATTACGGCGAGTGGAAAGAGTCCTGACGCCGGGACGGTTCGTCGGATCGCTCGAACATGAACCCTTCGGCGGAGGACGACCCGATCACCCCCACTCGTCTTCGGTTCCGGTTTCGAGAGCGTCCGCGAGCAGGTCGTTGACCGTCCGCGATCGCTCGACGAAGCACAGGTGGCCCGCGCCGTCGATCGGGACGAACTCGCCGCGCGGGAGGCTGCGCGCGAGGTCTTCGCCAGCCTCGTCTGGAACGAGTTCGTCGTCGGTGCCGTGGATCACGCGCGTCGGCTGAGTGACCTCCACGAGCCAGTCCGTCGCATCGAACTCCTCGAGTGCGGCGACCTGCGCCTCCCAGCCCGCTCGATCGGCGTCGCCGTCCGCCCGCCAGTCGACGACGCCGTCCACCGCGTCGGGCTGAGACTCGAGGAAGTCCTCCGAGAGGCCCGCCGCGAGCGAGTCACGGAGCGCCGCCCGATCGTCCGGCGGCGCGAACAGCGGGTCGAGATCGTACGTCTCGCCCCGCGGCGCGGTTCCGAACAGCGTCAGCGTCTCGACCCGGTTCGTGGTCCGGGCCGCGGCGAGCGCGACGGCACCGCCGAGACCGCAGCCGGCGACGTGCGCTTTTCGGACGCCGCACTCGTTCAGCACGGCCGTCAGGTCCCCGACGAGCGTCTCCAGCGCGTACGGACCCGGCGGCGCGTCCGATCGACCCGTCCCCCGGAGGTCCCAGACGATCGCCTCGTACGGGCCGGCGACGGCGGCGTGTTGCCACCCCCACAGCCAGCCCCCGAGGCCGGCCTCGGGGACGAAGACGACGGGATCGCCGTCGCCCTGGCGATCGTAGTACAGCGAGACGGAGCCGGTAGCGGCGGTGGGCATGGGTGAACGAACGCGCGAATCGGGGAAAGAAGGCGGGGTTTCGACTCGAGGCTATCGCGGCCTCCAATACTCCCCGGTCCGTTCAATAGCGAAACCGTTAGGAAGACAGATACGTCTCCGTTCGGACGGGTGAATCATGGTTCCCGACGATCGATCGAATCGGCGATCGATCCGGACTCCCTCCCGCAGACGGCTGCTCGCGCCGGGCGGCGGCGGTCTTACCGCCGCCTTCGCGGGCTGTACCGGCCTTCGGACGCGAACCCTCTACGAACCGGAGACGATCGAGGCCGACGGGTTGCTGGGCCGAGTGTACGAGATCGAAGGCCACCTGGTTCGAACGCTCCCGGGATACGATCACCTCGAATGAGCGCAGGCAACCCGATCGAGCGGCCGCCGGAACTACTTCAGCCCGCCAGATACGCCTGGGCCGCCGCCGCGAGAACCTCCCCCGCGGTCAGGACCTCCTCCCACGCGATCGACTCCTCGGGGAAGTGGGCCTGGTCGACGGTTCCCGGCCCGAACAGCACGGTCGGAATCTCGGCGCGCACGTAGTGGCGGCTGTCGGCGCCGTAAGTCGCACCGCGGACGTCGGTGTCCTCGAGTCCGGCGTCGGCCATCGCCGACTGAACCGCCCGAACGACCGGTTCGTCGGCGTCGGTCTCCGCGGGTTCGAACTGGATCGAGAAGCGCTCGAACGTCGGCGGGTGGGATTCGAGGAACGAGTCCTCGGCGACGACCGCGGCCAGTCGCTCCTCAAACTCCCGTTCGACCTCGGCGACCGTCTCGCCGGGCGCCACGCCGATTCGGACCTCCGCTTCGAGCCGGTCCGGCACTGACGACGCCCACCGGCCCGCCTCCAC